>NZ_CAWORF010000021.1:0-411415 GCF_963883545.1 Escherichia sp. E4702 | reverse complement strand
TTCGATGCAGATATGCGCATGGTCAATCTTGTGACCCTTCAGCCAGCTCACCAGCTCATCGTGCCCTTTAGGGGTGTTAGCGAATTTTTTGGTGCGATGACGGCCATCAGGGCGCAACACATCGACATCCAGTTTCTCTTTAGCGGTGTCGATACCAATATAATGAAGTTCATGTTCCATAGTGAAACCAACCTTGCAAATACGGATTACCGGGAAAACCGGTCCATGATACTGTCCGGTTTATCACTTTGGGAGAAAGGCAGTCCGCTGCATAAATCTACCGCGCAGGTTAGAACCCAAGGCCGGATACGGCATGCGGACTGCAGGCAGAGAAAACTGGCCAATTTTCTCTGCACAGGAGGGATAATACAAGGCCGGATAAGGCGTTCACGCCGCATCCGGCAACAAGTAATGTGCACCGTGACTGCAACCTATCCCAGTGGTTTCGCCAGCACCGGACTCTCCGCTACTTGCTGGCGCTTATAGCGACCATACAGCAGCAATGACGACATCGCAGCAAACGAGAGCAGGGCGGCAGGCAAGGCCACGTAATTATACGCCAGCCCCAGCGTCAGCATCATACCACCGCAATATGCGCCGACGGCGCTACCGAGGTTAAACGCTATTTGCCCACCTGCGGCACCTAATAACTCTCCGCCTTTGGCATTTTGCAGTAATAATATTTGTAGAGGTGCTGAAAGGGCAAATAATCCCGAGCAACAAATAAAAGCAAAAATAAGCGACGTTGTTTTCATACCGCCGAAGAAAAAGAGCATCAGCAGTGCCAGTACAATGATAAAGTCAGTCACTGCTGCAATGCGCAGTGGTGAATAACGTCCTGAAATCCTGCCACTTAGCATATTCCCCAGCACCATCCCTAGCCCAACTAACATCATAATAAAGGTCATCGCCGTTTCCGAAAAACCGGAAATAAACATCATGTATGGCTTTACGTAGCTGAACCAGGCAAACACACCTGCGTTGCCAAACATCGTGGCGGCGAAAATTAACCACGGGGCCGGGCTGCGCAAAAAGTGAAATTGTTCGCGCAGCTTTCCTTTCACCTCGTCGCGAATATCCGGTACCCAAAAATAGACCGATGCCATCACCGCAATATTAAAAACAGCGATCAACAAAAAGGTGTAGCGCCAGCTAAATTCCTGACTTAAATACGTCCCCAGCGGAATGCCCAGCAAATTGGCGACTGTCATCCCGGAAACCATCCCCGCCACGGCGGCGGTGACTTTGCCGGGTTGGATAATTTTCGATAATACGATCGCTCCGACGCCAAAAAATGCACCATGCGGAAAGCCGGAAACCAGGCGACCAATGGCGAGCATCAGGTAAGACGAAGAGAGCGTGAACATGGCGTTGCCAATGACGCACAACGTCACCAGAAACAACAAGATATGTTTGAGTGAGTAGCGACTGGAAAAAAGCGCGATTATCGGCGCACCGACTACCACCCCCAGCGCATAATACGAAATCATATGCCCGGCGGCAGGAATCGAAATCCCCACATTATGCGCCAGCTCCGTGAGCACCCCCATAATGCCAAATTCAGCCATCCCCAGGCCAAATGTGCCGAGTGCCAAAGATAAAATAACTTTTTTCATACCACCATCACAACCAACAGAGCAGCTACGAATCACCGTAGCCAATAAAGTGATAGCTTGCAGGATAACGACCAGCGAGGCCAAGAGATAATTCGCCCCTCTGTATTCATTATCCTGCTGAATAGTTATTTCACCGCAAACGCGCTTTCCAGTTTACTGTAGCCCAGTCCGTTGATCTTCTTCACTTTAATCTGCACCGGAATACGCTCTTTCATCGCTTCAACGTGGCTAATCACCCCGATGGTTTTACCACTGGCGTTCAGGGCATCCAGTGCGTCAAGGGCGGTATCCAGCGTTTCGCTATCCAGCGTGCCGAAACCTTCATCGAGGAACAGCGAGTCAATACGCGTTTTATGGCTGACCAGATCCGAAAGCGCCAGCGCCAGTGCCAGGCTCACGAGGAAACTTTCTCCGCCGGAAAGCGTACGGGTATCGCGTACCGCATCTGCCTGCCAGGTATCAACAACCTCGACCTCCAGCGCCTCGCTGGCTTTGCGCTGTAACAGATAGCGACCGTGCAGCCGGGTAAGTTGCTGGTTAGCCAGATGGACCAGATTGTCCAGCGTCAGCCCCTGAGCGAATTTACGGAATTTATCGCCCTCTTTGGAGCCAATCAGCGAATTAAGATATCCCCAGTCCTCAACCTGCTGCGTCGTCTGTGCAATTTGCTGCATTAAGGTTTGTTGTTGCTGACGGTTGTCTGCATCCTGCTTCAGCTGCTGGCGAATTTCCCCCTGGCGAGTGGTGTTTTCACGCAACTTTTGGTGAGTTTGCGCTAACTCTTGCTGAATCTGTTCCACCGTCGCCGTGAGATCCAGCCCGCCAGGTCGGTGTTGCTGATGCTGTGCCAGCGTTTCAGCTGTCTGAGTGGCCAGCGCTTGTGCCTGACGACGCTGGTTTTCCAGATTCTGTTTCAGCTGCTCCAGCTGAGTTAGCGTCTGCTCATCCATTAACGCCGCAAGAAATGCCTGCTGATCGTCAAAAATGCTGTCCTGTAGCGCGGTGTCAAACTGCGCCTGAACTTTTTGCAGACTTTGCGCTGCCAGAACCTCCTGTTGCTGCAACGTTTGCTGCTGGCTTTGCAACGCGAGGCATTGTTCGTGAACTTGCCGCCAGTTTTCCAGCGCCACAGTTTCTTCGCTGTGCGGGAGTTCATCATTTTGCGGCAACGTTTCCAGAATCGGCGTAAGCTGCTGAATACGGGTTTGCAGCGCGGTTAATTCATTCTGGCGTTGCTGCCAGCTCTGCGCTTCTTGCTGACGTGTCGCCAACCAGCTCTCTTCTTCCTCTTCCTGTGGCAATGTCAGTGCATAACCCGCCAATGCCGTTAAGAGTTGCTGCTGGCGTTGTTCAATTTGCTGTTGATACTGGATAATTTGCTGATTATGCGCGGCAATCTGCCCTTGTAATTCATGCCGTTGGCTGAGTAACCGCAGCTGGCGTTCGTGCTCATCTTGTGCATCTAGCCACGGTTGAATATCGTCCTGTGGCTGCAAGGTGATATTGAGGCTGGCCGTGACGGCTTGCCATTGTTGAGTAAGTGCTTGCTCATCTTGCCGGAGGCTTTGCGCTTCGTTTTCATCACGCTGAAGCTGCTTCGTTAATGCATCCAGTTGCCCGCGCAGCGCCGCGCCTTCTTCGCCGAGCTTTTTCACTTCGTTTTCCAGCGTTAATAGCCGGGCCTGATTACGCCCGGTTCCAGCGCCTGATACGCCTCGACCGCCGGGTGGCTGGTGGAACCACAAAGTGGGCAAGGCTGACCCGCCTGTAACTGTGCACGTTGAGCTTCCAGCGTTTTGATGCGCGCTTCCTGCTCGCAAATGGTTTTCACATCGGCAAGTTGTTGCGTTTTTTCTTTATAACGCTGGCGCATTTCGTTAAGTGCGGCGTTACGTTGCGTCTGTTCTTGCGTGACATTCTGGATAGCGACCTGTAATTGCGCCAGGCGTTTTTGTTGGGGAACAATCTGCCCATGCAGCGCGACCAGGCGTTGACGCAGTGGGCGTTGCTCAGCATGTTGCGCCTGGGCGCTAGCAACTTCATCGGCAGTTAACGTCAACGTGATTGCCGCAAGCGCATTAAGTTTTTGCTCAGAATGGGTTAACTGTTGCTGCCATTGCCGCAGATGCTCGCGATCGCTGGTTTGTTGGGAGAACTGCGCACGCCAACCTGCCAGTTCGTTGTTCCACTGACGGAAGCGGTCGTGTTCCTGTAACCAGGCATTCAGGCTTTGTTGCTGCTGCTGTAATTCTGCTGACTGCTTCGCCGCGTGGTAGCGAATGCTCGCGCGAAGCGCCATTGTGCTCTGTAAGCGAGTATTTACTTCTTCAATCTGCTGGCGAGTATGCGTTAGCGCTGCGCTGTGTTCTGCGATGCGTTCCCAGTGCGGACGAAGATTTCGTGCCGGTTGTGCCAGGCTGAGCGCCGCCAGTTGCGGTTGCGCTTTTTCTTCTTCGGCTAACGCCTGTTGCAAGGCCTGCTGACGGCGGCTGGCTTCTTGCTGCAATTCGTCCAGACGCGTTAACCAGTTTAGCGATTGTTGTTCTTGCTGCTGCGCAGTGAGTAACCGTTTCTCTTCGTCAGTGAGTACCTGCAAACTTTCTGTCAGCGATTGCAGCTGTTCTGGCGCTAATAACGCAACGCCGCTGGCCTGCGCTTGCAGTTTCTCCAGCTCAGTACGGGCCGATTTATGCTGTTCAAAAACCATCGCAGAGATTTGCCCGTAGATTTCGGTGCCGGTTAACTCCTCGAGCAATTCCGCGCGTTCTTTCGGTTTCGCATTGAGGAAGGCAGCAAATTGCCCTTGTGAAAGCAGCATCGAACGGGTGAAGCGCCCGTAATCCAGTCCGGTTAACGTCGCCGTCAGTTCCAGCTTATCTTTCACTTTGTCGGCGAGAATTTTGCCGTCTGCGCAGCGCGCCAGCTCTACGCGTGGCACCTGCAAATTACCGTCCGGCTGGTTACGCGCCCGATTCTGGCTCCAGAACGCGCGATACGCTTCACCTTTCACTTCAAATTCCACTTCCGCCAGACATTCGGCGGTATCGCGGGTCATGAGATCATTTTGTGATTGCGAAACGTTAGAGAGGCGCGGGGTTTCGTGATACAGCGCCAGACAAATGGCGTCCAGCAGGGTGGTTTTCCCCGCACCGGTTGGGCCGGTAATGGCAAACAGCCCGTTGCTGGCGAACGGCTCGCGGGTGAAATCAATCTTCCATTCGCCTTTTAATGAGTTCAGGTTTTTCAGGCGCAGGCTGAGAATTTTCATGCTTCGTGTTCTCCGGCGAGGGTCTGCAACGTCGTGGCGAAAAGATTCTGTAGACGTTGCTGCTGCGATTCATCCAGTTCTTCCAGTGCCAGACGGCGATTGAACACCTCTTCGACGCTGAGTTCGCTGAGGGTTTCACGCTGTTGGCTGGCTAACACACGCTCGCGCTGTTCACGACTCCGGCGCACCAGCAATACTTCAACTGGCAATGATTCGGTTAATGCCTGGATTTTGCGCTGAATATCATGCAGATACTCATCGGTAGTGATTTCGATATCCAGCCAGACAGGTGGCTCCTGTGATACATCGCGCCATTGTTCAAGCTGTTCGGTAATCGACGCCAGATCGCCTTTCAGTACCGCCATCGGTTGCGTTATCGGCACGTTCAGGTTTTCCACGCTCTCTAATTTGCCGTTTGAAAATGTCACCAGATGGACATATTTACTCTTACCGCATTCATCAAAACTCAGTGGAATGGGGGAACCGCAATAGCGAACATGTTCCATGCCGCCAATGAGCTGCGCGCGGTGAATATGCCCGAGCGCGATGTAGTCGGCTGGCGGAAAGTTTTGTGCCGGAAACGCGTCCAGCGTGCCAATATAAATGTCACGCACGGCGTCACTTTTACTGGCACCCACGGTCGTTAAATGTCCCGTGGCGATGATGGGCAGAGGCTGATCGCCGCGCAGTTTGCAGGCATCGGCATAGTGTTGTTGATAATAATCAGTAATAGCCGCCAGCAAATGCTGCTGTTTTTCAATACCGTTTAGCCCCGCCTGGCTGGTAATAATGTCACGCGGGCGTAAAAAAGGAATGGGGCACAGCACTGCGCCTGGCGTCCCGTCGCGATGAGGCAAGATTTGCGGCGCATGTCCGGCGCTGGCGACCACGGTAGTATTGAGGAACGCCATGATATCGCGCGATTCATTCAGCGTGGCGACCGAATCATGGTTTCCTGCCAGTACCACCAGATGACAGCCCGTTTGTTGTAAATTGACAACAAAACGGTTGTATAAAGTACGGGCGTAACTGGGCGGCGAACCGGTATCGAAAACATCACCGGCAACAATAATCGCATCCACCTGATGGGTTTGTGCTGTCTCCAGCAGCCAGTCAAGAAAAGCCTGATGCTCAGCTTCGCGGCTTTTACTGTAGAAGTTCTGGCCGAGATGCCAGTCTGAAGTGTGAAGGATGCGCATAACGATTCTCTGGCGAAAAAGCATGGGCGCGATTATACCCAAACAGGTGCGCTATTTGCTTTTTTCTGCACCACAGAAATCAATAACCTGAAGATATGTGCGACGAGCTTTTCATAAATCTGTCATAAATCTGACGCATAATGACGTCGCATTAATGATCGCAATCTATTTATTACAACAGGGCAAATCATGGCGAGACGTATTCTGGTCGTAGAAGATGAAGCTCCAATTCGCGAAATGGTCTGCTTCGTGCTCGAGCAAAATGGCTTCCAGCCGGTCGAAGCGGAAGATTATGACAGTGCTGTGAACCAACTGAATGAACCCTGGCCGGATTTAATTCTCCTCGACTGGATGTTACCCGGCGGCTCCGGTATCCAGTTCATCAAACACCTCAAGCGTGAGTCGATGACCCGTGATATTCCGGTTGTGATGTTGACCGCCAGAGGGGAAGAAGAAGATCGCGTGCGCGGCCTTGAAACCGGTGCGGATGACTATATCACCAAGCCGTTTTCGCCGAAGGAGCTGGTGGCGCGAATCAAAGCGGTAATGCGCCGTATATCGCCGATGGCGGTGGAAGAGGTGATTGAGATGCAGGGGCTAAGTCTCGACCCGACATCTCACCGGGTGATGGCGGGCGAAGAACCGCTGGAGATGGGGCCAACTGAATTTAAACTGCTGCACTTTTTTATGACGCATCCCGAGCGCGTGTACAGTCGCGAGCAACTGTTAAATCACGTCTGGGGAACCAACGTATATGTGGAAGACCGCACGGTCGATGTCCACATTCGCCGCCTGCGTAAAGCACTGGAGCCCGGCGGGCATGACCGCATGGTGCAGACCGTGCGCGGTACAGGATATCGTTTTTCAACCCGCTTTTAACGCCTTGCTCATCGGACGCAGAGCAGGGCTTATGATTTCTTAACTGGAGTATCTTACGTGCTGGAACGGCTGTCGTGGAAAAGGCTGGTGCTGGAGCTGCTACTTTGCTGCCTCCCGGCTTTCATCCTGGGTGCATTTTTTGGTTACCTGCCCTGGTTTTTGCTGGCATCGGTAACAGGACTGCTTATCTGGCATTTCTGGAATTTATTGCGCCTTTCATGGTGGCTGTGGGTGGATCGCAGTATGACCCCGCCACCGGGGCGTGGTAGCTGGGAACCGCTGCTGTACGGTTTACACCAGATGCAACTGCGTAATAAAAAACGCCGCCGCGAGCTGGGTAATCTTATCAAACGCTTTCGTAGCGGTGCGGAGTCGCTACCCGATGCGGTGGTGCTGACCACGGAAGAGGGCGGTATTTTCTGGTGTAATGGTCTGGCGCAACAAATTCTAGGTCTGCGCTGGCCAGAAGATAACGGGCAGAACATCCTTAACCTGCTGCGTTATCCGGAGTTTACGCAATATCTGAAAACGCGTGATTTTTCTCGCCCGCTCAATCTGGTGCTCAACACCGGGCGGCATCTGGAAATTCGCGTCATGCCTTATACCCATAAACAGCTGCTGATGGTGGCGCGAGATGTCACGCAAATGCATCAACTGGAAGGGGCGCGGCGCAACTTTTTCGCCAACGTAAGCCATGAGTTACGTACGCCATTGACCGTGTTACAAGGCTACCTGGAGATGATGGATGAGCAACCACTGGAGGGGGCTGTACGTGAAAAAGCGTTGCACACCATGCGCGAGCAGACTCAGCGGATGGAAGGGCTGGTGAAGCAGTTACTGACCTTGTCGAAAATTGAAGCCGCGCCGACGCAGTTGCTGAATGAGAAGGTTGATGTGCCGATGATGCTGCGCGTCGTTGAGCGTGAAGCTCAGACGCTGAGCCAGCAAAAACAGACATTTACCTTTGAGATTGATAACGGCCTCAAAGTGTCTGGCAGCGAAGACCAGTTACGCAGTGCGATTTCGAATCTGGTCTATAACGCCGTGAATCATACGCCGGAAGGTACCCATATCACCGTACGCTGGCAGCGAGTACCGCACGGTGCCGAATTTAGTGTTGAAGATAATGGACCGGGCATCGCACCGGAGCATATTCCGCGCCTGACCGAGCGTTTTTATCGCGTTGATAAAGCGCGTTCCCGACAAACAGGCGGTAGCGGGTTGGGGTTAGCGATCGTGAAGCATGCGGTAAATCATCATGAAAGCCGGCTCAATATTGAAAGTACGGTGGGCAAAGGTACGCGTTTCAGTTTTGTTCTGCCGGAACGTTTAATTGCCAAAAATAGCGATTAATCCACCTTTGTCATTTTTTGTTGCCATAAGCCAGCCGATGCTGGCTTTTTTTCTTTGCAGTCAAAAAACGGGCGCTGAATTTTACAATGTCTGGTGATTTTTTGTTCGCATGATAAGCCATATCTTTTTCACGGAAATAGTGTTTTATACTGGTTGGTGATTTCTTATCGCTATATACCTCTGGTTTTTAGATCCCTCCTTGCTTTAAAACGTTATAAGCGTTTAAATTGCGCTTCAGGTGCTGTCATACTGACTGCATTCACGCGGTAAATCGAAAAACTATTCTTCGCCGCGCTTGGTTGGGAGTATTTCCCGCTAAAATTGTTTAAATATACCGCTGTATCATCCCCAGGGATTGGCACAAAATTTAACGTTACAACACCACATCCACAGGCAGTATGATTT
The DNA here is from genome assembly GCF_963883545.1 of Escherichia sp. E4702. Taxonomy (NCBI): domain Bacteria; kingdom Pseudomonadati; phylum Pseudomonadota; class Gammaproteobacteria; order Enterobacterales; family Enterobacteriaceae; genus Escherichia; species Escherichia sp. E4702. The sequence continues at coordinate 402,695 of NZ_CAWORF010000021.1, read as the reverse complement.
ATGACCCATCAGTTAAGATCGCGCGATATCATCGCTCTGGGCTTTATGACATTTGCGTTGTTCGTTGGCGCAGGTAACATTATTTTCCCTCCTATGGTCGGCTTGCAGGCAGGCGAACACGTCTGGACTGCGGCATTCGGCTTCCTTATTACTGCCGTTGGTCTGCCGGTATTAACGGTAGTGGCGCTGGCGAAAGTTGGCGGCGGCGTCGATAGTCTGAGCACACCAATCGGTAAAGTCGCAGGCGTGCTGCTGGCAACAGTCTGCTACCTGGCGGTAGGGCCGCTGTTTGCAACACCGCGTACGGCAACTGTCTCCTTTGAAGTGGGCATTGCGCCGCTGACGGGTGACTCCGCACTGCCGCTGTTTATCTACAGCCTGGTCTATTTCGCTATCGTTATTCTGGTTTCGCTCTATCCGGGCAAGCTGCTGGATACCGTGGGCAACTTCCTTGCGCCGCTGAAAATTATCGCGCTGGTCATCCTGTCTGTTGCGGCGATTATCTGGCCTGCGGGTTCTATCAGCACGGCGACTGAGGCTTATCAAAACGCTGCGTTTTCTAACGGCTTCGTTAACGGCTATCTGACTATGGATACGCTGGGCGCGATGGTGTTTGGTATCGTTATTGTCAATGCGGCGCGTTCTCGCGGCGTTACCGAAGCGCGTCTGCTGACCCGTTATACCGTCTGGGCTGGCCTGATGGCAGGCGTTGGTTTGACTCTGCTGTACCTGGCGCTGTTCCGTCTGGGTTCAGACAGCGCGTCGCTGGTTGATCAATCCGCGAACGGTGCCGCTATTCTGCATGCTTACGTTCAGCACACCTTTGGCGGCGGCGGTAGCTTCCTGCTGGCGGCGTTAATCTTCATCGCTTGTCTGGTCACGGCGGTTGGTCTGACCTGCGCTTGTGCGGAATTCTTCGCCCAATACATCCCGCTCTCATACCGTACGCTGGTGTTTATCCTCGGCGGCTTCTCGATGGTGGTGTCTAATCTGGGCTTGAGCCAGCTGATTCAGATCTCTGTACCGGTGCTGACTGCCATTTATCCGCCGTGTATCGCACTGGTTGTATTAAGTTTTACACGCTCATGGTGGCATAATTCGTCCCGCGTGATTGCTCCGCCGATGTTTATCAGCCTGCTTTTTGGTATTCTCGACGGGATCAAAGCATCTGCATTCAGCGATATTTTACCGTCCTGGGCGCAGCGTTTACCGCTGGCCGAACAAGGTCTGGCGTGGTTAATGCCAACGGTGGTGATGGTGGTTCTGGCCATTATCTGGGATCGCGCAGCAGGTCGTCAGGTGACCTCCAGCGCCCACTAAATCACTGTAAATTTGTTTTAACCACGGGGCTGCGATGCCCCGTGGTTTTTTATTGTGTTGATGGGTTAGGAATTGATGGAAAGTAAGAACAAGCTAAAGCGTGGGCTAAGTACCCGACACATACGCTTTATGGCACTGGGTTCAGCAATTGGCACCGGGTTGTTTTACGGTTCGGCGGACGCCATCAAAATGGCCGGACCGAGCGTGTTGTTGGCCTATATTATCGGTGGTGTCGCGGCGTATATCATTATGCGTGCGCTGGGAGAAATGTCGGTACATAACCCGGCCGCCAGCTCTTTCTCGCGTTATGCGCAGGAAAACCTTGGCCCGCTGGCAGGTTATATCACCGGCTGGACCTACTGCTTTGAAATCCTTATTGTCGCCATCGCCGATGTCACTGCTTTCGGTATCTATATGGGCGTCTGGTTCCCGACGGTGCCGCACTGGATATGGGTGTTGAGCGTGGTGCTGATTATCTGCGCCATTAACCTGATGAGCGTGAAAGTCTTTGGTGAGCTGGAATTCTGGTTCTCGTTCTTTAAAGTCGCCACCATTATCATCATGATCGTTGCTGGTTTCGGTATCATCATTTGGGGGATTGGCAACGGCGGGCAACCGACCGGTATCCATAACCTGTGGAGCAACGGCGGCTTCTTCAGTAACGGCTGGCTTGGCATGGTGATGTCGTTGCAAATGGTGATGTTTGCCTACGGTGGTATTGAAATTATTGGTATTACCGCTGGTGAAGCTAAAGAGCCGGAGAAGTCTATTCCGCGCGCGATTAATTCAGTGCCGATGCGTATTCTGGTGTTCTATGTTGGTACGCTGTTCGTCATTATGTCTATCTATCCGTGGAATCAGGTAGGTACTGCTGGTAGCCCGTTCGTGCTGACGTTCCAGCATTTGGGGATTACCTTTGCCGCCAGCATTCTTAACTTCGTTGTGCTGACTGCTTCGCTGTCGGCAATTAACAGCGATGTGTTTGGTGTAGGCCGTATGCTGCACGGCATGGCAGAGCAGGGCAGTGCGCCGAAAATTTTCAGCAAAACGTCGCGTCGCGGTATTCCGTGGGTCACGGTGCTGGTCATGACTACCGCGCTGCTGTTTGCTGTGTATCTGAACTACATCATGCCGGAAAACGTCTTCCTGGTGATTGCCTCGCTGGCGACCTTCGCTACCGTGTGGGTGTGGATTATGATCCTGCTGTCGCAGATTGCCTTCCGTCGCCGCCTGCCACCAGAAGAAGTTAAAGCGTTGAAATTTAAAGTTCCTGGCGGGGTGGCAACGACCATCACGGGGCTGGTTTTCCTGGTCTTTATCATCGGACTGATTGGTTATCACCCTGAAACGCGTATCTCTCTGTACGTTGGTTTTGCGTGGATTGTGGTGCTGTTGATTGGCTGGATGTTTAAACGCCGCCACGATCGTCAGTTGGCAGAAAACCACTAATTCCTGCCTTTTGTCGCCGGATCAGGAGCAAAACCTGATCCGGCTATTCCGAAAATTATCCGCCCCCGTCCTCCTCCCCCAAATATCCTTCAGATGATGATTGATCCTGCATTAGGCTATGGCAAGGTGAACACATTTTAATCGCAGGGGAATTATGATGTTGAATGCATGGCACCTGCCGGTGTCCCCGTTTGTTAAACAAAGCAAAGATCAACTGCTCATTACACTGTGGCTGACGGGCGAAGAGCCGCCACAGCGCATTATGTTGCGCATGGAAAACGATAACGAAGAAACATCAATACCGATGCATAAACAGCGCAGCCAGCCGCAGCCTGGTGTGACGGCGTGGCGGGGAGCGCTCTCTCTCGTCACCGGGCAACCACGGCGGCGCTACAGTTTCAAATTGCTGTGGCACGATCGCCAGCGTTGGTTTACGCCGCAAGGTTTCAGCCCAATACCACCAGCACGGCTGGAACAGTTTGCCGTCGATGTGCCGGATATCGGACCACAATGGGCGGCGGATCAGATTTTTTATCAGATCTTCCCGGATCGTTTTGCCCGGAGTCTGCCTCGTAATGCCGATCAGGATCATGTCTATTATCATCACGCCGCCGGGCGGGAAATCATATTGCGTGACTGGGATGAACCGGTCACGGCACAGGCGGGCGGATCAACGTTCTATGGCGGCGATCTGGACGGGATAAGCGAAAAACTGCCGTACCTGAAAAAGCTCGGCGTGACGGCGCTGTATCTTAATCCGGTGTTTAAAGCACCCAGCGTGCATAAATACGATACCGAAGATTATCGCCACGTCGATCCGCAGTTTGGCGGCGACGGGGCGTTGCTGCGTTTGAGACACAACACGCAGCAGCAAGGAATGCGCCTGATGCTGGACGGCGTGTTTAACCACAGTGGCGATTCTCATGCCTGGTTTGACAGGCACAATCGCGGGACGGGCGGCGCTTGCCATAACCCCGAATCGCCCTGGCGCGACTGGTACTCGTTTCGCGATGACGGCACGGCGCTCGATTGGCTGGGCTATGCCAGCCTGCCAAAACTGGATTATCAGTCGGAAAGTCTGGTGAATGAAATTTATCGCGGTGAAGACAGCATTGTCCGTCACTGGCTGAAAGCGCCGTGGAATATGGACGGCTGGCGGCTGGATGTGGTGCATATGCTGGGGGAAGCGGGCGGGGCGTGCAATAATTTGCAGCATGTCGCCGGCATCACTGAGGCGGCGAAAGAAACCCAGCCAGAAGCGTACATTGTCGGTGAATATTTTGGCGATGCGCGGCAATGGTTACAGGCCGATGTGGAAGATGCATCGATGAACTATCGCGGCTTTACTTTTCCGCTGTGGGGCTTTCTCGCTAATACCGATGTCTCTTACGATCCGCAGCAGATTAACGCTCAAATCTGTATGACCTGGATGGACAATTACCGTGCCGGGCTTTCTCATCAACAGCAACTGCGTATGTTTAACCAGCTCGATAGTCACGATACCGCGCGATTTAAAACGTTACTCGGACGGGATGTTGCGCGTCTGCCACTGGCGGTCGTCTGGCTGTTCACCTGGCCTGGTGTGCCGTGTATTTATTACGGCGATGAAGTGGGGTTGGACGGCAATAACGATCCATTTTGTCGTAAACCGTTTCCCTGGGACCCGGAAAAACAAGATACGGAGCTATTCGCGCTGTACCAGCGAATGATTGCGCTGCGTAAGAAGAGCCTGGCATTGCGTCGTGGCGGCTGTCAGGTGTTGTATGCGGAAGATAACGTGGTGGTGTTTGTGCGTGTGCTCAATCAGCAGCGTGTGCTAGTGGCAATCAACCGTGGTGAAGCGTGTGAAGTGGTGCTACCCGCATCGCCGTTGCTTAATGTCGCGCAATGGCAATGCAAAGAAGGGAACGGACAACGGGTAGATGGGATCCTGGCGTTGCCCGCGATATCAGCCACGGTGTGGATGAATTAATACCCTACAACGCTTTGCGTGACGCCTGCTCCATCATCCGCGGATAAAATTGCCAGAAGCGGGTTTCAAGGGCGTCGTAATGGGTGTCTAAATCGTACCAGGAGTCACGCAGAGCATCCAGACGTGGGCGACGGCTTGCCATGCCGTTTAACACGCTCTGGATGAAATCCATATCGCGATAGCGCACCAGCCATTGCTCTGACCATAAGTAATTATTCAGATTGATAAAGCGCGGCGGTGAGTCTGGCAAAATCGTCATCACTTGCTCGCGGGCATAACAGACAAATTCCTGTAGCGGAAAGTCGGGCGACAACTGCGACCAGTGGCGGGACAGAAAGTGATCCCACATCACATCCAGCGTAATAGGCGCAACGCGGCGAGTTTCGTTGCGAAACCACTCCCGCGCTTCGCGGACTTCCGGCAGATTGTCGGTTAACACATCGATACGCCGATGCATATGAATACCTGCAACCACGTCGGGCGGAAAACTTTCGTCAGGATTTCCGCGAACAAAATCAGCCAGTAAGTTGCCGGAAAGCGAACTTTCAGCGAGATGGGCTAAATGCAGGTGAGCTAAAAAATTCATCGATTATATTCTATCCAAAGGGGGGTAAAGGTTGCAGGGAGAGCGCCCCGGCACTAGACTACCCGCCTCTTATTTTAGTCTGAGTCAGTGTCATGCGCGTTACCGATTTCTCCTTTGAATTGCCCGAATCCCTGATTGCCCACTATCCCATGCCTGAACGCAGTAGCTGTCGTTTACTGTCGCTGGACGGGCCGACGGGCGCGCTGACGCACGGTACTTTCACCGATTTACTCGATAAGCTCAACCCCGGCGATCTTCTGGTTTTTAACAATACCCGCGTGATCCCGGCGCGTCTGTTTGGGCGAAAATCCAGCGGCGGTAAAATTGAAGTGCTGGTTGAGCGGATGCTCGACGACAAACGCATTCTCGCGCATATTCGCGCCTCGAAAGCGCCAAAACCGGGCGCTGAACTGCTGCTGGGCGATGACGAAAGCATCAAAGCAACAATGACCGCTCGTCATGGCGCGCTGTTTGAAGTCGATTTTAACGATGAGCGCTCGGTGCTGGATATTCTCAACAGCATCGGCCATATGCCACTGCCGCCGTACATCGACCGTCCGGACGAAGATGCAGACCGCGAACTTTATCAAACGGTTTATAGCGAAAAACCAGGCGCGGTAGCAGCACCGACCGCCGGACTGCACTTTGACGAACCGCTGCTGGAAAAATTACGCGCCAAAGGCGTGGAGATGGCATTCGTGACCCTGCATGTGGGGGCGGGTACCTTCCAGCCGGTACGCGTCGACACCATTGAAGACCACATCATGCACTCGGAATATGCAGAAGTGCCGCAGGATGTGGTTGACGCAGTGCTGGCTGCGAAAGCACGTGGAAATCGGGTGATTGCGGTTGGCACCACCTCTGTTCGCTCGCTTGAGAGCGCGGCCCAGGCGGCGAAAAACAATCTGATTGAACCGTTTTTCGATGATACACAAATCTTTATCTATCCCGGCTTCCAGTACAAAGTGGTCGATGCGCTGGTGACTAACTTCCATCTGCCGGAGTCAACGCTGATTATGCTGGTTTCCGCATTTGCCGGTTATCAACACACCATGAACGCCTATAAAGCGGCAGTAGAAGAGAAATATCGCTTTTTTAGTTACGGTGATGCGATGTTTATCACGTACAATCCGCAGGCAATTAATGAGCGCGTCGGGGAGTAATTCCGCGGCGCTGGTTTAAACGTTGGACTGTTTTTCTGACGTAGTGGAGAAAAAATGAAATTTGAACTGGACACCACCGACGGTCGCGCACGCCGTGGCCGCCTGGTCTTCGATCGTGGCGTAGTGGAAACGCCTTGTTTTATGCCTGTTGGCACCTACGGCACCGTAAAAGGGATGACGCCGGAAGAAGTTGAAGCCACTGGCGCGCAAATTATTCTGGGTAACACTTTCCACCTGTGGCTACGCCCGGGTCAGGAAATCATGAAACTGCATGGCGATCTGCACGATTTTATGCAGTGGAAAGGCCCGATCCTTACCGACTCCGGCGGCTTCCAGGTCTTCAGTCTCGGCGATATCCGTAAAATCACCGAACAGGGCGTGCACTTCCGTAACCCCATTAACGGCGACCCGATTTTCCTCGATCCCGAAAAATCGATGGAGATTCAATACGATCTTGGCTCAGACATCGTCATGATTTTTGACGAGTGTACGCCGTATCCTGCTGACTGGGATTACGCGAAGCGCTCTATGGAGATGTCGCTGCGTTGGGCGAAGCGTAGCCGCGAGCGTTTTGACAGCCTCGGCAACAAAAATGCGCTCTTTGGTATCATTCAGGGCAGCGTTTACGAAGATTTACGTGATATCTCTGTTAAAGGTCTGGTAGATATCGGTTTTGATGGCTACGCTGTCGGCGGTCTGGCAGTGGGTGAGCCGAAAGCAGATATGCACCGTATCCTGGAGCATGTGTGCCCGCAAATTCCGGCAGACAAACCACGTTACCTGATGGGCGTTGGTAAACCGGAAGACCTGGTTGAAGGCGTGCGCCGCGGTATCGATATGTTTGACTGCGTAATGCCAACACGTAATGCGCGTAACGGTCATCTGTTCGTGACCGATGGCGTGGTGAAAATCCGCAATGCGAAGTATAAGAGCGACACTGGCCCGCTCGATCCTGAGTGTGATTGCTACACCTGTCGCAATTATTCACGTGCCTACTTGCATCATCTCGACCGTTGCAACGAAATATTAGGCGCGCGACTCAACACCATTCATAACCTTCGTTACTACCAGCGTTTGATGGCGGGTTTACGCAAGGCTATTGAAGAGGGTAAATTAGAGAGCTTCGTAGCTGATTTTTACCAGCGTCAGGGGCGAGAAGTACCACCTTTGAACGTTGATTAATATTAATAATGAGGGAAATTTAATGAGCTTTTTTATTTCTGATGCGGTAGCGGCAACGGGTGCTCCGGCACAAGGTAGCCCGATGTCTTTGATTTTGATGCTGGTGGTATTCGGTCTGATTTTCTATTTCATGATCCTGCGCCCACAGCAGAAGCGCACCAAAGAACACAAAAAGCTGATGGACTCCATCGCGAAAGGTGATGAAGTGCTGACGAACGGTGGCCTGGTCGGTCGCGTAACCAAAGTAGCAGAAAACGGCTACATTGCTATCGCGCTGAATGACACCACTGAAGTAGTTATTAAACGTGACTTCGTAGCCGCCGTTCTGCCGAAAGGCACCATGAAGGCGCTGTAATTAAAATTTTTCCCTAAGGGAATTGCCGTGTTAAACCGTTATCCTTTGTGGAAGTACGTCATGCTGATCGTGGTGATTGTCATCGGTCTGCTGTATGCGCTTCCCAACCTGTTTGGTGAGGATCCGGCTGTTCAGATCACTGGCGCGCGCGGAGTCGCCGCCAGTGAGCAAACGCTGATCCAGGTCCAGAAAACGTTACAAGAAGAAAAAATAACTGCTAAGTCTGTGGCACTGGAAGAGGGCGCTATTCTTGCGCGCTTCGACTCCACTGACACCCAGCTACGCGCTCGTGAAGCATTAATGGGCATTCTGGGTGACAAATATGTCGTGGCGCTTAACCTTGCCCCGGCTACGCCGCGCTGGCTGGCAGCTATTCACGCTGAGCCGATGAAGCTCGGTCTTGACTTGCGTGGCGGCGTTCACTTCCTGATGGAAGTGGATATGGACACTGCGCTTGGCAAACTTCAGGAACAAAATATCGATAGCCTGCGCAGCGATCTGCGTGAAAAAGGCATCCCGTATACCACTGTTCGTAAAGAAAATAATTACGGTCTGAGCATCACTTTCCGCGATGGCAACGCCCGTGATGAAGCCATTGCATATCTGAGCAAGCGTCATCCCGATCTGGTCATTAGCAGCCAGGGTAGCAACCAGCTGCGTGCGGTCATGAGCGATGCGCGTCTCAGTGAAGCGCGTGAATATGCGGTGCAGCAGAACATTAACATCCTGCGTAACCGTGTAAACCAGCTTGGTGTGGCGGAGCCTGTAGTACAACGTCAGGGCGCAGACCGCATTGTCGTTGAGCTGCCAGGTATTCAGGATACCGCTCGCGCGAAAGAGATTCTTGGCGCGACCGCGACGCTGGAGTTCCGTCTGGTAAACACCAACGTTGACCAGGCCGCTGCTGCATCTGGCCGCGTACCGGGCGACTCTGAAGTGAAACAGACCCGCGAAGGTCAGCCGGTTGTGCTGTACAAACGCGTAATTCTGACCGGTGACCATATCACCGACTCCACTTCCAGCCAGGACGAATACAACCAGCCGCAGGTTAACATCTCGCTCGATAGCGCTGGTGGCAACATCATGTCTAACTTCACTAAGGACAACATCGGCAAACCGATGGCGACCCTGTTTGTGGAGTACAAAGACAGCGGTAAGAAAGATGCTAACGGTCGTGCGGTTCTGGTGAAACAGGAAGAGGTGATTAACATCGCGAATATCCAGTCTCGTCTGGGTAACAGCTTCCGTATCACTGGTATCAACAACCCGAACGAAGCCCGCCAACTGTCACTGCTGCTGCGTGCCGGTGCGTTGATCGCGCCGATTCAGATTGTTGAAGAACGTACCATTGGCCCGACTCTGGGTATGCAGAACATTGAACAGGGGCTGGAAGCGTGTCTGGCTGGCCTGCTGGTTTCTATTCTGTTCATGATCCTCTTCTATAAGAAGTTTGGTCTGATTGCGACCAGTGCTCTGATTGCGAACTTGATCTTGATTGTCGGCATTATGTCGCTGTTGCCAGGCGCAACGCTGAGTATGCCGGGTATCGCGGGTATCGTCTTAACCCTTGCGGTAGCGGTCGATGCTAACGTACTGATCAACGAACGTATTAAAGAAGAGTTAAGCAACGGGCGTACTGTTCAGCAGGCAATTGATGAAGGTTATCGTGGCGCGTTCAGTTCCATCTTCGATGCGAACATCACCACGCTGATTAAAGTCATCATCCTGTACGCGGTGGGTACCGGGGCAATTAAAGGGTTCGCGATTACTACCGGTATCGGTGTGGCGACGTCGATGTTTACCGCGATTGTCGGTACGCGTGCCATCGTAAACCTGCTATATGGCGGCAAGCGCGTCAAGAAGCTGTCAATCTGAGGAGTGCGATGTGGCACAGGAATATACTGTTGAACAACTAAACCACGGCCGTAAAGTCTACGACTTTATGCGCTGGGACTACTGGGCTTTCGGCATCTCTGGTCTACTGTTAATCGCCGCGATCGTCATTATGGGCGTGCGCGGCTTTAACTGGGGGCTGGATTTCACCGGTGGTACGGTTATTGAAATTACGCTCGAAAAACCGGCTGAAATTGATGTAATGCGTGATGCATTGCAGAAAGCGGGCTTTGAAGAGCCGATGCTGCAAAACTTCGGTAGCAGCCACGACATCATGGTCCGCATGCCGCCAGCTGAAGGCGAAACTGGTGGTCAGGTGCTGGGCAGCAAAGTTCTGAAGGTGATTAACGAAGCTACCAATCAGAACGCGGCGGTGAAGCGTATTGAGTTCGTCGGTCCGAGCGTAGGGGCAGACCTTGCGCAAACCGGTGCGATGGCGCTGATGGCGGCGCTGCTGTCTATCCTTGTATACGTTGGTTTCCGCTTTGAGTGGCGACTGGCTGCAGGGGTAGTAATCGCGCTGGCGCACGACGTTATCATTACGCTGGGTATTTTGTCGTTATTCCATATCGAGATTGACCTGACCATTGTGGCATCGTTGATGTCGGTTATCGGTTACTCGCTTAACGACAGTATCGTGGTATCGGACCGTATTCGTGAGAACTTCCGCAAGATCCGTCGCGGTACGCCTTACGAAATCTTTAACGTGTCCTTGACCCAGACGCTGCACCGTACCTTGATCACATCCGGTACCACCTTGATGGTTATCCTGATGCTGTATCTCTTTGGTGGCCCGGTGCTGGAAGGCTTCTCGCTGACCATGCTGATTGGTGTGACTATCGGTACTGCATCTTCTATCTACGTAGCATCGGCGCTGGCCCTGAAACTGGGTATGAAGCGCGAACACATGTTGCAGCAGAAAGTGGAAAAAGAAGGGGCGGACCAGCCGTCAATTCTGCCTTAATCAAGTTCCCGTTGATGTTGAAAATCCCGGTCAGAAGATCGGGATTTTTTTGATGTATGGTGATTGCGAAAATCCCCGCATCTTGGGAAACTGCGCGTAACCCTACATTTCATCCAGGTAACTTTTCATGGCTATCATCCCAAAAAACTATGCGCGGTTAGAAAGCGGCTATCGCGAAAAAGCATTAAAACTCTATCCATGGGTCTGCGGTCGCTGTTCCCGCGAGTTTGTCTATTCCAACCTGCGTGAGCTTACCGTTCACCATATCGATCACGACCATACCAATAACCCGGAAGATGGCAGTAACTGGGAATTACTTTGTCTCTATTGCCACGATCATGAGCATTCGAAATATACCGAAGCGGATCAGTATGGTACGACCGTTATCGCAGGGGAAGATGCGCAGAAAGATGTCGGTGAGGCGAAATACAACCCGTTTGCTGATTTAAAAGCGATGATGAACAAGAAGAAGTAATAAAAAATACCGGATATAAAATCCGCTATTTGAGCTTTGTGACAAACGAAAAATTGCCTGATGCGCTACGCTTATCAGGCCTACGTAATATCAGCAATGTATTGAATTCACGTGCTTTTGTAGACCGGATAAGGCGTTTACTCCGCATCCGGCATGAACAAAGTGCACGTTGTCAACAATCTGAAATGCCGGGAATAAATCCCGGCATTTTCATAATTAGAAGTTGTAACCTACCACCAGGTAACCACCCCAGCCGGTAGAGCGAACGTTGAAGTTGCCGTTGCCGAAGTTCAGCTCTGCATCATCGTTCCACTGACCACCGTCGTGCCAGTAACGAGCTACGACAGAGTAGTGCCAGTGATCGTAGTTCAGCGCCAGAATATGGCTGGAAGCGATGGAGTTATTGCTGCGCGTCTTAATACCGTTGATTGCGTTACCGCTGTCATCACCCAGATCGGAACCCCAGTCGAAGTTGGTGAAACCGATGTAGCTCAGCTGACCGCCCCACAGATCGGTAATCGGCACAAAGTATTTAATTTTGAAACGGTAACCGTCCCACTCGTTTTCGTTCGCTGCGCCATAGTTCTGCCACTGGTATTTCGCATACACGTTCATGGACAGGCTCATCGGCAGGCCAGTGTCGATGTCAGTACCCAGACCCATATACCAGGTGCTCTGGCGACCATCTTTGTTACGGCCCATGTCGTAAATGTAGTTGTTCGCGAAGTACCACTCTTTGAACGGACCGAAGCTAAGGTCAGTATTGGTCAGCTTATCGATGGAGAAACGCGGTTCGATTTCCATAAACAGCGGAGAACCGTGGTTCCAGATACCTTTTGCATCGGAGTTACCGCCGAAGAATACCGGCGCATCCGCGTAACCATAGAAGTCGAACCAGTCTTTTTTAGCGAATGCTTCGTACTCCAGGTAAGTATCGTTACGGATCTGCGGTCCGAAACGAGTGTGATAGCTACCAACTACGTTAACGCTCTGGTGCCACCAGTCGGAAAGGTACTGCGGTTTATCGTTTTCAGCTGCGTTGACAGTAAAAGACGAAGAGAGCGCCAGTACCGCACCGGCTGCCAGTAATGTTTTTTTCATATGTATGCCACTGTTTGAAAATCCCTTACGGGAGTGAAAAAGGCGCAAATTGCGTTTCTAAATATTTCCTATACAGAGGAGCCTATTATAAAAATCATTGCTCACAAAAATATGTTTCGTTTCACAGTTCTATCATTTACGTAATCGATTGCGTTCACGTTTACACATATTCGGGCGGGGATTGTACTGACTTTCACCCTTGTTGCAAACTTTTACTATCAATCTGGGTGATGTAAGCGGAGTAACAAAATGACGGGGGAGGATGTTGCGGGACGCACAAAACGCCCCGCGATACGTTTACTGCACAACAGGTTGAATGTCGTGTATACGTACAAAACCTAACTGATCCACAGAAATACCCTTTAACTGTAACGGAATATCAACATCGCTCGGAGCGAGGACGCTGGCAGGTGCATTAATCAATTGATTCTGCACATTGATTTCCTGAAAGTTGTCGATTGTTCCCTGAATTTGTCCATATTCAACGGTTCCGCTGAAAGCGGGTAAAGGATCATTGGACTCGCCCTGAATACGCAGCGTCAGCGTAGTGCCATCTGCATTTGGCGTAATATTCACCAGCGACATACGTAAGGTGCCGATTTGGCTTTCCAGCCGTGCCGGTGTATTTGCTCCAGGCAACAGGTAAACCCCACTGCTGGATTTTGCGTTCAGCGTATTTTGCTGGGTGATTTTGACAGTTTCTTTGTTGAGCTGAGTCATCTCTTTATTCAACGTGTTGACGCTGTGTTTCATCTGGCGTACTTCGCTTTGCTGCACGCAGGCGCTCAGGCTGAACAGGCTTCCCAGCAGGAGTAGTCGAAAACATACTTTAATGTTCATAGGTAGTCCCTTTCTCGTCACAATTATCCTAATGGTAGAGGCTTAAAGCCGTGAAAGCATCGATCCTTTATCTCAAAAGCGTTGCGCCTTTGTTGTATCGCCAGTTCAGGGTAAAATAGATTTCTATTAACCACCTGGTCAGGACGCCGTATGCATTGCCCATTCTGTTTCGCCGTGGACACTAAGGTAATTGACTCTCGTCTCGTGAGCGAGGGTTCTTCCGTACGCCGCCGTCGGCAGTGTCTGGTGTGTAATGAACGTTTCACTACTTTTGAAGTGGCGGAGCTGGTTATGCCGCGTGTCGTGAAAAGCAACGACGTGCGCGAACCGTTTAATGAAGAAAAATTGCGTAGCGGAATGCTGCGGGCGCTGGAAAAACGTCCGGTGAGTTCCGATGACGTCGAAATGGCGATCAACCATATTAAATCGCAACTCCGCGCCACCGGTGAGCGCGAAGTGCCGAGCAAAATGATTGGCAATCTGGTGATGGAGCAATTGAAAAAGCTCGACAAAGTCGCCTATATCCGTTTTGCCTCTGTCTATCGCAGTTTCGAAGATATCAAAGAATTTGGCGAAGAGATTGCGCGCCTGGAGGATTAAACCGTGCAGGACGAGTTATACATGGCGCGGGCGCTAAAGCTGGCGCAACGAGGGCGCTTCACCACTCACCCTAACCCGAATGTCGGTTGCGTCATTGTGAAAGATGGCGAAATTGTCGGTGAAGGTTACCATCACCGCGCGGGCGAACCGCATGCTGAGGTACACGCGTTGCGCATGGCAGGTGAAAAAGCCAAAGGCGCAACGGCGTATGTGACACTCGAACCTTGTAGTCATCATGGTCGTACGCCGCCGTGTTGTGACGCATTAATTGCTGCTGGCGTGGCGCGCGTGGTGGCTGCGATGCAGGACCCTAATCCGCAGGTTGCTGGGCGTGGACTTTACCGTTTGCAACAAGCTGGCATTGACGTCAGCCACGGCCTGATGATGGGCGAAGCCGAGCAATTGAATAAAGGCTTCCTCAAGCGCATGCGCACCGGCTTTCCTTATATACAGTTGAAACTCGGCGCGTCGCTAGATGGTCGCACGGCGATGGCCAGCGGTGAAAGCCAGTGGATCACTTCACCTCAGGCTCGACGCGATGTTCAGCGTCTGCGCGCGCAAAGTCATGCTATTTTAACCAGCAGCGCCACGGTGCTGGCGGACGATCCAGCCTTAACGGTGCGTTGGTCTGAACTGGATGAACAAACTCAGGCGCTCTATCCGCAACAAAATCTCCGTCAGCCGGTACGTATTGTGATTGATAGCCAAAATCGCGTGACGCCGGAACATCGCATTGTGCAGCAGCCCGGCGAAACCTGGTTCGCGCGTACGCAGGAAGATTCTCGTGAATGGCCGGAAACGGTGCGTACTTTGCTGATTCCAGAGCATAAAGGTCATCTGGATCTGGTTGTTCTGATGATGCAACTGGGTAAACAGCAGATTAACAGCATCTGGGTGGAAGCGGGGCCAACGCTCGCTGGCGCATTGCTACAGGCGGGTTTAGTCGATGAGCTGATTGTCTATATCGCACCTAAACTATTAGGCAGCGACGCCCGCGGATTATGTACGCTGCCGGGGCTTGAGAAATTAGCCGACGCGCCCCAATTTAAATTCAAAGAGATACGTCATGTAGGCCCGGATGTTTGCCTGCATTTAGTGGGTGCATGATCTCCCGGCTCGAAAGGGAAGCAGCGCACGAAATATTATGCTAAAATCCGCCCCCCTGCGGGGCCATACTCGAACCCGAAGGAAGAAAATGAACATTATTGAAGCTAACGTTGCTACCCCGGACGCTCGCGTCGCCATCACCATTGCGCGTTTCAACAACTTTATCAATGACAGCCTGCTGGAAGGTGCAATTGACGCACTGAAACGTATCGGTCAGGTAAAAGATGAAAACATTACCGTTGTTTGGGTGCCTGGTGCCTATGAGCTGCCGCTGGCGGCGGGTGCACTGGCTAAAACCGGTAAATATGACGCGGTGATTGCGCTGGGTACGGTTATTCGTGGTGGCACTGCCCACTTTGAATATGTCGCTGGTGGTGCAAGCAACGGCCTGGCGCATGTTGCCCAGGACAGCGAAATTCCGGTTGCTTTTGGGGTTTTGACCACTGAAAGCATTGAACAAGCGATCGAACGTGCTGGCACCAAAGCTGGTAACAAAGGTGCAGAAGCTGCACTGACCGCGCTTGAAATGATTAATGTATTGAAAGCCATCAAGGCCTGAAATTAGTAAGGGGAAATCCGTGAAACCTGCTGCTCGTCGCCGCGCTCGTGAGTGTGCCGTCCAGGCGCTCTACTCCTGGCAGTTGTCCCAGAACGACATCGCTGATGTTGAATACCAGTTCCTGGCTGAACAGGATGTAAAAGACGTTGACATCCTGTACTTCCGTGAGCTGCTGGCCGGGGTGGCGACTAACACCGCATACCTCGACGGACTGATGAAGCCATATCTGTCTCGCCTGCTGGAAGAGCTGGGCCAGGTAGAAAAAGCGGTACTGCGCATTGCGCTGTACGAGCTGTCTAAACGTAGCGATGTGCCGTACAAAGTGGCCATTAACGAAGCGATCGAACTGGCGAAATCGTTCGGCGCAGAAGACAGCCATAAGTTCGTCAATGGCGTACTGGATAAAGCAGCACCTGTGATTCGCCCTAACAAAAAGTGATATCCAGGCCGGCAGAGTAACGGAAAAACAGTTCCGCACTCGCCGGCCTTTTCTTTTTTACCTGCTGAGGCATAACGTATGGCATGTGGCGAGTTCTCCCTGATTGCCCGTTATTTTGACCGTGTAAGAAGCTCTCGTCTTGATGTCGAACTTGGCATTGGCGACGATTGCGCACTTCTCAATATCCCCGAGAAACAGACCCTGGCGATCAGCACTGATACGCTGGTGGCGGGTAACCATTTCCTCCCTGATATCGACCCTGCGGATCTGGCATATAAAGCACTGGCGGTAAACCTAAGCGATCTGGCAGCGATGGGCGCCGATCCGGCCTGGCTGACGCTGGCATTAACCTTACCGGACGTAGACGAATCGTGGCTTGAGTCCTTCAGCGACAGTTTGTTTGAGCTCCTCAATTATTACGATATGCAACTCATTGGCGGCGATACCACGCGTGGGCCATTATCAATGACGTTGGGTATCCACGGCTTTGTTCCGATGGGACGAGCCTTAACGCGCTCTGGGGCGAAACCGGGTGACTGGATTTATGTGACCGGTACGCCGGGCGATAGCGCCGCCGGGCTGGCGATTTTGCAAAACCGTTTGCAGGTTGCCGATGCTAAAGTTGCGGACTACTTGATTAAACGTCACCTCCGTCCGTCGCCGCGTATTTTACAGGGGCAGGCATTGCGCGATCTGGCAAATTCAGCCATCGATCTCTCTGACGGTTTGATTTCCGATCTCGGGCATATCGTGAAAGCCAGCGACTGCGGTGCACGCATTGACCTGGCATTGCTGCCGTTTTCTGACGCACTTTCTCGCCACGTTGAACCGGAACAGGCGCTGCGCTGGGCGCTCTCTGGTGGCGAAGATTACGAGTTGTGTTTCACTGTGCCAGAACTGAACCGTGGCGCGCTGGATGTCGCTTTGGGACATCTGGGCGTACCATTTACCTGTATCGGGCAAATGACCGCCGATATAGAAGGACTCTGTTTTGTTCGTGACGGCGAACCTGTCACGTTAGACTGGAAAGGATATGACCATTTTGCCACGCCATAAAGATGTCGCGAAAAGTCGCCTGAAGATGAGTAATCCGTGGCATCTGCTTGCTGTCGGATTCGGAAGTGGATTAAGCCCGATTGTTCCTGGCACGATGGGATCGCTGGCGGCGATTCCGTTCTGGTATCTGATGACCTTTTTACCCTGGCAGCTTTATTCGCTGGTAGTCATGCTGGGGATCTGTATTGGCGTTTATCTTTGTCATCAGACCGCGAAAGATATGGGCGTGCACGATCATGGCAGCATTGTCTGGGACGAATTTATCGGTATGTGGATCACGCTCATGGCGCTGCCGACCAATGACTGGCAGTGGGTCGCCGCCGGGTTTGTGATTTTCCGTATTCTGGATATGTGGAAACCGTGGCCGATCCGTTGGTTTGATCGCAATGTGCATGGGGGCATGGGGATCATGATCGATGATATTGTCGCCGGGGTGATTTCCGCAGGCATCCTGTATTTTATCGGTCATCACTGGCCGATTGGTATCCTATAGTCGGCCGGATAAGGCGTTCACGCCGCATCCGGCGGTTGTGCACCGTCGCGTCTTATCAGGCCTGGATTCCTATTTAAATCCTACCACCGGATGCGGTTTATAGGGTGTTTCCAGCTCGGCAATCTGTTCCGGCTTCAAGGTGATATCCACCGCGTTCAGTAGTTCATCAAGTTGTTCTTCCCGCGATGTACCAATAATGGGTGCAGCAATACCTGGTTTGCTCAACAACCAGGCCAGCGCAACTTGTGCTCGTGTCGCGCCCAGTTCTTCACTGATGCCCGTTAAGCGTTCTGCAATTTGCGCGTCATTTTCATCGCTTTCTTTGTAGAGATTTTTCCCCACTTCATCAGACACCAGGCGTGCAGTGGTTTCTCCCCACGGACGTGTCAGACGGCCCCGCGCCAGTGGGCTCCACGGAATGACCGCCACCCCCTCCTGATAACACAGTGGCAGCATCTCGCGCTCTTCTTCACGATAAATCAGATTGTAGTGATCCTGCATACTGACAAACTGCGCCCAGCCGTGCTGTTTTTGTAGCTCCAGTGCCTGAGCAAACTGCGAAGCGTGCATTGATGACGCGCCGATATAACGCGCTTTCCCGGTTTTTACCACGTCGTTCAGGGCTTCCAGCGTCTCTTCGATCGGCGTGTTGTAATCCCAGCGATGAATTTGCAGGATATCGACATAATCCATGCCGAGACGTCGCAGGCTGTCGTCGATAGAGCGCAAAATTTGCGCACGGGATAATCCTTCCGGTAAATCACCAACGCGATGGAACACTTTGGTGGCAACGACCACATCTTCACGACGGGCGAAATCCCGCAGTGCGCGACCGACGATCTCTTCGCTGCTGCCATCGGAATAGCTATTGGCGGTGTCAAAGAAATTTATGCCGCCTTCCAATGCACGTTTAATTATGGGACGGCTGCTCTCTTCCGGCAGTGTCCATGCGTGATTACCACGATCAGGCTCGCCAAAGGTCATACAGCCGAGGCAAAGTCGGGAAACGCGAAGGTCGGTTTTTCCTAAGGGGTTGTATTGCATGCTGCCACTCCTGCCATGAATAATTTCTTAAGCATAGCAGGAGTGGAGTAGGGATTATGCCAGCCAGGCCTTGATTTTGGCTTCCATACCGGCGGCATCGAGGCCGAGTTCGGCGCGCATTTCTTCCTGCGTTCCTTGCGGAATAAAGAAGTCCGGCAGGCCAATGTTCAGCACGGGTACTGGTTTACGATGGGCCATCAGCACTTCGTTCACGCCGCTGCCTGCGCCGCCCATAATGGCGTTTTCTTCTACGGTGACCAGCGCTTCATGGCTGGCGGCCATTTCCAAAATTAACGCTTCATCAAGCGGTTTCACAAAACGCATATCGACCAGCGTAGCGTTCAGCGATTCAGCGACTTTCGCCGCTTCTGGCATCAGCGTACCAAAGTTGAGGATCGCCAGCTTCTCGCCACGACGCTTCACAATGCCTTTGCCAATTGGCAGTTTTTCCAGCGGCGTCAGTTCCACGCCAACCGCGTTGCCGCGCGGGTAGCGCACCGCGGACGGGCCATCGTTATAGTGATAGCCGGTATAGAGCATCTGGCGACATTCGTTTTCATCGCTCGGGGTCATGATGACCATTTCTGGTATGCAGCGCAGGTAAGAGAGATCAAAAGCGCCCTGGTGGGTTTGACCATCAGCACCAACAATGCCCGCGCGGTCGATGGCGAACAGGACCGGGAGTTTTTGAATTGCCACGTCATGCAGCACCTGATCATAGGCGCGTTGCAGGAAGGTGGAGTAGATCGCGACAATGGGTTTGTATCCACCAATCGCCAGACCCGCAGCAAAGGTCACTGCGTGTTGCTCGGCAATTGCCACGTCAAAGTAGCGATCCGGGAATTTACGTGAAAACTCGACCATGCCGGAACCTTCACGCATCGCCGGAGTAATCGCCATCAGCTTGTTGTCTTTCGCTGCGGTTTCGCACAACCAGTCGCCAAAGATTTTTGAATAGCTTGGCAAACCGCCGCTACTTTTCGGCAAACAACCACTGGAGGGATCAAATTTAGGCACGGCGTGGAAGGTGATTGGGTCTTTTTCTGCCGGTTCATAACCACGACCTTTTTTAGTCATGATATGCAGGAACTGCGGGCCTTTCAGGTCGCGCATGTTCTTAAGCGTGGTGATAAGCCCCAGCACATCGTGACCGTCAACCGGGCCGATGTAGTTAAAGCCCAGCTCTTCAAACAATGTGCCAGGCACTACCATGCCTTTAATATGTTCTTCGGTACGTTTGAGCAGCTCTTTAATGGGCGGCACGCCAGAGAAAACTTTTTTCCCGCCTTCGCGCAGCGAAGAGTAAAGCTTACCGGAAAGCAGCTGCGCCAGATGGTTGTTAAGCGCGCCAACATTTTCGGAAATCGACATTTCATTGTCGTTGAGGACCACCAGCATATCAGGACGAATATCGCCCGCGTGATTCATCGCTTCAAAAGCCATGCCAGCGGTAATCGCGCCATCGCCAATCACACAGACGGTGCGGCGATTTTTGCCTTCTTTCTCGGCAGCAACCGCAATACCAATTCCGGCACTGATGGAGGTTGATGAATGCCCGACGCTTAATACGTCATATTCGCTTTCGCCACGCCACGGGAACGGGTGCAGGCCACCTTTCTGACGGATAGTGCCGATTTTGTCGCGGCGTCCGGTCAAAATTTTATGCGGATAAGCCTGATGCCCCACATCCCAGATTAACTGGTCAAACGGAGTGTTATAGACATAGTGCAGCGCCACGGTCAGTTCGACCGTGCCCAGCCCGGAGGCGAAGTGCCCGCTGGAACGGCTCACGCTGTCGAGTAAATAGCGGCGCAGTTCGTCGCAGAGTTTCGGTAAACTCTCTTTTGGCAACAGTCGTAACTCCTGGGTGGAGTCGACCAGTGCCAGGGTCGGGTATTTGGCAATATCAAAACTCATCAGGGGCCTATTAATACTTATTGTTTATTTATTACGCTGGATGATGTAGTCCGCTAGCGCTTCCAGTGCCGAGGTATCGAGTGACTGTTCAGCCAGTTGTTTCAGCGACTGACGGGCATCGTCGATTAGATCCCGGGCTTTCTTCCGGGCTTGCTCAAGACCCAGAAGTGCAGGTAGGTACTTTTACCAAGTTGCTGGTCGGCACCCTGGCGTTTTCCCAACGTTGCAGTATCTCCCACCACATCCAGGATGTCATCCTGAACCTGGAAGGCAAGGCCGATGCTCTCTGCGTACTTGTCGAGTACTGGCAGAGCACGACGCCCTTTATCTCCGGCGCTTAATGCACCAAGGCGAACGGCGGCGCGAATCAATGCGCCGGTTTTATGACGATGAATACGCTCGAGTGCGTCCAGAGGTACGTGTTTGCCTTCCGCATCTAAATCTAATGCCTGACCACCGCACATTCCGGCAATACCGCTGGCGCTCGCCAGTTCTGAAATCATCGAAATTCTGTCGCGGTCCGACACTTCCGGCATATCGGCATCGCTTAGAATCGAGAACGCCAGCGTTTGTAAAGCGTCGCCAGCGAGAATCGCGTTCGCTTCGCCAAACTTCACATGGCAGGTCGGCAAGCCGCGACGCAGATCGTCATCATCCATTGCCGGTAAATCATCATGAATTAATGAGTAAGCGTGGATACACTCTACGGCGGCGGCGGGTGCGTCCAGAGTATTCAGACTTACGCCGAGCATTTGACCGGTGGCATAAACCAGGAAAGGCCGCAGGCGCTTACCACCTAATAATGCGCCATACTGCATGGTTTCTACCACGGGAGTGTTCTGAAAGGGCAGTGGGGCGATAAAACGGCTCAGCGCCTGGTTGGCCTGCTTAACGCAGGCTTCGAGTTGCTGCGGAAAGTCCATTACTCATTGTCCGGTGTAAAAGGGGTTAGAGAGGCGTCTTCATTGTCAGACAGCAGAATTTGTACGCGCTGTTCGGCTTGTTGTAATTTGGCCTGCCCCTGACGTGCCAGCTGCACG
This sequence comes from Escherichia sp. E4702, assembly GCF_963883545.1. NCBI lineage: Bacteria > Pseudomonadati > Pseudomonadota > Gammaproteobacteria > Enterobacterales > Enterobacteriaceae > Escherichia > Escherichia sp. E4702. The sequence continues at coordinate 381,140 of NZ_CAWORF010000021.1, read as the reverse complement.
CCGCGTTCGAACTCGTTCAGCGCCTCTTCCAGCGGCAGGTCGCCACTTTCCAGACGGGTTACAATCTGTTCCAGCTCGCTCAGCGCCTTTTCAAAGCTGGCGGGCGCCTCATTTTTCTTCGGCATAATGAATGTCTGACTCTCAATATTTTTCGCCCCGTCATGGTAACGGACTCAGGGCAAATAGCAAATAACGCGCAATGGTAAGGTGATGTGCGCAGCAAAGCGATGTTAGTGGTATACTTCCGCGCCTGGATGCAGCCGCAGGTGTGGGCTGCTGTATTTTTCCCTATACAAGTCGCTTAAGACTTGCCAACGAACCATTGCCGCCATGAAGTTTATCATTAAATTGTTCCCGGAAATCACCATCAAAAGCCAATCTGTGCGCTTGCGCTTTATAAAAATCCTTACCGGGAACATTCGTAACGTTTTAAAGCACTATGATGAGACGCTCGCTGTCGTCCGCCACTGGGATAACATCGAAGTTCGCGCGAAAGATGAAAACCAGCGTCTGGCCATTCGCGACGCCCTGACCCGTATTCCGGGTATCCACCATATTCTCGAAGTCGAAGACGTGCCGTTTACCGACATGCACGATATTTTCGAGAAAGCGTTGGTTCAGTATCGCGATCAGCTGGAAGGCAAAACCTTCTGCGTGCGCGTGAAGCGCCGCGGTAAGCATGATTTTAGCTCGATTGATGTGGAACGTTACGTCGGCGGTGGTTTAAATCAGCATATTGAATCCGCGCGCGTGAAGCTGACGAATCCGGAAGTGACTGTCCATCTGGAAGTGGAAGACGATCGTCTGCTGCTGATTAAAGGCCGCTACGAAGGTATTGGCGGTTTCCCGATCGGCACCCAGGAAGATGTGCTGTCGCTCATTTCCGGTGGTTTCGACTCCGGTGTTTCCAGTTATATGTTGATGCGTCGCGGCTGCCGCGTGCATTACTGCTTCTTTAACCTCGGCGGCGCGGCGCATGAAATTGGCGTGCGTCAGGTGGCACATTATCTGTGGAACCGCTTTGGCAGCTCCCACCGTGTGCGATTTGTCGCTATTAATTTCGAACCAGTCGTCGGGGAAATTCTCGAGAAAATCGACGACGGTCAGATGGGCGTTATCCTCAAACGTATGATGGTGCGTGCCGCATCTAAAGTGGCTGAACGTTACGGCGTACAGGCGCTGGTCACCGGCGAAGCACTGGGTCAGGTGTCCAGCCAGACGCTGACCAACCTGCGCCTGATTGATAACGTCTCCGATACGCTGATCCTGCGTCCGCTGATCTCTTACGACAAAGAGCACATCATCAACCTGGCTCGCCAGATTGGCACCGAAGACTTTGCCCGCACGATGCCGGAATATTGTGGCGTGATCTCCAAAAGCCCGACGGTGAAAGCGGTTAAATCGAAGATTGAAGCGGAAGAAGAGAAGTTCGACTTCAGCATCCTCGATAAAGTGGTTGAGGAAGCGAATAACGTTGATATCCGCGAAATCGCCCAGCAGACCGAGCAGGAAGTGGTGGAAGTGGAAACCGTCAATGGCTTCGGTCCGAACGACGTGATCCTCGATATCCGTTCTATCGATGAACAGGAAGATAAGCCACTGAAAGTCGAAGGGGTTGATGTGGTTTCTCTGCCGTTCTATAAACTGAGCACCAAATTTGGCGATCTCGACCAGAACAAAACCTGGCTGTTGTGGTGTGAGCGCGGGGTGATGAGCCGCCTGCAGGCGCTCTATCTGCGCGAGCAGGGCTTTAACAATGTGAAGGTATATCGCCCATAATTTGTGGTTGTGACGTCGCATCTGGTCAGATGCGACGTTTACCGCATCCGACATTACTCGTAATAATTATAAATCCCTGCCGCCATCACCAGTTGTGATGCCACTTCATGGGCTTTTTCACGCCCAACCAGCAGGTCGATAATTTTCAGACCAAAGTCGATAGCTGTACCCGGCCCCTGGCTGGTCAGCAATTTTACCCGTGCATCCCAGACGACGCGCTTGTCCTGCCATTGTTCGGCGGGAATTTTGTCTTTCAGCGTTGGGAATCCGGTCATATTGCCAATCGGGAAGATATCGTGCGGCACCAGCACGGTGGCTGGCGCGGCGCAAATCGCCGCGACGATACGCCCGGAACGGTGGAACTGTTTAACGGTTTCAACCAGCAGGGTGCTATCGCGAAAACATTCCGCGCCTTTAATGCCACCAGGCAGCACGATCACGTCATATTCGCCATCAGCCACCTCGACCAGCGGCGCATCCGCCAGCAGCTTCACGCCGCGCGAGCAGGTAATCGCCAGGTTACCATCGCTGGCGACGCTGGCAGTGGTGACTTTGATTCCGCCGCGAACCAGCAGATCGATAGTGGTGACGGCTTCAGTCTCTTCACTACCAGGGGCGAGGCAAACCAGTGCCGATGCGCTCATATTCACTCTCCTTTCTTTTTACCATTTCAAACAGGCGGGTGTTTTCCGGTACGGCAATCCCATGCGCGCGGGCGCGGCGTAAGAGAAAACCATTGATATAGTCGATTTCAGTGTGGCGCAGCGCGCGGATATCCTGCAACATCGACGAGATATTTTCCGCTGTGGCATCAATCACCTGCATTACGTAATCACGCAAATCTTCTGCTGAAGTATGATGCCCATCGCGTTCAATCACTGCCGCGACTTCTTCGCATATCTGCATAATTTCTTGCGGATGATGACGTAATTCACCGTTCGGACAATTCCAGATGGCGGTCAGTGGATTAATCACACAGTTGACTGCCAGCTTGCGCCACAGCTCGGCGCGAATATTGTTATGCCAGGCAACGTCAGGTAACACGGTTTGTAAAATATCCGCCAGATAACTGTAATCGCCATCCTGTTGCCGTGCCGGACCAATATGCGTGATACCGTTTGCCACATGAATAATGACATTGCCGTCGCGGCGGGCGGCATGGGTGGTGGTGCCCATCAGTAACGGCTGCTGAATGTTTTGCAACTCTTCGATGGTACCCATGCCGTTGTGAATTAACAGTATTGGCGTGGTTACAGGCAGTGTGGACGCGAGGCTTTTGACGGCATCGGAAACCTGCCATGCTTTCAGCGTCACCAGTAACAGATCGCTGGTGGCCAGAAAATCGGGATCGTTAGCGGTCAGAGACTCGTTAAATATCGAACCGTCAGTCTCAACCAGATTCACGCTACAATAAGGTTGCGGTACGCGCAGCCAGCCCTGAACTTCGTGACCCTGTTTGCAAAGTGCTGTAAGCCATAATTGCCCTAAGGCACCGCATCCCAATACGGTAATTTTCATTGTTCCTCCTCACCCGCAACCACTCCGGGTGTTCAATAAGGCTATCCCTTAATTGTGCATGCTGTTGCGACTATGCACAATTAAGGGATACGTCCTGGTGCAGGACTGTTGGTTATTTAACTTTGCAGGTATTATGCTTCGCATCAAAAATGAAGGGAGAGGAAAAGATGCCATCTTTCGATATTGTCTCTGAAGTTGATCTTCAGGAAGCACGTAACGCGGTTGATAACGCGAGCCGCGAAGTGGAGTCCCGTTTTGACTTCCGTAACGTTGAAGCCTCATTTGAGCTGAACGACGCCAGCAAAACCATTAAAGTGTTGAGCGAGTCCGATTTCCAGGTCAATCAGTTGCTGGATATTCTGCGTGCCAAGCTGCTGAAGCGCGGCATTGAAGGCAGTTCGCTGGATGTACCGGAAAATATCGTTCATAGCGGTAAAACCTGGTTTGTGGAAGCGAAACTGAAACAGGGCATTGAGAGCGCGACCCAGAAGAAAATCGTCAAGATGATCAAAGACAGCAAACTGAAAGTGCAGGCGCAAATTCAGGGCGATGAGATCCGCGTGACTGGCAAATCTCGTGATGATTTGCAGGCTGTCATGGCGATGGTGCGCGGTGGCGATCTCGGTCAGCCGTTCCAGTTCAAAAACTTCCGCGATTAATCGCGACAATGTGCGTTTTGTTCATGCCGAATGCGGCATGAACGCCTAATTCGGCCTACAAAGGCTTGTAACTCAGGAACTTTGTAGGCCTGGTAAGCGTAGCGCAGCAGGCAATTCGCCTCGTTTTTTATGCCTGACGAATTGCCTGTTCAACCTCAAAGCGATTCGTCACTTTGCTATCGATTTTCACGTAAGCTGAATGTTCTTCTTCTGCAATCAACACTTCTTTGACGCCTTCAGTTTCCAGCAAACGCACTTTTAACGCCTCGTTTGCGGCAATGTCCGCCGGGATTTCAATGCGCAAGCTGCTGACATACGGTGGCTCTTTCATGGTACTGGCGACTGCCAGCCACAATGCTGCCAGCATTGCGCCAGCGAGAAATACGCCCTGACCGTCAAACATGCCGTCAATCCAGCCGCCCAGCGAACCACCAATCGCCACGCCAAGAAACTGGCTGGTGGAGTAAACGCCCATCGCCGTACCTTTGTAACCAGCAGGAGACTCTTTACTGATAAGCGAAGGCAGAAGGGCTTCCATCAAATTAAACGCCACAAAGAAAAGCTGCACGCCGACCACCAGTTGCCAGAACTGCGTTTGTGCGTTCCACAACACGATTTCCGCAACCACGATCAGCCCGACGCAGAAGACAAAGACTTGTTTCATTTTACGCTTAACTTCAGCGTAGATAATGAAAGGTACGACAGAGCCAAAGGCGATTAACATCGTTGCCAGATAGACCTTCCAGTGTTCAGCCGCCGGGAAACCCGCATCAGCCAGTTGCCCTGGCAGGGCAACAAACGTCGACATCAGCAGCATGTGCAGACACATAATGCCGAAGTTGAGTTTCAGCAGCCGTGGTTCCGCCAGCACTTTGCTGAAACTGCCTTTCACCATCCCGGACTCACGATTAAGTACGTGCGTGCTGCTGTTGGGTACAACCCAAATGGTCAACGCAATGCCGATCGTTGCCAGAATAGCGATCATCCAGAACAGCGCGTGCAGCCCAAGTTTGTGAGTAATGATCGGGCCAAGCACCATCGCAATGGCGAAGGTAATGCCAAAGCTCACGCCGATAAACGCCATCGCTTTGGTGCGGTTTTGTTCGCGCGTAAGATCGGAAAGCAGCGCCATAACGGCTGCGGCTATGGCGCCGGAGCCTTGTAGCGCCCGGCCCAGAATAATTCCCCAGATGGAGTCGGAAAGTGCAGCAATAACGCTACCGGCAGCAAATACTGCCAGTCCGCCGACAATTAATGGTTTGCGACCAATACGGTCGGAAAGCAGGCCAAACGGAATCTGAAAAACGGCCTGGGTCAGACCATAAATACCAATGGCAATACCGATTAATGCTTCGCTGGCGCCTTGCAGTGCCATACCGTACGTAGTCAGAACCGGCAGTACCATAAACATGCCCAGCATGCGCAATGAAAATACGGTCCCTAAACCCCAGGTCGCGCGCCGCTCACCTGGCGTCATTTTATAATCGTTCATTACCACCTCTTAAAAAATTGCCCACATAGTGTAGTGCGGAGCGCATGTTAGGTAAACAGAGTGTTAATGAGTAAATATTACATAAGAGAGTGATTTTTACGTCAGGTATGAGCTTCTCTCATATTCTTGCCATTAATATATCATGCATTAAATATAACAAATGAAAAGCTCAAATGATTTTATCCTGCAACTAATGACATTATTTTCGGATTTATTGATGGGCGTGTAACTTTTTATCAAAGGATGGTGTTATTTTATCGCAATAAATAGAAACGTTGGAGGCACTGGTTATGCTGTTTCAACTTAAATGTTTACTTATTACCTGGGCCGTTATGGCAGCGTATTTATTCATGAGGTGGATGTTTGGTGGTTGAATATATCAAGGAGGAATGTATGTGGTCTGGTAAAGTTATTTTATTATCATTGGGTTTATCTCTGGCTTCTTTTTGTTATGCTTCAACAGATATTGATCAACTGTATGAACGTATTGTCAATAAAGATCAGACGGCGTTAAAAGAACTGCAAAAATTAGCTGATACCAATAACACGCAGGCGCTAGTGCTACTGGGATTTGTTTATGAACACGGAGTGACAGTATCTGTTGACATCCCAAAGGCGATTCAGTGGTATGAGAAAGCCTGTAACCAGGGGGGCGAATACGGTTGTTATAATGCACGTTATTTCTTTCAATATGGTAAAGGCATAACCCTGGATGTGACACGAGCACAGATGTATGCCAGTAAGTCGAAAACTGACGATCTTAATATTCCGCCTGATTTGATGAATAAAATAATTAATCAGGCCTATGAATTGAAATCCGGGGCCGAGACAGACAAAACGAAACGGGCGAGTTTAATTGAATTTGTCAGTCGTTATGTCGGACAGGCACCCGAGAATGATTTGCTTTTTTGGGGGCGAATTGGTTTCAGTAAACCGGAAATTCTGCGTCTGGCGACTCTATGGGCGCAGGAAGGCGACCCCGAAATGGATTATATTGTCGGAAATCTTTATCTCGATGATTTTTCACCTTCTGATGATAGACGTTCTTTAGACACCATAAAGAAAGCACTGCAATGGTTTCGCACTGCGGCAGAAAAAGGTTATCCGATGGCGCAGTATACCATGGGCGATGCCTACGAAAATGGCAGTGCTGGTTTAACAATTGATGCTGTCGAAGCCAAAAAATGGTACGAATTAGCTGCAAATAAGAATGACGAAAAAGCATTAGTGGCCCTGGGGAATATTTACTATTCTGGGTTGACCGGTGAGGTTGATTATTCTAAAGCGAGCGTGCTTTTTGACAAGGCTGAACAGCAAGGGGCAAAAAAAGCCGCGTTGTGGTTAAGTTGGATGTATTACAACGGATTAGGTGAAACGCTTGATTGTAATAAGGCATGGGATTATTACGAAAAAGGTGCGGGGAAATATTCAATGAAATTTAATAAGGATGAATATTTAACCCGTTGTAATCAAGATCAGAAAACCCGAGAAACACAGGGTGATATTTTACCTTATCTCACGTTAAAACATTACGGGACCTATGGCTTTAACGCAAATGAAAAACCAAAAATATGCGATGTCAGTATTGAAATTAATGCAGATAAAATTAGTGGTATAACTAATTTGCAGTTGACGCTTGAGCTAAAGGGGAGTGAGGGAATGAGTAAAGAATATACCCTTTCTGTCCCTCCTTTTAGTTTGAATACGCTCGGTGTGGATATGTATAATAATTCCAGTTATATAAGAAAAAGCTATATAGACATCCCAATGTATAATCGTAATTTATGCGATTTTCATGATTTGACTTATTCTGTTAAAGCTGCGACGGCGATACTGAATGGAAAACAACGTGATTTATTAAAAGAAGAGCATATTCAGGTGCAAGATAAATAAGGGATATTTTATGTTGCCTAAAAGAATATTATTTTCTTTAATGCTGATAGTTTCACCAGGCGTGGTGGCAAGTGAGAAAGCGCATGAATTGTATGACAGCATATACGATGGTAAACCTGCGCCCGATGTTATAAGTACACTGCATAAAATGGCTGAATCGGGGGATGTCGACGCGCAGAGCCTGTTAGGCTGGGAATATTATCAGCCCCGCTATGATACGAAACCCAACGTGCAGGAAGCGATTAAATGGTTCGAGTTAGCCGCCAGGCAAGGTCATGGAGATGCTTTGCTGGCACTGGGAGATATTTACTATTCCGGTACACTTATACGGGTGGATTACGCCAAAGCGTATACGTTATTTAATCAGGCCGCGCAGCACGGTATAAATTTAGCATGGTCCAGATTGGGTATGATGTACGCCAATGGTCAGTATGTTGAGGTAGATTGTAAGAAAGCGAAGGAATATCTTGATAAGGGTGTCCACATTTATGGTGGCCCGCAGAACTTTCTTGCCGCCTGTCGAAAAGACATGATTGACAGAAAAACGGTTGACGATACATTACCAGTGATCACGATTACCCATTCTGGAATGCGGGATAATTTTTTAGATGAGAGCTTTTCCTGTATGGATAGCCTCTTTGCAGAAACCAATAAATTAGGCGAAGTGGCCAATCTTCGTGTTACGTACAACATTAAGAGTCCGTCTGGTAAAGAAATTATCCAAACGGTTGGTTTCGAGCCTTTCGGCTTAAACCGGCTGAATATTAACTTTACTGATTACATAATCGGTTCGTTTAGCAGCAATTCATTGCTCCTTCTTTATAGATCCGATTTTGAGTCGAAAATGTGTTCACAGGTGAAGACTCGCATTATTGCCGCAACGGCAACGATAAAGGGTAAAGAAGTGGATCTGCTAAAAGTGGGGGCAATAAAAAACCCGCCAGAGTAAGCGGGTTTTTTGATGACGATAAGATTTACCAAACAGACGCCAGCAGCGTATGCGAGTCCGGCACCATAAAATCAATGGACATCATTACCGAGAGGGCAGTGATGGCGATGATAGAGAAGCCGAACAGCTTGCGCGCCCAGATTCTGTCATCAGCAACTTTATAACCGCGCAGGGCCATACCTAACCACCAGACGCTCACCGCCGCGGCGACCACCAGATATTTATATCCAGCGTAACCGCCAAGAGAGAGCATCAGCGTGGCAACGGCAAAGGCGATGATATACAGCGTGATGTGATTCTTCGCCACCGAAATGCCTTTTACCACCGGCAGTACCGGAATGTTTGCCGCCTGATAATCCTTAAAGCGGAAAATGGCGATGGCATAGGAGTGAGGCATCTGCCACAGGCTGAAGATAGCCAGCAGAATCGCTGCGCCGCTATCGAACTCGCCGGTTACTGCACAGTAGCCGATCACCGGCGGCGCTGCGCCGGAGAGCGAACCAATCAATGTGCCGTAGACCGAGTGGCGTTTCATGTACAGGCTATAAACGCCGACATAAACCACAAAGCCCATCACCCCCAGCCAGCAGGCCAGCGGATTCGCGCCAAACCACAGCAGCATAAAGCCAGCAATACCCAGCAAGGTGGCGTACACCAGCGAGACAGCAGGAGAGATCAGGCCTTTAACCAGCACCCGATTCTTCGTCCTTTCCATCTTTCTGTCGATATCCCTGTCGATGTAGTTGTTAAACACACAACCCGACGCCACAACCAGTGACACCCCAACCAGCGTGTAGATAAACAGGGGATAATCAATGCTGCCCTTTGAGGCCAGCAGGAATCCCCCAATCACCGAGATCAGGTTGCCAAAGATGATGCCTGGTTTCGTTACTTGCAGGTATTGCTTAAACATCATAACCGCCGCTCTTAGTGCATCATCATGTTGTAGTTGAGGTTCCACATAATCCAGATGGAGCCTACAACCAGGATAGCGATGATTAGCACGGTGAAGACAAACGCCGTCATGTTCCAGCCTTCATCTGATTTGGTATTCATGTGCAGGAAGCACACCAGATGCACCAGAACCTGTACCACAGCCATTACCAGGATTGTTCCCAGAATTACGGCCGGAGAGGCAGAACCTGTCATTACCATCCAGAACGGGATCACCGTCAGGATTACCGACAGGATAAAGCCTGTCATGTAGGTTTTTACGCTGCCATGGGATGCGCCGCTATGTTCGTTAGAATGACTCATTACATCGCCCCCATCAGATAAACAACAGTGAACACACAGATCCAAACCACATCCAGGAAGTGCCAGAACAGGCTCAGGCACATGATGCGGGTACGGTTAGTGCTGGTCAGGCCGCGACGAGCGATTTGTACCATCAGCACCGCCATCCAGATAAGACCGGAAGTGACGTGCAGACCGTGCGTGCCGACCAGCGCAAAGAACGCTGACAGGAAGCCGCTGCGATCCGGACCCATGCCGTTAACAATCAGGTGATGGAATTCATAGATTTCCATCCCGATAAATCCGGCACCAAACAACCAGGTCAACGCCAGCCAGGAGATAACCTGGCTTTTGTTGTTTTTGTACATGGCGATAGCCGCCATGCCGTAGGTGATGGAGCTGAACAACAGCAAGAAAGTTTCAACCAGAACGAACGGCAGTTCGAAAATGTCCTTACCTGTCGGGCCGCCTGCGGTGCCGTTCACCAGAACGGCATAGGTAGCAAACAAGATAGAGAACAGAATGCAGTCGCTCATCAGGTAGATCCAAAATCCGAAGATTTTGGTTCCGCCTGCATCGTGGTGCCCGTGTTCGTGCGCGTGGGCAGTCGCGTGCGTCAAAGTATCAGTTGCCATTTTTCAGCCCTGCCTTAGTAATCTCATCGAAATGCTGGTTTTCCAGTTTTTCGATTTCTGCCACCGGCACGTAGTAATCCACGTCCTCGTCGAAGCTTTTCACAATCCAGGTGATGATCATGCCTGCGAAGCCAACAATCGCCAGCCACCAGATATGCCAGATCATGGCGAAACCGAAGATGGTGGAGAAAGCCGCAATGACGATACCGGCGCCGCTGTTTTTCGGCATATGAATTTCTTCATAGTGGTCAGGCTTTTTGTACGCTTCGCCTTTCTCTTTCATTTCCCAGAATGCATCACGCTCGTGAACGTGCGGCACAATGGCAAAGTTATAGAACGGAGGCGGGGAAGAGGTTGCCCACTCCAGCGTACGGCCACCCCACGGGTCGCCAGTCAGGTCACGGTTCTGGTCGCGGTCGCGAATGGAAACGTACATCTGAATAACGAGGCAGAGGATACCCAGCGCAATCAGTACCGCACCGCTGGCTGCAATCATCAGCATGGTGTGGAACTGCGGGTCAATCTGCTGGCTCAAGCGACGAGTCATACCCATGAAGCCCAGCGCATACAGCGGCATAAAGGCAACGAAGAAGCCGATGATCCAGAACCAGAACGCGCGTTTACCCCAGGTTTCGTTCAGTTTGAAACCGAACGCTTTAGGCCACCAGTAGGTCATCCCTGCGAAGCAGCCGAAGACCACGCCGCCGATGATAACGTTATGGAAGTGCGCAATCAGGAACAGGCTGTTATGCAGAACGAAGTCCGCGCCCGGTACTGCCAGCAGCACACCAGTCATACCGCCCACCGAGAAGGTGACGATAAAGCCGATGGTCCACAGCATCGCAGAATGGAACACGATGCGGCCCTGATACATGGTGAACAGCCAGTTGAAGATCTTCACCCCGGTCGGGATGGCGATAATCATGGTGGTGATACCAAAGAAGGCGTTTACGTTCGCGCCCGCACCCATCGTAAAGAAGTGGTGCAGCCAGACGATGAACGACAGCACGGTGATACAGACGGTTGCCCATACCAGCGAGGTATAACCAAACAGGCGTTTACGCGAGAAGGTTGCCGCAATTTCGGAGAACACACCGAAAACAGGCAGGATCAGGATGTAAACTTCCGGGTGGCCCCAAGCCCAAATCAGGTTGATGTACATCATCATGTTGCCACCCATATCGTTGGTAAAGAAATGGGTGCCCAGATAGCGATCCAGGGTCAACAACGCGACGGTAACCGTCAGAATTGGGAAGGAAGCAATAATCAGAATGTTTGCGCACAGTGATGCCCAGGTAAATACTGGCATCTTAAACATGGTCATGCCCGGTGCACGCATCTTCAGAATGGTAACGAAGAAGTTGATACCGGTTAGCGTCGTACCTATACCGGATAGCTGGAGACTCCATATCCAGTAATCGACACCGACTCCTGGACTGTACTCTATTCCCGATAACGGTGGATAGGCCAGCCAGCCGGTCTGCGCAAATTCGCCCACACCGAGAGAAACGTTAACCAGAATCACACCAACAACGGTAAACCAGAAGCTTAAGTTGTTGAGGAACGGGAACGCAACGTCACGCGCGCCGATCTGCAGCGGAACCACCAGGTTCATCAGACCGATAACGAAAGGCATCGCCACGAAGAAGATCATAATCACGCCGTGCGCGGTGAAGATCTGATCGTAGTGGTGAGGCGGAAGGAAGCCCGCTTCGCCCGCCGAGGCAAGGGCCTGCTGGCTACGCATCATAATGGCGTCAGCAAAACCACGCAGCAACATCACAATCGCCACGATGATATACATGATACCGAGGCGTTTATGGTCGACGGAGGTCAGCCACTCTTTCCACAGGTAGGTCCACTTACCGAAGTAAGTGATCAGGCCAACGAGCGCCAGACCTCCCAAAATAATGCCAGCGATCGTAACCATGACGATAGGTTCATGGTACGGGACTGCATCAAGTGATAATTTTCCGAACATCTTTATTCTTCCTCAACCCCTTTAATGGGCGGATTCCGCGTGGCTCATGTCCATGCCTTCCATACCTTCGTGTGCGCTGTGCTCACCTTCTGGCTGGGTCATGTCCATGCTCTTACCGTGAGCCATAAACTTATTAATCACATCGGCAAACAAGTCTGGTTTCACGTTGGAGAAATATTCCACCTGGTTGTATTCGCTAGGCGCGGCCAGTTTTTCGAACGCTGCCATGTCAGACATGCTGTTCGGCGACTGTTTCGCTTTTGCGACCCACTGGTCGAATTCGGCGCGATCCGGCGTTGCGATAGCTTTGAACTTCATGCCTGAGAAGCCCGGACCGCTGTAGCTGGCGGAGATACCGTCATAAGTACCGGGTTCGTTGGCGATCAGATGCAGGCGAGTCTGCATACCGGCCATGGCATAAATCTGGCTACCCAGACGCGGAATGAAGAAGGAGTTCATCACGGAGTTGGAGGTCACTTTGAAGTACACCGGAGTGTTCGCCGGGAAAGCGATTTCATTCACGGTAGCAATTCCCTGTTCCGGGTAGATGAAGAACCATTTCCAGTCCATGGAAACCACTTCGATGGTAATGGGCTTCTCGTCGTGTGCCAGCGGCTTGCTAGGCTCAAGTGCGTGAGTGGTTTTCCAGGTCAGTACCGCAAGGAAGATGATGATTAAGATAGGTACCGTCCAGACCACAGCTTCCACTTTATTGGAGTGTGACCAGTTCGGGCTGTACTTAGCATCTTTATTGCTCGCACGGTACTTCCAGGCGAAACCAACAGCCATCAAGATTGCGGGAATAACGACAATCAACATCAGGCCAAATGCCGTCAGTATCAGTGAACGTTGCTCCAGACCAATCTGTCCTTTGGGATCTAACAGCGCAGAATTACAACCACTGAGCAATACAGTGCCTGCAAATAATGACAACCATCCCAAACTTTTATTGTATTTCCTGAGTCTCATTTAACGACCTCAATTCCACGGGATCTGGTGGCGTTTAAAGTGTGTGGGCATTTTACGGGAGGGTTACATTACTGTAAACATGATTAAATTCCTGTTACTTGGATTTGGCTGTCAGGTCACATATGTTGCAAAACATATCAAGCTGGTTTTAAGAAGCTGTTGCAAAAGGGCGTTATAACGAAAGGGGCTCGCGGAAGGGGGGTAGCAGGGCAATTGGTATAACCAATCTCAAAACAAAACAATTATTTAACAAATAATTATCATTGAGGTGACAATTTAGGTAAGGGGAAATAAAGTGTCATTAGCTGAATCGTGTAAGAAAAATAGAATTTATAAATGGCGTCAATAATTTTAGAAATCTAAGCCGCACAAAAGAACAAATATTATTAAGCGATGCTGATGTTTATTTAGCCGTAATAATTACGCCTGGTGATTACTACAGCTAAATAATATTCACAGATTACGTCAGATGTGTTTTTCGTAGCGCCAGATAATCCAGCAAACCACCAAACACGACTCCGCCCAGGGCGACTAAAACGCCGACTTCCAGCAGAGCTGGCAGGAAAGAGAAGTGGGTCAAATCCAGCGCGTCCATCGTCAATAGCAGTAACCACACGGCTAACAGACTGACGCCCGTTGCCAGCGTCGACATGGCAAAGGCATAACCTGCCGGATACCCGGTACGAGGGATAAAGTCGTTATTGACCCATGTGTACTCCAGCGTGCGGCGGCAAACCAGCAGCAAAATAAGTCCAGGTACGGCGGCGGCAACAGAGAACAGATAGAACGTCGGCCAGCCGTGAGCTTCAACAAACCAACCTGCTACTGGTCCTACATAAACCCGTCCTACAGCAGAAAGCGCCGAGAGCAGGGCGAACTGGGTAGCGGAAAATGACTTATTACACAGGGTCATTAATAGCGCCACAAATGCTGATGTTCCCATCCCGCCACACAGATTTTCGAAAAAGACAGCCGCGCCCATGCTGTAGAGATGCTTATCAGTCACGGAAAGTAGCCAGTAACCGGCGTTGGACGCACCTTGTAAAAGGCCGAAAATCATGAGCGCACGGAACAATGACAGGCGCTGCATTAAAATTCCGCCGAACAATGCGCCGACGATGGTCGCCAGTAGACCGAGCGTTTTGTTAACTACACCCACTTCGCCGGCATCAAATCCGACGCCGCGAATCAAAAACGTGGTTGTCAGGCTCATGGCGAAAGCATCGCCCAGTTTGTACAGTACGATTAAAAGCAGAATCAGCCATGCGTTATTGCGGCCAAAGAAATCACGCAATGGTGCTACAACGGCCCGTTCCAGCGTTTTGGGTACAGGAATGGTGTCGGTTGGTTCTGGTGCAAGCAGTGTCGCGATAATACAGGGGATCAGCAGCGCCGCCATCAACCAGTACATGCCTTGCCAGCCCAACCATTTATCCGCCAGCCATAAAGCCAGGCCGCCGGATACCAGCATCCCCAGGCGATACCCCAGCACGCTGATTGCTGCACCTGCGCCGCGTTCTTCCGCTGGAAGCACATCCGTTTTCCAGGCATCAAAGACGATATCCTGGGAGGCGGAGCAAAAAGCGATCACCACCGCCAGAGCTGCCATCCAGCGTAATTGGGTGCCAGGTTCGAGAAAACCCATCGCCGCAATGGACAGTAACAATAGAGTTTGTGTAGCGAGCAGCCAACCGCGCCGACGTCCGAGGAACGGTGGGGTGTAGCGGTCCATCAGCGGGGACCAGAGAAATTTAAATACATAAGCCTGGCCTACCAGAGAGAAGAAACCGATGGTTTTAAGATCGATATTCTCAACGGTCATCCACGCCTGTAACGTGCCGGATGTCAGGGCAAGCGGTAGCCCGGATGCAAAACCCAGGATCAGCAAAATGGCTGAACGCGGCTGTTGGAAAATACGTAAATATTGACTGGACATGGGCGTCTACAGGCCCGGCTTGCACCGGGCCAGAGGGCAGAAATTAACGCGCGTTCTGCTTGATGAATTCGTGAATGCTGGTGTCCTGAGACATGTCAGCAATGGTGTCGGTCAGCACACTGTTAACCGCATCGGCGATATTTTTGTTGGAAGCCTGAAAAGCGCCTTCAACGTTGTAGCTGGCACGATAGTTTTTGGTCATCTTGTTGCCATTCTGCGCGGTGGCGATGATGGCGATATCTGCTTTAGTGGCGATGTTGTAACGCACGTTACCCTGGGACACGTCAGCATACAGTTGGCTAACGATGATTTGCAGATTAACCGGACCATTTGGGCCGACCATGTAACCACGTGCGGTCATTTGTTTTTCCAGCACTTCTTGCAGCAGGAAACGCAAATCGCGAGAGGCGGTCAGGGTGACAATCTGATTATCGCGGGTCACTTTCGCCAGCGCCTGATCGGTACGTTGATCGGCACCATTAATGCTAACGGTGACGCCCATCAGGCTTGGATCCTGCTGCGGCAGCGTCATCGTTGGGGAAACGTCAATCGTCGTTGGTGGTGTTGCGCATCCTGCAAGCATAAACAGAGCAACTAATGGGAAGAGGATTTTTTGAACATGTTCTGGCTCTCAGAGACTGGTAAGCGTGTTTGGTAAAAATTCTCGCCATCATAACATTGCCAACGACGAGGGGAAGTGGGTAAGGCATGTAAATTCATCGTGTTGACGAAATAATCACCGTGAGTAAAAGAATCACTCGTGCGCAGCCTGTGAATTAATCTTTAAATCAGTAAACTTCATACGGTTGACTGAAAAACTGGGACGAAAGCTAAATATTTGTTGCTAAGCTGTAATGGTAACGGTAAAAGCGGCTAGTATTTAAAGGGATGGGTGACATCTCAGCGTTGTCGGAGGAGATATTTCATGATGATACGTGAGCGGATAGAAGAAAAATTAAGGGCGTCGTTCCAACCCGTATTCCTCGAAGTTGTGGATGAAAGCTATCGTCACAATGTCCCAGCCGGCTCTGAAAGCCATTTTAAAGTTGTGCTGGTCAGCGATCGTTTTACGGGTGAACGTTTTCTGAATCGTCATCGAATGATTTACAGTACTTTAGCGGAGGAACTCTCTACTACCGTTCATGCGCTGGCTCTGCATACTTACACTATTAAGGAATGGGAAGGGTTGCAGGATACCATTTTTGCCTCTCCTCCCTGTCGTGGAGCAGGAAGCATCGCGTAAAAACGCATTTGCAACCGTCAGCGCTTTTCCAGTATGTTGCTAAAGATTTTATGAAAAACGGCCTGCGGGCCGTTTTGTTTTGTCTGGATTTTGTGCTTTTTGCCCAGCATTCAGACGAAAATTCCCCGGGGATTGTGAAAAAATACGCGGTAGCGCGCAATAACCGTTCTCGACTCATAAAAGTGATGCCGCTATAATGCCGCGTCCTATTTGAATGCTTTCGGGATGATTCTGGTAACAGGGAATGTGATTGATTATAAGAACATCCCGGTACCGCGAAGCCAACAACCTGTGCTTGCGGGGTAAGAGTTGACCGAGCACTGTGATTTTTTGAGGTAACAAGATGCAAGTTTCAGTTGAAACCACTCAAGGCCTTGGCCGCCGTGTAACGATTACTATCGCTGCTGACAGCATCGAAACCGCTGTTAAAAGCGAGCTGGTCAACGTTGCGAAAAAAGTACGTATTGACGGCTTCCGTAAAGGCAAAGTGCCAATGAATATCGTTGCTCAGCGTTATGGCGCGTCTGTACGCCAGGACGTTCTGGGCGACCTGATGAGCCGTAACTTCATTGACGCCATCATTAAAGAAAAAATCAATCCGGCTGGCGCACCGACCTATGTTCCGGGCGAATACAAGCTGGGTGAAGACTTCACCTACTCTGTAGAGTTTGAAGTGTATCCGGAAGTTGAACTGCAGGGTCTGGAAGCGATCGAAGTTGAAAAACCGATCGTGGAAGTGACCGACGCTGACGTTGACGGCATGCTGGATACTCTGCGTAAACAGCAGGCTACCTGGAAAGAAAAAGACGGCGCTGTTGAAGCAGAAGACCGCGTAACCATCGACTTCACCGGTTCAGTTGACGGCGAAGAGTTCGAAGGCGGTAAAGCGTCTGATTTCGTACTGGCGATGGGCCAGGGTCGCATGATCCCGGGCTTTGAAGACGGTATCAAAGGCCACAAAGCTGGCGAAGAGTTCATCATCGATGTGACCTTCCCGGAAGAATACCACGCAGAAAACCTGAAGGGTAAAGCAGCGAAATTCGCTATCAACCTGAAGAAAGTTGAAGAGCGTGAACTGCCGGAACTGACTGCAGAATTCATCAAACGTTTCGGCGTTGAAGATGGTTCTGTAGAAGGTCTGCGCGCTGAAGTGCGTAAAAACATGGAGCGCGAGCTGAAGAGCGCCATCCGTAACCGCGTTAAGTCTCAGGCGATCGAAGGTCTGGTAAAAGCTAACGACATCGACGTACCGGCTGCGCTGATCGACAGCGAAATCGACGTTCTGCGTCGTCAGGCTGCACAGCGTTTCGGTGGCAACGAGAAACAAGCGCTGGAACTGCCGCGTGAACTGTTCGAAGAACAGGCTAAACGCCGCGTAGTTGTTGGCCTGCTGCTGGGCGAAGTTATCCGCACCAACGAGCTGAAAGCTGACGAAGAGCGTGTGAAAGGCTTGATCGAAGAGATGGCTTCTGCGTACGAAGATCCGAAAGAAGTTATCGAGTTCTACAGCAAAAACAAAGAACTGATGGACAACATGCGCAATGTTGCTCTGGAAGAACAGGCTGTAGAAGCTGTACTGGCGAAAGCGAAAGTGACTGAAAAAGAAACCACTTTCAACGAGCTGATGAACCAGCAGGCGTAATTTACGCAGCATAACGCGCTAAATTCGCACAAAGGCCCGTCACCGCCAGGTGGTGGGCTTTTTTTTGTCATGAATTTTGCATGGAACCGTGCGAAAACGCTCTTTCGGTGTTAGCGTAACAACAAAAGATTGTTATGCTTGAAATATGGTGATGCCGTACCCATAACACAGGGACTAGCTGATAATCCGTCCATAAGGTTACAATCGGTACAGCAGGTTTTTTCAATTTTATCCAGGAGACGGAAATGTCATACAGCGGCGAACGAGATAACTTTGCACCCCATATGGCGCTGGTGCCGATGGTCATTGAACAGACCTCACGCGGTGAGCGCTCTTTTGATATCTATTCTCGTCTACTTAAGGAACGCGTCATTTTTCTGACTGGCCAGGTTGAAGACCACATGGCTAACCTGATTGTGGCGCAGATGCTGTTCCTGGAAGCGGAAAACCCAGAAAAAGATATCTATCTGTACATTAACTCCCCAGGCGGAGTGATCACTGCCGGGATGTCTATCTATGACACCATGCAGTTTATCAAGCCTGATGTCAGCACCATCTGTATGGGCCAGGCGGCCTCGATGGGCGCATTCCTGCTGACCGCAGGGGCAAAAGGTAAACGTTTCTGCCTGCCGAACTCGCGCGTGATGATTCACCAGCCGCTGGGCGGCTACCAGGGCCAGGCGACCGATATCGAAATTCATGCCCGTGAGATTCTGAAAGTTAAAGGGCGCATGAATGAACTTATGGCGCTCCATACGGGTCAATCATTAGAACAGATTGAACGAGATACCGAGCGCGATCGCTTCCTTTCCGCCCCTGAAGCGGTGGAATACGGTCTGGTCGATTCGATTCTGACCCATCGTAATTGATGCCAGAGGCGCAACTGTGCCGCTATACTTATCCAGGGCGGCACAACGCTATAAGCGACTTGCGCCTGAGAATGGCATTTGCGTCGTCGTGTGCGGCACAAAGAACAAAGAAGAGGTTTTGACCCATGACAGATAAACGCAAAGATGGCTCAGGCAAACTGTTGTACTGCTCTTTTTGCGGCAAAAGCCAGCATGAAGTGCGCAAGCTGATTGCCGGACCATCCGTGTATATCTGCGACGAATGTGTTGATTTATGTAACGACATCATTCGCGAAGAGATTAAAGAAGTTGCACCGCATCGTGAACGCAGTGCGCTACCGACGCCGCATGAAATTCGCAACCATCTGGACGATTACGTAATCGGTCAGGAACAGGCGAAAAAAGTGCTGGCGGTCGCGGTATACAACCACTACAAACGTCTGCGCAATGGCGATACCAGCAATGGCGTCGAGTTGGGCAAAAGTAACATTCTGCTGATCGGTCCGACCGGTTCCGGTAAAACGCTGCTGGCTGAAACGCTGGCACGCCTGCTGGATGTTCCGTTCACTATGGCCGATGCGACTACACTGACCGAAGCCGGTTATGTGGGCGAAGACGTTGAAAACATCATTCAGAAGCTGTTGCAGAAGTGCGACTACGACGTACAGAAAGCGCAGCGCGGTATTGTCTACATCGATGAAATTGACAAGATTTCACGTAAGTCTGACAACCCGTCTATTACCCGTGACGTTTCCGGTGAAGGCGTACAGCAGGCACTGTTGAAACTGATCGAAGGTACAGTTGCTGCCGTTCCACCGCAGGGCGGGCGTAAGCATCCGCAGCAGGAGTTCTTGCAGGTAGATACCTCTAAGATCCTGTTTATCTGTGGTGGTGCGTTTGCTGGTCTGGATAAAGTGATTTCCCATCGTGTAGAAACCGGCTCCGGCATTGGTTTTGGCGCGACGGTAAAAGCGAAGTCCGACAAAGCAAGTGAAGGCGAACTGCTGGCGCAGGTA
This sequence comes from Escherichia sp. E4702, assembly GCF_963883545.1. Lineage (NCBI taxonomy): Bacteria > Pseudomonadati > Pseudomonadota > Gammaproteobacteria > Enterobacterales > Enterobacteriaceae > Escherichia > Escherichia sp. E4702. Next base: position 361,344 of record NZ_CAWORF010000021.1, on the reverse strand, counting down.
GAACCGGAAGATCTGATCAAATTTGGTCTGATCCCTGAGTTCATCGGTCGTCTGCCAGTTGTAGCAACGCTGAATGAACTGAGCGAAGAAGCCCTGATTCAGATCCTTAAAGAGCCGAAAAACGCCCTGACCAAGCAATATCAGGCGTTGTTTAATCTTGAGGGCGTTGATCTGGAGTTCCGTGACGAGGCGCTGGATGCTATCGCTAAGAAAGCGATGGCGCGTAAAACCGGTGCACGTGGTCTGCGCTCCATCGTAGAAGCCGCACTGCTCGATACCATGTACGATCTGCCGTCCATGGAAGATGTCGAAAAAGTGGTTATCGACGAATCGGTAATTGATGGCCAGAGCAAACCGCTGCTGATTTATGGTAAGCCGGAAGCGCAACAGGCATCTGGTGAATAATTAACCATTCGCATACAGCCAGTTAACCAAAAAGGGGGGATTTTATCTCCCCTTTCATTTTTCCTCTATTCTCGACGTTGAATGTGGGGGAAACATCCCCATATACTGACGTACATGTTAATAGATGGCGTGAAGCACAGTCGTGTCATCTGATTACCTGGCGGAAATTAAACTAAGAGAGAGCTCTATGAATCCTGAGCGTTCTGAACGCATTGAAATCCCCGTATTGCCGCTGCGCGATGTGGTGGTTTATCCGCACATGGTCATCCCCTTATTTGTCGGGCGGGAAAAATCTATCCGTTGTCTGGAAGCGGCGATGGACCATGATAAAAAAATTATGCTGGTCGCGCAGAAAGAAGCTTCAACGGATGAGCCGGGTGTAAACGATCTTTTCACCGTCGGGACCGTGGCCTCTATATTGCAGATGCTGAAGCTGCCTGACGGCACCGTCAAAGTGCTGGTCGAGGGGTTACAGCGCGCGCGTATTTCTGCGCTCTCTGACAATGGCGAACACTTTTCTGCGAAGGCGGAGTATCTGGAATCGCCGACCATTGAGGAGCGGGAACAGGAAGTGCTGGTGCGTACTGCAATCAGCCAGTTCGAAGGCTACATCAAGCTGAATAAGAAAATCCCACCAGAAGTGCTGACGTCGCTTAACAGCATCGACGATCCTGCGCGTCTGGCAGATACCATTGCCGCGCATATGCCGCTGAAACTGGCTGACAAACAGTCTGTTCTTGAGATGTCCGACGTTAACGAGCGTCTGGAATATCTGATGGCGATGATGGAATCGGAAATCGATCTGCTGCAGGTTGAGAAACGTATTCGTAACCGCGTGAAAAAGCAGATGGAGAAATCCCAGCGTGAGTACTATCTGAACGAGCAGATGAAAGCCATTCAGAAAGAACTCGGCGAAATGGACGACGCGCCGGACGAAAACGAAGCCCTGAAGCGCAAAATCGACGCGGCGAAAATGCCGAAAGAGGCAAAAGAAAAAGCGGAAGCAGAACTGCAGAAGCTGAAAATGATGTCTCCGATGTCGGCAGAAGCAACCGTGGTGCGTGGTTATATCGACTGGATGGTACAGGTGCCGTGGAATGCGCGTAGCAAGGTCAAAAAAGACCTGCGTCAGGCGCAAGAAATCCTCGATACCGATCATTATGGTCTGGAGCGCGTGAAAGATCGTATCCTTGAGTACCTCGCGGTTCAAAGCCGTGTAAACAAAATCAAGGGGCCGATCCTCTGCCTGGTAGGGCCGCCGGGGGTAGGTAAAACGTCCCTGGGTCAGTCCATAGCCAAAGCCACAGGACGTAAATATGTCCGTATGGCACTGGGCGGCGTGCGTGATGAAGCGGAAATCCGTGGTCACCGCCGTACTTACATCGGTTCTATGCCGGGTAAATTGATCCAGAAAATGGCGAAAGTGGGCGTGAAAAACCCGCTGTTCCTGCTCGATGAGATCGACAAAATGTCTTCTGACATGCGTGGCGATCCGGCTTCTGCACTGCTTGAAGTGTTGGATCCAGAGCAGAACGTGGCGTTCAGCGACCATTACCTGGAAGTGGATTACGACCTGAGTGACGTGATGTTTGTCGCGACGTCGAACTCCATGAACATTCCGGCACCGCTGCTGGATCGTATGGAAGTGATTCGCCTCTCCGGTTATACCGAAGATGAAAAACTGAACATCGCCAAACGTCACTTGCTGCCGAAGCAGATTGAACGTAATGCGCTGAAAAAAGGTGAGCTGACCGTCGACGATAGCGCCATTATCGGCATTATTCGTTACTACACCCGTGAGGCAGGCGTGCGTGGTCTGGAGCGTGAAATCTCCAAACTGTGCCGTAAAGCGGTTAAGCAGTTACTTCTCGATAAGTCATTAAAACATATCGAAATTAACGGCGATAACCTGCATGACTACCTCGGCGTACAACGTTTCGACTATGGTCGCGCGGATAACGAAAACCGCGTCGGTCAGGTAACGGGTCTGGCGTGGACAGAAGTCGGCGGCGACTTACTGACCATCGAAACTGCGTGTGTACCAGGCAAAGGTAAACTCACTTATACCGGTTCTCTGGGCGAAGTGATGCAAGAGTCCATTCAGGCGGCGTTAACGGTGGTTCGTGCGCGTGCGGAAAAACTGGGGATCAATCCAGATTTTTACGAAAAACGCGACATCCATGTGCACGTACCGGAAGGTGCGACGCCGAAAGATGGTCCGAGCGCTGGTATTGCCATGTGCACTGCGCTGGTTTCTTGCCTGACCGGTAACCCGGTTCGCGCCGATGTGGCGATGACGGGCGAGATAACCTTGCGTGGCCAAGTGTTACCAATCGGCGGTTTGAAAGAAAAACTGCTGGCGGCGCATCGTGGTGGAATTAAAACTGTGTTAATTCCGTACGAAAATAAACGCGATCTGGAAGAGATTCCAGACAATGTTATTGCCGATCTGGACATTCATCCGGTGAAACGTATTGAGGAAGTTCTGACTCTCGCGTTGCAAAATGAGCCGTCTGGCATGCAGGTTGTAACCGCAAAATAGTGACCTCGCGCAAAATGCACTAATAAAAAAAGGGCTGGCAGGTAAATTCGGACTTGCCAGCCTTTTTTTGTCTCGTTAAGTTAGAGGGCGGATTAGGCTTGCCCTTATTAAGGGGTGTTGTAAGGGGATGGCTGGCCTGATATAACTGCTGCGCGTTCGCACCTTGAAGGATTCAAGTGCGAGATAAATTATAAAGAGGAAGAGAAGAGTGAATAAATCTCAATTGATTGACAAGATTGCTGCAGGGGCTGATATCTCTAAAGCTGCGGCTGGCCGTGCGTTAGATGCTATTATTGCTTCCGTAACTGAATCCCTGAAAGAAGGGGATGATGTAGCACTGGTAGGTTTTGGTACTTTTGCCGTTAAAGAGCGTGCTGCCCGTACTGGTCGCAACCCGCAGACCGGTAAAGAGATCACCATCGCTGCAGCTAAAGTACCGAGCTTCCGTGCAGGTAAAGCACTGAAAGACGCGGTAAACTAAGTGTTGTCCCCATTGGGGATGTGACGAAGTTCAAGGGCGCATCTACTGATGTGCCTTTTTTATTTGTATTCCGTGACTTTCTGCGCATTGTGGGCTGACAATTGCCCCCGTTTCTTGTCACAATAGGCCTTTGCGCGCAGCGATAAGTTGCGTGAGGTATACAGTCATCTACAGCGGAGTGTTGTTACACCATGATGGACAGCTTACGCACGGCTGCAAACAGTCTCGTGCTCAAGATTATTTTCGGTATCATTATCGTGTCGTTCATATTGACCGGCGTGAGTGGTTACCTGATTGGCGGAGGCAATAACTACGCCGCAAAAGTGAATGACCAGGAAATCAGCCGTGGGCAGTTCGAGAACGCCTTCAACAGCGAGCGTAATCGCATGCAGCAACAGCTGGGCGATCAATACTCCGAGTTGGCGGCGAACGAAGGCTATATGAAAACCCTGCGTCAACAGGTGCTGAATCGTCTTATTGACGAGGCTCTACTGGATCAGTACGCTCGCGAACTGAAACTGGGTATCAGCGATGAGCAGGTCAAGCAAGCGATTTTCGCGACCCCGGCTTTCCAGGTGGACGGCAAGTTCGATAACAGCCGCTACAACGATATCCTCAACCGAATGGGAATGAGTGCCGATCAGTACGCGCAGGCGCTGCGTAACCAGCTCACCACCCAACAGCTGATTAATGGCGTTGCCGGCACCGACTTTATGCTGAAAGGTGAAACTGACGAACTGGCCGCGCTGGTCGCTCAACAACGTGTAGTGCGTGAAGCGACTATCGACGTTAATGCGCTGGCGGCTAAGCAAGCTGTGACCGAAGCAGAAATCGCCAGCTACTACGAGCAAAACAAAAACAATTTCATGACTCCGGAACAGTTCCGCGTGAGCTACATCAAGCTGGATGCTGCCACGATGCAGCAATCGGTTAGCGATGCGGATATCCAGAGCTACTACGATCAGCATCAGGATCAATTCACCCAGCCACAGCGCACGCGCTACAGCATCATCCAGACCAAAACTGAAGATGAAGCGAAAGCCGTACTTGATGCGCTGAACAAAGGCGGTGATTTTGCCGCGTTAGCAAAAGAAAAATCTGCTGATATTATCTCTGCCCGTAACGGCGGTGATATGGGTTGGTTAGAAGACGCCACCACACCGGACGAACTGAAAAATGCCGGTCTGAAAGAAAAAGGTCAGCTTTCTGGCGTGATCAAATCCTCGGTAGGTTTCCTGATCGTCCGTCTGGATGACATTCAGCCAGCAAAAGTGAAGTCGTTAGACGAAGTTCGTGACGAAATCGCAGCGAAAGTGAAACACGAAAAAGCGCTGGATGCATACTACGCGTTGCAACAGAAAATAAGCGATGCAGCAAGCAACGACACTGAATCTCTGGCAGGTGCAGAGCAGGCAGCGGGCGTTAAAGCTACTCAGACTGGCTGGTTCAGCAAAGATAAGCTACCGGAAGAGTTAAACTTCAAACCGGTGGCGGACGCTATCTTTAACGGCGGTCTGATTGGTGAAAACGGCGCACCGGGCATCAACTCTGACATCATCACCGTAGACGGCGATCGTGCATTCGTTCTGCGTATCAGTGAGCATAAACCGGAAGCGGTTAAACCGCTGGCAGATGTTCAGGAACAGGTTAAAGCAATGGTTCAGCACAACAAAGCTGAACAGCAAGCGAAAATCGATGCTGAAAAACTGCTGGTTGATCTGAAAGCGGGCAAGGGTGCGGAAGCTATGCAGGCTGCCGGTGTGAAATTTGGTGAGCCGAAAACCTTAAGCCGTTCTGGTCGTGACCCGATTAGCCTGGCGGCATTTGCACTGCCTCTGCCAGCGAAAGACAAACCGAGCTACGGTATGGCGACCGATATGCAGGGCAATGTCGTTCTGCTGGCGCTGGACGAAGTGAAACAAGGTTCAATGCCGGAAGAGCAGAAAAAAGCGATGGTGCAGGGCATTACCCAAAACAACGCACAAATCGTCTTTGAAGCTCTGATGAGTAACCTGCGTAAAGAGGCGAAAATCAAAATTGGCGATGCGCTGGAACAGCAATAATCCTGAAGCCGCCTCGCAAAAAAATGCTTTGTAGCTGTAACAAGAAAAAGGTCGCTTTCGCGGCCTTTTCCATTTCTGAACATTGCCATTTGTTTACTGTTTTCACTGCCGTTAAGGTGATTCCACTGTTAACAAACAAGGAGAAAACAGTATGAAACACGGAATCAAAGCACTGCTCATTACCCTGTCCCTGGCCTGTGCCGGAATGTCTCATGGCGCGCTGGCGGCAGCTCCTGCAGCGAAACCGGCGGCGGTCGAAACCAAAGCGGAAGCCCCTGCGGCACAAAGCAAAGCGGCAGTACCGGCGAAAGCCAGTGATGAAGAAGGCACCAGAGTCAGCATTAATAATGCCAGCGCGGAAGAGCTAGCCCGCGCGATGAATGGCGTTGGCCTGAAGAAAGCGCAGGCGATTGTCAGTTATCGCGAAGAGTATGGCCCATTTAAAACGGTGGAGGATCTAAAGCAGGTGCCGGGGATGGGTAATTCGCTGGTGGAACGTAATCTGGCGGTATTAACCCTGTAATTAATTTGCATAGTGGCAATTTTTTGCCAGACTGAAGAGGTCATACCAGTTATGGCCTCTGTACTTATAACAACAACGTAAGGTTATTGCGCTATGCAAACACAAATCAAAGTTCGTGGATATCATCTCGACGTCTACCAGCACGTAAACAACGCCCGCTACCTTGAGTTTCTCGAAGAAGCCCGCTGGGATGGATTGGAAAACAGCGACAGTTTTCAATGGATGACCGCCCATAACATCGCTTTCGTGGTGGTGAATATCAATATCAACTATCGCCGCCCGGCGGTATTAAGTGACTTGTTAACCATTACGAGCCAGTTACAGCAATTAAACGGTAAAAGCGGCATCTTAAGCCAGGTCATCACTCTGGAGCCGGAAGGGCAGGTGGTGGCAGATGCGCTTATCACGTTTGTTTGTATCGATCTTAAAACGCAGAAGGCTTTAGCTCTGGAAGGGGAGCTGCGCGAAAAGCTGGAGCAGATGGTTAAGTAAACGTTTTGTTGTGCCGGATGCGGCTTGAGCATCCGGCAACACCCGGAATAATTACTTCAACCCGGTCTTCTGCTTCATCGCCGCCATCACAACTGGTTTATCGGCCAGATAATGATTCAACCCATTACTACGCAGATTACATGCAGCACAATGACCGCAACCATCGCCTTTGATGCCGTTATAGCAGGTCAGTGTTTCGTTACGCACTAAATCCAGCTTGCCGTAATAATCCGCCAGCGCCCAGGTTTCCGCTTTATCAATCCACATCAGCGGCGTTTCAAAACGAATATCTTTCGCCATGCCCAAACTGACGGCATGGTTTAGTGCTTTCACAAACTCATCGCGGCAATCCGGGTAGCCGGAGAAATCTGTTTCGCAGACGCCGGTGATCACCGCTTCGGCTTTCACCTGATATGCGTAAATCGCCGCGAGCGTCAGGAACAAAATATTACGCCCTGGAACAAACGTATTCGGGATGCCATCGGCTTCAGGTTCATAATCTGGCACGGGAATGCTGTCACGCGTCAGACTGCTGACTGCCAGCTCGTTAAGCAGGGTGACATCCAGCACCTTATGCGCGCGTGCGCCCAGTTTCAGCGCCAGATCGCGCGCGACGTCGATCTCTGCGCGATGGCGCTGACCGTAATCAAACGTCACGCAATGGACTTCATCATATTGTTGCAATGCCTGCACCAGACAGGTTGTAGAGTCCTGGCCCCCACTGAATACAACGACAGCACGTTTCATAAATCATCCTGCTAAATCGATAAAACGTTATGGTAACGCCTGCGGTTAACCCGGGCCAGCTCTTCATTGCGACGGTGCGGGTAGCCAGGCCTCGGTAAATTCAAACCAGCCGCGCGGTGTCAGTCGCACACCGTTCACGCCTGGCGGCGCACTAATGCGATAGTGATAGTTGAACAGTGGTGTCAGCGTTGCGTCAGCCATTAACTGGCTAAACACTGTTTTCAGGGCATTAAATCGGCTTTCTTCGTCAGGCATTATTTGCACGGCATCCAGTGTCGATTGTAGATGTGCGTATGTACTGGCAGTAAAAACATGTGGCCACAGCGGATCGCAGCGCAGCCACTGTTCAAGGGTATATTCCGGCGCTTCGCCAATTAATCTGTCGCCCATCATGAGGTCTGCTTGCGCCAGTGGCGTGGCTCCATCCCAGTTTTTCGCGTTATGAAAAATAATCTTTAGCTCGCAACCTTCTGCTGCCAGCGTCGTTCGTAACTGTTCTGCCATCACATGAAGTTCCACCGGCAGGTGATAAACCAGCGTCAGCGTTTCAGGTAGTTTGACTTCCTCCGGTACCTTCCATTGTGGAATAGTCCAGCCTGGCAGCAATGCATGACTGGCGGTGATCAGATTTTCTCCGACTTCTAACGTTTGTAGTAAACCGGATTGATGAATAATGGTGATCACTTTTCGTGCCTGCCAGAGGGTCAGTCGGGGGCTTTTGCGCAACGTTAAATAGCAAAAACCTAAACTGATGCCGCTACTGACCTGACTGACCCGTGGCAATTCCTCTGGTTTGCCGATGGTGATTTGGACGGGATGCCGACAACTCGTACCCAAATCTTTTTCAAAAAGCGGCGGGGTTATCCAGTACTCAACCGCTTTTAGTAGCGGATGACGTAAATGGTAATAATCATGGCTTTCGAGGCGCACCAGTTCCGGTGTGAATTGTGTTAAGCGGAAAGGTCCGGTTCCTACCAGTGGTAATTGCGGATGCGCCAGATGGCAGCAATAGCTCGCCAGTCGGTGTGCCAGCCAGTAATCGGGGCGATTTAAAAAGAAGGTCAGACACTGCGGGTGGGTGACTTCAATACGCTGCACGCTAATAAATAACTGCCTCAGGGCAGGCAACTGTAGCAGCATCAGCAAGCGTTGATGTAGCTGTGTTGCTTTTACTGCATCACCGTTATGCCAGTGTAGGGTTGAGCGAAGATAAAAATCCCAGCGTAACCCGTCAGCAGACGTTTCCCAGTGATGCGCTAAATCGCCAATTGGGCGTTGGGAGTTATTGTCGAAACGGCTCAGGCCGGAAAAAATTTGCCCGGCGAGATGCTGTTCGGCACGTCCGGCTAAAAAACCCGGTTGCAGTGGTTCGAGCGGGCGATAATAAGGAATACGCAATGTCGGGGTATCGTTTTGCCATTGCCCGCCCATAAACGGTTGTAACAGGGTACGCAGTTCGCCAGGCGCCAGCTGCGCGAGTTCCAGCACATCCTGTTGTTTTCCACTTTCCAGCGCCTGTTCCATCATCGTATTGCGCAAGGATTCCGGCGTCACCAGAAAGCGCAGTTGCCCGCGTTTTCCGCGCCCGGATTGCGCCTGCCACTCCAGCCATCCCGCCTCCTGCGCCTGACGTAACAATGTGCGTACATGGCGTTCGCTGCAAAAGCAACGTTCTGCCAGTTCGCTGACGGTAACGGATTGTGGTGTTCCGGCGGAAGGTTGCCACAAACGTTGATACTGGTTAAGACGATTAAGCAGTCGCATATAAACCCGGAACAATATTTTTTATCTATTCACTATTACTTCCGTATATATCAAGTGATACTCAATCACCATTAATCGTGTCACAGAGTGGAGAAAGAAATGGCTCGTCTGGCAGCATTTGATATGGACGGCACTTTATTGATGCCTGACCATCATTTAGGTGAGAAAACTCTCTCTACTCTGGCGCGCCTGCGTGAACGCGATATTACCCTTACATTTGCTACGGGGCGTCATGCGTTGGAGATGCAGCATATTCTCGGGGCGCTATCGCTGGATGCGTATTTAATTACCGGCAACGGCACGCGTGTGCACTCTCTGGAAGGCGAACTTTTACATCGTGATGATTTACCTGCGGATGTGGCGGAGCTGGTGCTGTATCAGCAATGGGATACCCGAGCCAGCATGCATATCTTCAATGACGATGGTTGGTTTACCGGGAAAGAGATCCCTGCGCTGTTGCAGGCATTTGTCTATAGCGGTTTTCGTTATCAGATAATCGATGTCAAAAAAATGCCACTCGGCAGTGTCACCAAGATCTGTTTCTGTGGCGATCACGACGATCTTGCACGCTTGCAGATCCAACTACACGAAGCTTTAGGTGAGCATGCACATTTGTGTTTTTCCGCGACTGATTGCCTGGAAGTGCTGCCGGTGGGCTGCAATAAAGGCGCTGCGTTGACGGTGCTGACCCAACATTTAGGTTTTTCGCTGCGTGACTGTATGGCCTTTGGTGACGCGATGAATGATCGCGAAATGTTAGGCAGCGTCGGTAAGGGCTTCATTATGGGTAATGCGATGCCGCAATTGCGTGCGGAACTCCCTCATTTACCGGTGATTGGACACTGCCGTAATCAGGCTGTCTCTCACTTTTTGACGCACTGGCTGGATAATCCACATCTACCTTATTCCCCCGAATAACGAGATTCCTTCCAGCACCGGGCAACTGCCCGGTTTTTTTTGCCCCGAATTTGTCATTTTGTGCATTCTCTGTGAAATCGCACGGAATAAATTGTCGCTATTTGGCCTTTAAAATAGAATCAAAAGAGAAAATAATTCTCTGTGGATTGGCTATGTTAGATAAAATTGACCGTAAGCTGCTGGCCTTATTACAGCAGGATTGCACCCTTTCTTTGCAGGCACTGGCAGAAGCCGTTAATCTGACAACCACGCCTTGCTGGAAGCGTCTGAAACGGTTGGAAGATGACGGTATTCTTATCGGCAAAGTCGCGTTGCTGGATCCGGAAAAAATTGGCCTGGGTCTGACGGCTTTTGTGCTGATTAAAACGCAACATCACAGCAGTGAATGGTATTGTCGCTTTGTTACGGTCGTCACGGAAATGCCGGAAGTTCTCGGTTTCTGGCGCATGGCCGGTGAATACGATTATCTGATGCGGGTCCAGGTTGCTGATATGAAGCGCTACGATGAGTTTTATAAGCGTCTGGTTAACAGTGTGCCGGGGCTTTCGGACGTCACTTCCAGCTTCGCGATGGAACAGATTAAGTACACTACCTCGTTACCTATCGAATAATTATCCAGGATCAGGTCAGGACATAACGCGTGCGATTATTTGCTCAACTAAGCTGGTATTTCCGCCGGGAATGGCGCCGCTATCTCGGGGCTGTCGCCTTGCTTGTCATTATTGCGATTCTGCAACTGATCCCGCCAAAAGTCGTTGGTATTGTTGTCGATGGCGTGACAGAAAAACACTTTACTACCGGGCAGATCCTGATGTGGATCGCCACCATGGTGTTGATTGCAGTGGTGGTTTATCTCCTGCGTTACGTCTGGCGCGTACTGCTGTTCGGCGCGTCTTATCAACTGGCTGTTGAACTGCGTGAAGACTATTACCGCCAGCTAAGCCGCCAGCATCCAGAGTTTTATCTGCGTCATCGTACGGGCGACCTTATGGCCCGTGCGACAAATGACGTCGATCGTGTGGTATTTGCCGCCGGTGAAGGGGTGCTAACGCTGGTAGATTCGCTGGTGATGGGTTGCGCAGTGCTGATAATGATGTCAACGCAGATTAGCTGGCAGTTAACTTTAATAGCGCTGTTGCCGATGCCAGTGATGGCAATCATGATTAAACGCAACGGCGACGCGTTGCATGAACGCTTTAAGCTGGCACAAGCCGCCTTTTCCAGCCTTAACGATCGTACCCAGGAGAGTCTGACCAGTATTCGCATGATTAAATCCTTTGGTCTGGAGGATCGCCAGTCTGCGCTGTTCGCCGCAGATGCTGAAGATACCGGTAAGAAAAACATGCGAGTAGCGCGCATTGATGCTCGTTTCGACCCGACCATTTATATCGCGATTGGCATGGCGAATTTACTGGCGATTGGCGGTGGTAGTTGGATGGTCGTGCAGGGCAGCTTAACGTTGGGCCAGCTCACCAGTTTTATGATGTACCTTGGTTTGATGATTTGGCCGATGCTGGCGCTGGCGTGGATGTTTAACATTGTGGAGCGCGGCAGCGCGGCGTATAGCCGAATTCGTACCATGCTGGCCGAAGCGCCAGTCGTTATTGATGGTAAAGATAAGGTGCCAGAAGGTCGTGGTGAACTGGATGTGAATATTCGCCAGTTTACCTATCCTCAAACTCATCACCCTGCGCTCGAGAACATCAGTTTTGCGCTGAAACCGGGTCAGATGCTGGGAATTTGTGGGCCGACTGGCTCCGGCAAAAGTACTGTGCTGTCATTAATTCAACGTCATTTTGATGTCACCGAGGGTGATATCCGTTTTCATGATATTCCTTTGACGCAGTTGCAACTCGACAGCTGGCGTAGTCGCCTGGCGGTAGTTAGCCAGACACCGTTCCTTTTTTCTGACACGGTTGCTAATAACATCGCGCTGGGTTGCCCAAATGCCACCCAGCAAGAAATTGAACACGTAGCGCGGTTAGCCAGCGTGCATGACGATATTTTGCGTCTGCCGCAAGGTTACGACACAGAAGTGGGCGAGCGCGGCGTGATGCTTTCCGGCGGGCAAAAACAGCGAATCTCCATTGCCAGGGCATTGCTGGTGAATGCGGAAATCCTCATTCTTGACGATGCTCTATCGGCGGTAGATGGTCGCACGGAATACCAGATTCTCCATAACCTGCGCCAGTGGGGGCAGGGGAGAACGGTGATTATCAGCGCCCATCGCCTTTCTGCCCTGACCGAAGCGAGTGAAATTATTGTGATGCAGCATGGGCATATTGCCCAGCGCGGCGATCATGATGTGCTGGCGCAGCAAAGCGGCTGGTATCGCGATATGTATCGCTATCAACAACTGGAAGCGGCGCTCAACGATGCTCCGGAAAATCATGAGGAGGCCGTTGATGCGTAGTTTTAGCCAACTCTGGCCGACTCTGAAGCGCCTGTTAGCTTACGGTTCACCATGGCGTAAACCGCTGGGTATCGCAGTGTTGATGATGTGGGTGGCAGCGGCGGCAGAAGTGAGCTGCCCGCTGCTCGTCAGTTACTTTATCGACAATATGGTGGCCAAAAATAATCTACCGCTGAAAATGGTTGTCGGGCTGGCAGCGGCATATGTCGTACTGCAACTGTTTGCCGCCGGGCTACATTACGCGCAGTCGCTGTTGTTTAACCGTGCGGCAGTAGGCGTTGTACAACAGTTGCGTACCGACGTGATGGATGCTGCGTTACGCCAGCCATTAAGCGAGTTTGATACCCAACCCGTCGGGCAGGTGATTTCCCGCGTCACTAATGACACTGAAGTGATCCGCGATCTCTACGTTACCGTGGTCGCGACCGTTTTGCGTAGTGCCGCCCTGGTAGGGGCGATGCTGGTAGCGATGTTCAGTCTCGACTGGCGAATGGCGCTGGTAGCGATAATGATATTCCCGGTTGTGCTGGTGGTGATGGTGATATACCAGCGTTACAGTACGCCGATTGTCCGCCGTGTACGCGCCTATCTGGCGGATATCAACGACGGCTTTAACGAAGTTATTAACGGCATGAGCGTCATCCAGCAGTTCCGCCAGCAGGCGCGATTTGGCGAACGTATGGGCGAAGCCAGCCGTTCACACTATATGGCGCGAATGCAAACGCTACGGCTGGACGGCTTTTTACTGCGTCCCTTGCTGAGTCTGTTTTCATCGCTCATTCTTTGTGGCTTGTTGATGCTGTTTGGCTTCTCCGCCAGCGGCACCATTGAAGTGGGCGTGTTGTATGCGTTTATCAGCTATCTTGGGCGACTTAACGAACCCTTAATCGAACTGACCACGCAACAGGCGATGCTGCAACAGGCTGTTGTTGCTGGCGAACGTGTGTTTGAGCTGATGGACGGTCCGCGGCAGCAATATGGCAATGATGATCGCCCGTTACAGAGCGGCACCATTGAAGTTGATAACGTGTCATTTGCTTATCGCGATGACAATCTGGTGCTGAAAAATATTAATCTTGCCGTTCCTTCGCGCAGCTTTGTGGCGTTGGTGGGGCATACCGGTAGCGGAAAAAGTACCCTGGCAAGTTTGCTGATGGGCTATTACCCACTAACAGAAGGTGAGATTCGCCTTGATGGACGTCCGTTAAGTTCGCTCAGTCATAGCGCGCTGCGTCAGGGCGTGGCGATGGTGCAGCAAGATCCGGTGGTGCTGGCGGATACTTTCCTTGCCAATGTGACGCTGGGACGTGATATCTCCGAAGAGCGCGTCTGGCAGGCGCTGGAAACGGTACAACTGGCGGAACTCGCGCGTAGCATGAGCGACGGTATTAATGCGCCGCTGGGCGAGCAGGGGAATAATCTCTCAGTCGGGCAAAAGCAACTGCTGGCACTGGCACGCGTGCTGGTGGAGACGCCGCAAATCCTGATCCTTGATGAGGCAACCGCCAGCATTGACTCCGGTACTGAACAGGCGATTCAACATGCTCTGGCGGCGGTGCGTGAACATACTACGCTGGTGGTGATTGCTCACCGCTTATCGACCATTGTTGATGCCGACACCATTCTGGTGCTTCATCGTGGTCAGGCTGTGGAACAGGGTACTCACCAGCAACTGCTGGCCGCCCAGGGGCGCTACTGGCAGATGTATCAACTGCAACTTGCGGGCGAAGAGCTGGCAGCCAGCGTGCGTGAAGATGAATCTCTGAGCGCCTGATTAGCGCAATATTTCATCGTTGGTGCAAAAATGTAACGCACTGTGCACTGTCATAGTGCGTTTTTATTTTCAATCTTCTTAACTTCCTGCTCTCTTTCTCGTTTTTCATTTCTGGCACACCGCTTGCAATACCTTCTTCGTGTAGCAGAACCATTACCGAATTCTGACCGGAGGGGATCTATGAAGCTGGTGACCGTGATAATCAAACCATTCAAGCTGGAAGACGTTCGTGAAGCGTTATCTTCCATTGGTATTCAGGGCCTGACCGTCACCGAAGTGAAAGGTTTCGGGCGTCAGAAAGGGCATGCCGAGCTGTACCGTGGAGCGGAATACAGTGTCAACTTCCTGCCAAAAGTAAAAATTGATGTGGCGATTGCTGATGACCAACTCGATGAAGTGATCGATATCGTCAGTAAGGCGGCTTACACCGGAAAAATTGGCGATGGCAAAATATTCGTCGCTGAATTGCAACGCGTCATTCGTATTCGTACCGGCGAAGCCGACGAAGCGGCGCTGTAATCTCTGGCACACAGCAACAGGAACGAAAAATGAAGATAGCGACGATAAAAACTGGGCTTGCTTCACTGGCGATGCTGCCGGGACTGGTCATGGCTGCACCTGCGGTGGCCGATAAAGCCGACAATGCGTTTATGATGATTTGTACTGCGCTGGTGCTGTTTATGACTATTCCGGGGATTGCCCTGTTCTACGGCGGGTTGATTCGCGGCAAAAACGTGCTGTCGATGCTAACGCAGGTGACCGTGACGTTTGCACTGGTCTGTATTCTCTGGGTGGTTTACGGTTACTCGCTGGCGTTTGGTGAGGGCAACAACTTCTTTGGCAACATCAACTGGTTGATGCTGAAAAACATCGAACTGACGGCGGTGATGGGCAGCATTTATCAGTATATCCACGTGGCGTTTCAGGGATCGTTTGCCTGCATTACCGTCGGCTTGATAGTCGGGGCGCTGGCGGAACGGATCCGCTTCTCAGCAGTGCTGATTTTCGTGGTGGTATGGCTGACGCTCTCTTACATTCCGATTGCGCATATGGTCTGGGGCGGTGGTTTGCTGGCTTCTCATGGTGCGCTGGATTTCGCGGGTGGCACGGTGGTGCACATTAACGCCGCAATCGCCGGTCTGGTGGGCGCGTATCTGATAGGTAAACGCGTGGGCTTTGGCAAAGAGGCGTTTAAACCGCACAATCTGCCGATGGTCTTCACCGGAACTGCCATTCTCTATATCGGTTGGTTTGGCTTTAATGCCGGGTCAGCGGGTACGGCGAATGAAATCGCAGCACTGGCATTTGTGAATACAGTGGTGGCAACGGCGGCGGCAATTCTTGGCTGGATCTTCGGTGAATGGGCGCTGCGTGGTAAACCTTCACTGCTGGGGGCGTGTTCTGGCGCGATTGCCGGTCTGGTCGGCGTGACGCCAGCCTGTGGCTACATTGGGGTTGGCGGCGCGTTGATTATCGGCGTGGTAGCGGGTCTGGCGGGCTTGTGGGGCGTTACCATGCTCAAACGCCTGTTGCGGGTCGATGATCCTTGCGATGTCTTCGGTGTGCACGGCGTTTGTGGCATTGTCGGCTGTATCATGACCGGGATTTTTGCCGCCAGCTCGCTGGGCGGCGTGGGCTTCGCTGAAGGTGTGACGATGGGCCATCAGTTGCTGATACAGCTGGAAAGCATCGCCATTACGATCGTCTGGTCCGGTGTGGTGGCATTTATCGGCTACAAACTGGCGGATCTGACGGTTGGCCTGCGTGTGCCGGAAGAACAGGAGCGAGAAGGGCTGGACGTCAACAGCCACGGCGAAAATGCCTATAACGCGTAACAAGCAATCAAATGCAATTTCGCCTGATGCGCTGCGCTTATCAGGCCTACAATAAAAATCACAATTTGTTGAATTTACAATAATTGGTGGGCCGGATAAGGCGTTTACCCCGCATCCGGCATCAACAAAAGCATGTTACCAACTATCTGGCAGCCGGACGGTTTTCACCTCCGGCTGTTTTTTTAATTGTGATTACGCATTACCCCTTCCTGAACGGTCGAGGCAACCAGCACGCCGTCCTGGGTATAAAACTCACCGCGCACAAAGCCGCGTGCGCTGGACGCTGACGTGCTCTCCACGCTATACAGCAGCCATTCGTTTAAATTAAATGGTCGATGGAACCACATCGAATGGTCAATGGTGGCTATCTGAATCCCCGGTTCGAGAAAACCGATGCCGTGCGGCTGTAGAGCTACCGGCAGGAAGTTAAGATCAGAAGCGTACCCCAGCAGATACTGATGAACGCGCAGATCATCCGGTACGCTACCATTTGCGCGGATCCATACCTGACGATGCGGCGCGGCGACGTGACCTTTCAGTGGGTTATGAAATTCCACCGGACGCACTTCCAGCGGACGATCGCAGATGAATTTATCTTTCAGCACTGGCGGCAGCAGGTGCGCCAGCGACTGGGCGATCTGTGTTTCCGAGGGCAAACCATCAGGCGCTGGGGCCAGAGGCATCTCTTTTTGGTGTTCGAATCCAACTTCTGGCGCCTGGAAAGACGCTGTCATATAAAAAATCGGTTTGCCGTTCTGAATCGCTGCCACACGGCGAGCACTGAAACTGTTGCCGTCGCGCAGTGTTTCGACATCATAAATAATCGGCTTCTTGCTATCACCAGGGCGAAGAAAGTAGCTGTGGAATGAATGCACCAGACGCTCTTCGGGTACTGTCTCCTTTGCGGCATACAGGGCCTGACCCACGACCTGGCCGCCAAACACCTGGCGTAAACCTAAATCTTCACTCTGGCCGCGAAAGAGTCCTTCCTCAATTTTTTCCAGATTCAACAATGTCAGTAAATTTTTTAAGGCCTGACTCATATTAACTCTCCAGTAACAAAGCTGCCGCAGCAAGCCAAAGTGAGTTGAGTATAACGCAATATTGTCACTGGTCCGATGGGTGCAATGGTCTGAATTACGGGCTAAATGCAGGCGTAAATACGTGATTTGTGCCACACTTATTGACGTTACGATTTTGTTAACCACTCTTCCGGCGAGGAAAGTTAGCCCGCTGGTGCATTGATAATAAGGAGAAGTGAATGAAACTCGTGCACATGGCCAGTGGTTTAGCGGTTGCGATTGCGTTGGCGGCTTGCGCTGATAAAAGCGCGGATATCCAGACGCCAGCACCTGCTGCAAATACCTCTATTGCGGCGACACAACAACCTGCTATACAGCAACCTAATGTCTCCGGTACGGTCTGGATCCGTCAGAAAGTCGCACTGCCTCCCGATGCTGTGCTGACCGTGACACTTTCTGACGCGTCGTTAGCCGATGCGCCGTCTAAAGTACTGGCGCAAAAAGCGGTGCGTACCGAAGGTAAACAGTCGCCATTCAGCTTTGTTTTGCCATTTAACCCGGCAGACGTTCAGCCGAACGCGCGTATTCTGTTAAGTGCGGCGATTACCGTAAATGACAAATTGGTGTTTATTACCGATACCGTTCAGCCGGTGATCAACCAGGGCGGAACTAAAGCCGACCTGACATTGGTGCCGGTACAGCAAACCGCCGTGCCGGTTCAGACCAGCGGTGGCGCAATGACCACCGTACCTTCGACTTCACCAACTCAGGTGAATCCGTCTTCGGCAGTTCCAGCTCCAACGCAATATTAAGCGAAGTTAACCCTCTCCGCCCGGAGAGGGTTAGTAGTTCCAGCGATAACGCTGTAAGTCGATTTGTCCGTTTCCCGATACCATCACGCCTTCTGCCAGTAATGCCTGCCGCTGACGCTGTAAATCTGGTCCGGTTAATGAGATTGTGCCGTGGCGGTTAACCACCCGATGCCAGGGCAAAGTGCTGCCTTCGGGCAGGCGCTTTAACACACCGCCCACCTGGCGCGCGGCACGGGGCGATCCTGCCAGTTTCGCGACATCGCCGTAAGTAGTGACATACCCTTCGGGAATAGCGGCTACGATTTGCCACACGCGTTGGGGAAATGAATCTTCTTTTTCCATCTTTTCTTCCTGAGGTAATTTTTCAGCATAATCTGGAAAAACGTCCGAGTGAAGCCGCATTGCGCAAGAAACCAGCATCCGGCACGCAATGGGTTGCAATTAGCCGGGGCAGCAGTGATAATGCGCCTGCGCGTTGGTTCTCAACGCTCTCAATGGGGGCTCTGTTGGTTCTCCCGCAACGCTACTCTGTTTACCAGGTCAGGTCCGGAAGGAAGCAGCCAAGGCAGATGACGCGTGTGCCGGGATGTAGCTGGCAGGGCCCCCACCCATTTCTGCCTCCCCACCGTTTCGTCAAAAAATCCCAATATGGCTAAACTTTAATCACGACTGATGCCGCAAGAATTTTCTGGCTGCGCAGTACGCTTCGGAGGTATGTCTGATGAAGTATGTTGATGGTTTTGTGGTTGCCGTTCCTGCCGACAAAAAGGATGCCTATCGTGAAATGGCCGCAAAGGCCGCGCCGCTGTTTAAAGAGTTTGGCGCCCTGCGCATTGTTGAATGCTGGGCCAGCGATGTACCGAATGGCAAAGTGACCGATTTTCGTATGGCGGTCAAAGCGGAAGAGAATGAGGAAGTGGTTTTTAGCTGGATTGAATACCCTTCAAAAGAGGTCCGCGACGCTGCCAATCAGAAGATGATGTCGGACCCACGGATGAAAGAGTTCGGCGAGTCCATGCCGTTTGATGGTAAACGAATGATCTACGGTGGGTTCGAGTCAATCATCGACGAGTAGCGTGACGGGCTGTGCGGCGTGCCGCCAGCCCCAAAATTCACAGATGGTGTTCTGCCCAGCGTAAAAACTCTTCTTTCGGTAATGCTTTGCTGTACAACCACCCTTGGCCGTAATGTACGCCATGCTGGCGTAGCCACTCTTCCTGTTTGCTGGTTTCGATCCCTTCCGCCACCATTTTAAGTTTCAGTGTTTTTGCCATTTCGATGATATGCGGTGTGACATTTTTATATTCCAGCGCATCAACGAAGGATTTATCGATCTTCAGAATATCGACATCCAGATCCTGCAAATAACTTAAGCTCGAATAACCGGTACCAAAATCATCAAGATAAATTTCATGACCAACCTGTCGATATCGGGAGATTACCGGGGCGCTGATTTTTGGATCGGCAAACTCGCGTTCAGTGAGTTCAAGAGCGATCTGTCTGGGATTGACCTGGTAGTGATTGATCATTTCACGCAGCAATTGCGGGATTTTTTCCGAGGTGAGCACGGTGGATTCAAGATTGATCGAAATATGTTGCTGCGGATGCTGACGCAGCCAGTCGCCCATATCTTCAAAGACCGTTTTGATAATAAGCAGAGTCAGAGATTCTGACAGGCCCGTTTGTTGCGCCAGCGGGATAAAACTATCCGGTGACAACCAGCTACCGTCTGTCTGCGGCCAGCGCGCCAGCGCTTCGGCTCCGACAATCTTTCCATTCGATAAGGAGATAATAGGCTGATAGTGCACGCAAATATCGCGGTTTTCGATAGCATCCTGCAGGCGATGATGTGGTGACTGGATACGGCGTAAAATCCGCAAGACGAACATTGCCGCCAGTAGGCCAATTAACAATCCGACAGGCAACCAGATAAAGACCTGCCGATACCAATCTTTTTGTAACGTTTTTGTCGAAGACCAGGTGATTATGGAAATGTTCATCGCGGGGAGAGGCAGGATATCGTAAATGATTCCATTCTTTTCGATGTGTTCACCCGGTGTTTTTTGCAGCTGGGTAATAATTCCCTGGGCTATTTCGTCACTGCTGGTAATGATAATGTTATGCGCATTGCCAATAATCGCGGCATCAATTTGCCACGAGCTATAAGGAATCACATCTATAAATGAGGCGGGGTCAATCATCACTATGTAATGTGCAGTTCCCATAGCGACCATGTAGCGGGTAATACCTAAATCGTTGTGCGAGGTTAACCATACCCGATAACCATCGTTCGATATTTTACCTGGCTCGGGGAAGGTATCTGGCGGGCTTTCATGTTCCAGAGAAGAGCACTGAGGAACGTTGTTATCGACATAGAGCACTTCCTGAATATAGCGATAACTATAAGATACCCGGCGTATTTCCATTAGATGAGCCTCGCTACAGGCTGCGCCTTGCCATTTTTCCAGTTTTTGTAGTGCATCTTTCCCTTGCGACGCCACTTTGTTGGCGCGAATAGCGACGCGGGATGAGTAGGTATGTAGCTCCTCAACAAATGACGTTTCTACCTGTTGATGAGCCAGCCAGATGCTTAAGCCCACTGGTAGAAGTACGGAAAGGATCAGTACTCCTGAAATTAGGCTGACCAGATGTCGTGTTCTCACCAGCATGTCCTTATTTACGCAGTGTAGGGAAAGTATATCCGATAGCGAATAAGGGCATGCAAAAGATAAGTGATGCGGGGGAGTTTCGTTAAATGCGTTGTGGCAACGATTGTTGTCAATTCACCAGGCGCGGATGTTTACGCCTGGTGAGGGCGATCCAACTTATGGTGTCGCTTCGGTGCGGGCGAGAGTGAAAATATCGTAAAAGGACAACTCACCTTTACGAGCGATCATTTTCTGCAACTGTTCTTTGTGGATGTTCGCGACACGCGGCGAGTTCAGAATAGCGTCGACCAATGCAGTTGGAACAAAGCGTGTATTGTACCATTCGCCGTTGTAGCAAACCCGGAAATCCAGAACGTCGATATCTTCGTAATGGTAACGCGGATAAACGTCAAAAAAGAAGAAACCGTTAAGCAGGATGAACAATACCACCAGGAGCCAGACTGAACCAACCAGCGTTTCAGACTGTAACATCACAGCCAGAGTGGCAAAAAAAGCGACATACATACCGATAAACAGCCCCGGATGTTTACGGATAAAACTGATACTAAAGCGAGGTTTATTATCGCGTTTTTCGTGTGCATTTAGTGCATCAATTGTTTCGGTCAGCAGGCGTTGTATTTCAGTCATCTTTTGCCTTTGTGGTATCTGCAACTTTTCAGGGAACACCCTATTTTAACGTGGGAATCATATGATGAAAGTAACAGATTAACCACAATTTTGCATAACAGTTGCAACCATGGTTACAGTTTTTTAATGACAGTAGCCGGGTTACCGCCCACGACAACGTTAGCCGGAACATCTTTTGTGACGACGGCACCAGAGGCCACCACGACGTTATCGCCAATGGTTACACCAGGGTTGATGACAGCACGTCCGCCAATCCAGACGTTATTACCGATAGTCACAGGTTTCCCCAGTTCAGCGCCACTATTACGGGCTGCTGGGTCGACAGGGTGCGTTGCGGTATAAATGTGAACACCTGGTGCCAACATGCAATTATCACCGATACGAATTGGGCAGACATCGAGCATCACGCAATCGAAGTTGGCGTAAAATCCTTTGCCCAAAAAAATGTTATAGCCATAGTCGCAGCGAAAAGAGGGTTCAATATAAGCATCTGCTACCTGACCGAATAAATCGGTGAGAATTTTCTGGCGTAATGTTTGTTCTTCCGGTGCGGAATGATTGTATTGGTGAATAAGCTGACGAGCGCGCAGGCGATCGCGAGATAACTCCTCATCTGCCGAGCGATACAACTCACCAGCAATCATTTTTTCTTTTTCTGTGCTCATTACTGACCTCCCGTTGCTGAAAATGCGGCAACACGGTAATGCGAATAGTCAGTTAAGAGAACGTTCCCGTTTCCCGAGTGTGATGAATGTCACATGCAGTATGCTTTCATTGCGAATAATATAATAACGTTAATAAACAGTCGGTTACATTTTCGAATGTCTGCTATTTAATTACCGAATAAATTTCCATACAGAGGAGGGGATCTTGTCGTACAGTTTATTCATGGTCAATTCTGCGAGGCGGTGATCTGCGGCTGAGTAAAATACCGCCAGTTCATTATCTGATAATTCGTATTTATTTTTCTCGATAACACGCTCAAGCGTGTCAATTGTCTGGCAACGACGCAGACGCATCAAATAATCGGTTTTCGTTAAAGGTTTATCGGACATACTTCTACCCATGGTTGTAATAATTCTAACAAGATAAACTCGCAGGATTCTCTTTAGTGGCATTCACAAAACAACGGAACAGTCGGTTACCTGACTTCCGCCATTTCTGGAGATCCTGCATATTAATACCATAACTACTGAACAACATAAAGGTGTCGTCCAGATATTCATCTATCTGCTCAATGAGCTTATTGTCTTCATTATACTTAATTTTGTAATTAAGTGCGAAGGTTGCTATATGCTCAATGAGTTCATTAAGCTGCAGATTGATGGCCGAGGTAGGGTCGTTAACCCAACCATGGTTACTTTCTTCAAGATTTGCAAGACAGTCATGATACAAGGTTTCGCAGAGAAATTTAAGCTGCGCGATATCATGTCTTTTTGGTGAGTATTCATCCATAACGCGTCCCCCTTCTTAGCGGTTGAACTAACGGACACCTTTTGGGATGGAAAACTTACAGACCTGGCCTTGCTCTCTCACTTGTTAGATTAACTATAAGCTACTCTTTGGCGGTTTTCATCGTATTATTACGAAAAATTACAATTAGGAGGAGGGGAGGGAAAAGACCCTCTTCCTCATTCCAGCGCCGACGACGTAATGGCTAAAGCACTTTGTCTGATGCTATTCATAACATAATGTAATCAGGATGTTTGAGAGTGATAAAATGGTCTGACGATTTGTCACACTAATACCCAAGATTACTCTGATTATGATGTAATTGACATGAACAAATAAAGAATTGCCGCAAATAATTAAGAATAGCCTCTAGATGCCTGGGGGTTATTAAATCCATCAGTACGACTTAATATAAATTAACTAACAATAAGTATTTTTTATGAATTTTATGCGGCGTTAAAACTAACTTACGTTTGAAATCATTAACTATAAACATTTCAACATTAAGATTACGCGTATAAAAAAGGCCGCTTGCGCGGCCTTAGTGATTACGATGTTAATCAGTGATGATCGACTGTATGGTTATGTTCGATATCTTCATTTTTGCGGCTAAAGCGGCGGCGAACCACCACGAAGAACACCGGAACGAAGAAGATCGCCAGTACCGTTGCGGTCACCATCCCGCCCATTACACCAGTACCTACTGCGTTCTGCGCGCCGGAACCAGCACCGGTGCTGATAACCAGCGGCATAACACCGAGGATAAATGCCAGTGAAGTCATCAGGATTGGGCGTAAACGCATCCGCACCGCATCCAGAGTTGCTTCAATCAGACCTTTACCTTCTTTATCCATCAAGTCTTTGGCGAATTCGACGATAAGTATCGCGTTCTTCGCCGACAACCCAATGGTTGTGAGCAGGCCCACCTGGAAGTAAACGTCGTTGGTCAGGCCGCGGAAGGTTGCTGCCAGCAACGCACCGATAACCCCCAGCGGAACGACCAGCATAACGGAGAACGGAATCGACCAGCTCTCGTACAATGCCGCCAGACACAGGAACACGACAATCAACGAAATCGCATACAGCGACGGCGCCTGGTTGCCGGAGAGACGTTCCTGATAGGACATCCCCGTCCAGTCGTAGCCAACACCGGTAGGCAGTTTGCTCGCCAGTTGTTCCATCAGCGCCATTGCTTCACCGGTACTCTTACCTGGTGCCGCCTGGCCTAAGATCTCCATGGATGGCAGGCCGTTGTAACGTTCCAGACGCGGCGAACCGTACTCCCAACGCGAAGAGGAGAATGCCGAGAACGGCACCATCTGGCCATCAGCAGCACGCACATACCAGTTACCGATATCTTCCGGCAGCATGCGGTATTTTGCTTCTGACATGACGTAAACTTTCTTCACACGACCGCGGTCGATAAAGTCGTTCACGTAGCTGCCGCCCCATGCAGCGCCCAGGGTAGTGTTAATATCGTTAATAGAAACACCCAGAGCCTGAGCTTTCTCCTGGTCGATATCAATCTTGAACTGCGGAGTATCTTCCAGACCGTTCGGACGCACGCTGGTCAACAGATCCGGATGTTTCGCCGCTTCGCCCAGCAGCTGGTTACGCGCTTGAGTCAGTTTTTCGTGACCGAGGCCAGCCTGGTCAATCAGCTCAAAGTCGAAGCCGGTTGCCGTACCCAGTTCCACAATCGCAGGCAGGTTAAAGGCGAAGACCATCGCATCTTTAATTTGCGAGAAGGCGCGCGTCGCACGCATGGTAATCGCTTCAACTTTGTTTTCATCACCCGGACGGTCAGCCCAGTCCTTCAACGAAACGAACGCAATACCAGTGTTCTGACCACGTCCCGCAAAGCCGAAGCCGTTAACGGCGAATACCGACTCAACGTTGTTCTTCTCTTTGGTCAGATAGTAATCCGTCACCTCATTGAGCACTTTCTGCGTACGTTCCTGCGTCGCACCCGCTGGCAGTTGGACCATGGTCATAAATACACCCTGGTCTTCATCTGGCAAGAAGGAACTTGGCAGACGTACAAACAGATAAGCCATGCCGACCACAATGATCAGATACAGCACCAGATAACGCCCCGTACTGCGCAGAATGCCGCCTACGCTGTCGGTGTAGTGGTGCGTGCTCTTCTCGAACATGCGGTTAAACCAGCCGAAGAAGCCTTTTTTGCCTTCGCCGTGATCGCCTTTAGCGATAGGTTTCAGCATAGTGGCACAAAGTGCCGGAGTCAGGATCAACGCCACCAGCACTGACAGCGCCATTGCCGAAACAATGGTAATGGAGAACTGACGATAGATTGCACCAGTAGAGCCGCCGAAGAAGGCCATCGGGATAAATACCGCCGACAGCACCATCGCGATACCCACCAGTGCGCCCTGAATCTGCCCCATCGACTTACGTGTGGCTTCTTTCGGCGGCAGACCTTCTTCCGCCATCACACGCTCAACGTTTTCTACCACGACGATGGCGTCATCCACCAACAGGCCGATGGCGAGCACCATCCCGAACATCGTTAGCGTGTTTATCGAGAAGCCAAAGGCGGCAAGGACGGCAAAGGTCCCCAGCAATACCACCGGTACGGCAATGGTCGGAATCAACGTCGCGCGGAAGTTCTGCAGGAACAGATACATAACCAGGAACACGAGGATGATCGCTTCGACCAGCGTTTTAACCACTTCGTGAATAGAGATTTTCACGAACGGCGTCGTGTCGTACGGATAAACGATTTTCAGACCTGACGGGAAGAATGGTTCCATCTTCGCCAGTTCAGCACGGATTGCCGCAGCAGTTTCCAGCGCGTTCGCACCGGTTGCCAGCTTGATACCCAGACCAGAAGCCGGTTGTCCGTTAAATTCCGCGATGATGTCGTAGTTCTCACCACCCAGCTCAATCTTCGCCACATCACGCAGCAGCACGCGGGAACCATCCTGATTCACTTTCAGCAGAATTTTGCCGAACTCTTCAGTAGAGGTCAGACGCGTCTGAGCAATAATAGAGGCGTTAAGCTGCTGGCCTTTCACCGGCGGTGTACCGCCGAGCTGACCGGCTGCGACCTGGGCGTTCTGTGCTTTGATAGCGGTAATGACATCAACCGGCGTTAGCTGGTATTTGTTCAACTCATTCGGGTTCATCCAGATACGCATCGCGTACTGTGAACCGAACAGCTGAACGTCACCAACGCCCGACGTACGGCTAATGGCATCTTTCATATTTGCCGCTACGTAGTCAGAGATATCTTCCTGCGTCATGGTGCCGTCAGTGTTGATAACGCCGACAACCATCAGGAAGCTACTGGAAGATTTCTCAACGCTCACCCCTTGCTGCTGTACTTCTTGCGGCAGCAACGGCATCGCCAGCTGCAGTTTGTTCTGCACCTGAACCTGCGCGATATCCGCATCAGTACCAGACTCAAAGGTCAGGGTGATCTGCACAGTACCTGTGGAGTCACTGTTAGAGGACATATACATCAGGTTATCGATACCGTTCATATTCTGTTCGATAACCTGTGTCACCGTGTCCTGCACTGTTTTCGCATCAGCGCCGGGGTAGGAGGCGGAGATCGTGACCGCCGGCGGTGCAATCGTAGGATATTGCGCCACCGGCAGTTTGAGGATCGCCAGCCCCCCTGCCAACATGATAATGATGGCGATCACCCACGCAAAAATCGGGCGATCGATAAAGAAATTAGGCATGTCTTAACGGCTCCTGTTTAAGTTAAGACTTGGACTGTTCAGGCTGAGCACCGCTTGCGGCTTGCTGGTTATTATCAGCGGTAACTTCTTGTGCTTTTACCTGGACACCAGGACGCACTTTCTGCAGCCCACTTATTACTACGCGATCGCCTGCTTTCAGACCTTCTGTCACCAGCCACTTATCGCCAATAGCCTGGCTTGCGACGATTGGGCGGGTTTCCACTTTGTCATCTGCGCCAACCACCAGAACGGTAGCCTCACCGCGTGGTGTACGAGTTACACCCTGTTGCGGAACTAAAATGGCGTTAGGATTAAGCCCTTCTTCCAGACGAGCGCGTACGAACATGCCCGGCAGCAGAGTGTGATCCGGGTTCGGGAAGATAGCGCGTAAAGTGATAGAACCGGTGGTCTGATCGACAGTCACGTCAGAGAACTCCAGCGTACCGTCCTGCGGGAACTTAATGCCGTCGCTGGTGATCAGCGAGACTTTGGCCTTGCCGTTCTCTTGCTTCAGCGTGCCATTTGCCAGTTCCTGTTTCAGACGCAGGAAGTCGTTGCTGGACTGGGTAACATCCACATAGATAGGATCAAGTTGCTGCACGGTTGCCAGCGCAGTCGCCTGACCGTTTTGCACCAGGGCGCCTTCCGTCACGTTCGATTTACCAATACGGCCAGTAATCGGAGAGGTGACTTTGGTGTAAGCCAGATTGATCCGCGCGGTTTCAACAGCCGCTTTTGCCGCAGTGACAGCCGCATTTGCCTGTTGCGCATCAGCCAGCGCCTGATCGTACTCTTGCTTACTGATGTACTGAGTACCCAGCAGTTTCTGGTAACGATTAACAGTCAGTTGCGCGATATTGGCTGCCGCCTGCGCTTTCGCCAGATCGCCTTTTGCACTGTCGTACGCCGCCTGGTAGGTAGCAGGATCAATCTGATAAAGAGAGACGCCTGCTTCGATGTCGCTACCCTCTTTGAAATTACGCTTCAGGATAATCCCGCTAACTTGAGGACGAACTTCTGCGATCCGGTAAGCACTGGTGCGGCCCGGAAGCTCGGTTGTGATCTGCAGAGGTTCAGTTTTGACTGTTACTACCCCAACGGCGGGCATCTGCTGGCCACCTTGTTGGGCCTGTTTGTCGTCACATCCTGTAAGCGCTAAGCTGCCTGAGAGCATCAGAACGATCGCCAGAGGCGTAAACCCTCTGTTTTTGTTCATATGTAAACCTCGAGTGTCCGATTTCAAATTGGTCAATGGTCAAAAGTCGATAAACCCATTGCTGCGTTTATATTATCGTCGTGCTATGGTACATACATTCATAAATGTATGTAAATCTAACGCCTGTAAATTCACTAACATATGGCACGAAAAACCAAACAAGAAGCGCAAGAAACGCGTCAACACATCCTCGATGTGGCGCTACGTCTTTTCTCACAGCAGGGGGTATCATCCACCTCACTGGGAGAGATTGCAAAAGCGGCAGGCGTTACGCGCGGTGCAATCTACTGGCATTTTAAAGACAAGTCGGATTTGTTCAGTGAGATCTGGGAGCTGTCAGAGTCCAATATTGGTGAACTAGAGCTTGAGTATCAGGCAAAATTCCCTGACGATCCACTCTCAGTTTTAAGAGAAATACTAATTCATGTGCTTGAATCGACGGTGACAGAAGAACGGCGTCGATTATTGATGGAGATTATTTTCCACAAATGCGAGTTTGTCGGAGAAATGGCGGTTGTCCAACAGGCACAACGAAATCTCTGTCTGGAAAGTTATGAACGTATAGAGCAAACGTTAAGACATTGTATTGAAAAGAAATTATTACCAACCAATTTAATGACGCGCCGTGCGGCGATAATTATGCGCGGTTATATTTCCGGCCTGATGGAAAACTGGCTGTTTGCACCGCAATCTTTTGATCTAAAAAAAGAAGCCCGCGATTACGTAGCCATCTTGTTGGAAATGTATCTTCTTTGCCCGACCCTTCGTACTCCCGCCGCCAACGAAAAATCCTGAATCAGACTCCAGGATTTATCCTGGACATTTTCGCTGTTGCTATTCTGGCTCTCTACACCGTGATATTCTAGCCACCCGACTCGTTCAGGTCGTTCTTCAGGTTCAGAAACCTTCATTCATCATGACTATGTTCCAGTATTACAAACGATCACGGCATTTTGTTTTTTCAGCATTTATTGCTTTTGTTCTTGTCTTGTTATGCCAGAACACGGCGTTTGCGCGGGCGTCATCGAATGGTGATCTACCGACGAAAGCAGACCTGCAGGCACAACTTGACTCACTTAATAAACAAAAAGATCTTTCTGCCCAGGACAAGCTGGTGCAGCAAGATATTACTGACACATTAGCCACCCTCGAGAAAATCGATCGCGTAAAAGACGAAACGGTGCAATTACGGCAAAAAGTTGCCGAAGCGCCAGAGAAAATGCGCCAGGCGACCGCAGCGTTAACTGCGCTCAACGATGTGGATAACGACGAAGAAACCCGCAAAATTCTGAGTACGCTATCGTTGCGTCAGTTGGAGTTACGCGTCTCCCAGGCGTTGGACGATTTGCAGAATGCACAAAATGATCTGGCTTCTTATAACAGCCAGTTAGTTTCGTTACAGACGCAGCCTGAACGCGTGCAAAATGCGATGTATACCGCCTCGCAGCAATTGCAACAAATTCGCAGCCGCCTGGATGGAACCGAGGTCGGCGAAGCCGCCTTACGTCCCAGCCAGAAAGTGTTGATGCAGGCACAGCTGGCTTTGCTGAATGCCGAGATTGACCAACAGCGTAAAAGCCTGGAAGGGAACACTGTCTTACAGGACACCCTGCAAAAGCAGCGTGATTACGTGACGGCGAACAGTACGCGACTTGAACATCAGCTACAACTGCTGCAGGAGGCGGTGAACAGCAAGCGCCTGACATTAACCGAAAAAACGGCGCAGGAAGCCGTTACCCCGGATGAAGCTGCGCGTATTCAGGCTAATCCGCTGGTGAAGCAGGAGCTAGAAATAAACCAGCAATTAAGCCAGCGTCTGATTACCGCTACCGAAAACGGTAATGTCCTGATGCAGCAAAACATCAAAGTCAAAAACTGGCTGGAGCGGGCGCTGCAATCGGAACGTAACATCAAAGAGCAGATTTCTGTCCTGAAAGGCAGTCTGCTGCTTTCACGCATTCTTTATCAGCAACAACAAACGCTGCCCTCGGCGGATGAACTGGAAAATATGACCAACCGCATCGCGGACTTGCGTCTCGAACAGTTTGAAGTCAACCAGCAACGTGACGCGCTGTTCCAGAGCGATGCGTTCGTCAGCAAGCTGGAAGAAGGTCACGCCAACGAAGTCAACAGCGAAGTTCACGATGCGTTATTGCAAGTGGTTGATATGCGTCGCGAACTGTTGGATCAGCTTAACAAACAGTTGGGTAACCAGCTGATGATGGCCATTAACCTGCAAATCAACCAGCAGCAGTTAATGAGCGTATCGAAAAACCTGAAATCCATCCTGACTCAGCAAATTTTTTGGGTGAACAGTAACCGTCCGATGGACTGGGACTGGATCAAAGCGTTCCCGCAAACCCTGAAAGATGAGTTTAAATCGATGAAAATTACGGTGAACTGGGAAAAAGCCTGGCCCGCCGTATTTATCGCTTTCCTTGCCGGTTTGCCGCTGCTGTTGATTGCCGGGCTGATTCACTGGCGTTTAGGCTGGCTGAAAGCATATCAACAAAAACTGGCTTCGGCGGTAGGTTCCCTGCGTAACGATAGCCAGCTCAATACGCCAAAAGCGATTCTTATTGACCTGATCCGCGCGCTGCCGGTGTGCCTGATTATTCTCGCGGTTGGCCTGATTTTGCTGACCATGCAGCTCAACATCAGCGAACTGCTGTGGTCGTTCTGTAAAAAACTGGCGATTTTCTGGCTGGTGTTTGGCCTGTGCTGGAAAGTGCTGGAGAAAAACGGTGTTGCCGTGCGTCACTTCGGTATGCCGGAACAGCAGACCAGCCACTGGCGTCGGCAAATTGTCCGCATCAGCCTCGCGTTGCTGCCGATCCATTTCTGGTCTGTGGTGGCAGAACTCTCCCCGCTGCATCTGATGGATGATGTGCTGGGGCAGGCGATGATTTTCTTCAACCTGCTGCTGATTGCCTTCCTGGTGTGGCCGATGTGCCGCGAAAGCTGGCGTGATAAAGAGTCGCACACCATGCGACTGGTCACCATTACTGTGCTGTCGATTATCCCGATTGCGCTGATGGTGCTGACTGCAACGGGCTATTTCTACACCACGCTGCGCCTCTCCGGGCGTTGGATTGAAACCGTTTATCTGGTGATCATCTGGAACTTGCTCTACCAGACGGTGTTGCGCGGCTTAAGCGTAGCGGCGCGACGTATCGCCTGGCGTCGTGCGCTGGCGCGTCGGCAGAATCTGGTGAAAGAGGGCGCTGAAGGTGCCGAACCGCCGGAAGAACCCACCATCGCGCTGGAGCAGGTTAACCAGCAGACGCTGCGTATTACCATGTTGCTGATGTTTGCGCTGTTCGGTGTCATGTTCTGGGCAATTTGGTCCGATTTGATCACCGTGTTCAGCTATCTCGACAGCATCACGCTCTGGCATTACAACGGCAATGAAGCAGGCGCTGCGGTGGTGAAAAACGTCACCATGGGCAGTCTGTTGTTTGCGATTATCGCCTCAATGGTGGCCTGGGCGTTGATTCGCAACCTGCCTGGTTTGCTGGAAGTGCTGGTGCTGTCGCGCCTGAACATGCGCCAGGGGGCATCGTATGCCATCACTACTATCCTTAACTACATCATCATTGCCGTTGGTGCGATGACGGTGTTCGGATCGCTGGGCGTCTCGTGGGATAAACTCCAGTGGCTGGCAGCAGCATTATCCGTAGGTCTTGGTTTTGGCTTACAGGAGATCTTCGGTAACTTTGTCTCCGGTTTGATCATCCTGTTCGAACGTCCGGTGCGCATTGGCGATACGGTAACCATTGGTACCTACTCTGGGACGGTCAGTAAGATCCGTATTCGTGCGACAACGATTACCGATTTCGATCGCAAAGAAGTGATCATCCCGAACAAAGCGTTTGTTACCGAGCGTCTGATCAACTGGTCATTGACTGACACCACCACGCGTCTGGTGATCCGCCTGGGCGTGGCCTATGGTTCCGATCTGGAAAAAGTCCGCAGAGTTCTGCTCCAGGCAGCGACTGAGCATCCAAGGGTGATGCACGAGCCAATGCCAGAAGTCTTCTTTACTGCATTTGGCGCCAGCACGCTGGATCACGAACTGCGCTTGTATGTTCGTGAACTGCGCGACCGTAGCCGCACCGTCGATGAACTGAACCGTACTATCGATCAGTTATGTCGTGAAAACGACATCAACATTGCCTTTAACCAGCTTGAAGTGCATTTGCATAACGAGAAGGGCGATGAAGTGACGGAAGTGAAACGTGACTACAAAGGTGACGATCCGACGCCAGCGGTAGGATAATAACGAAAGGGGCGGCATTTAGTTGCCCCCGAGATTGCTGACAAAGTGCGCGTTGTTCATGCCGGATGCGGCGTGACCGCCTTATCCGGCCTACGAAACCGCGAAAATTCAATATATTGCAGGAGCGGTGTAGGCCTGATAAGCGTAGCGCATCAGGCAGTTTTGCGTTTGCCCGCAATCTTAGGGGACATTTAGCGGCCCCATTTATTTATCACTTTGCGCCTCATCATCGCGCGTTAATTTCTTTTCATAATCACGCTTTACAATATCCAGCGCGCGCAGCACGGTACTGGCAGGGATTTGATTTTCTTCCAGCAGCACAATTAAATCTACGGCCAGTTTGACATCGTCAGGGGCATTTTCCAGTGACATACTTTCTCCATTGTTAGCGGGTTAAACGCGCTAACCTGTTTTCGATTTTTTCCAACGCATGACGGCAACGCGCCAGGCGCGCTTCATAGGCTTCCGCTTCACGATGTAGCGTCTGCTGTTCCACGAGATCGGTCGCCCGCACCAGACGGGCTTTACGTTGGGCAACCATTTCACGTAGCCGTCGTTCAAACTCCTGATGCTGAATACGTTTACGCTGCCAGCGGGCTATTTTGGGTGGTGCGCTATCCCACTCGCGTAGCGACCAGGCTGCGGCTTCACGCGCGATGGCTTCCAGTTGTGCCGCCAGATGTTCTGCCAGCCAGGCGACTTGCGGCAGTTGCTGTTGCTCAACCGCATGGCGAAGCGCGGACAAATTATCTCCCGCTTCTTTCAGGTACGCCTGTAACGTTGTCGCACGGGTCTGAAAAAGGTGCCTGTCGAAACGGGCGCTTAACGTGGCGAACTGCGCCACCGGGGCACAACGCTGGCGCAGCGTGGCGAGCTGACCTTCCAGTTTTTCCAGCAGCAGGGCAGTTTTCACGATAAGACCTCAATGAAAATGATAATTGTTATGCTAAAGTAGCCACTCTGTATGCTGACTACACATAATATGCAACGAATCATTTTAATCATCATTGGCTGGCTGGCGGTAGTGTTGGGTACGCTGGGCGTGGTATTACCGGTATTGCCGACGACGCCATTTATCCTGCTGGCCGCCTGGTGCTTTGCCCGTTCATCGCCGCGCTTCCACGCCTGGTTGCTGTACCGCTCATGGTTTGGCAGCTATTTACGCTTCTGGCAGAAATATCATGCAATGCCACGCGGCGCAAAGCCTCGGGCGATATGCATTATTTTACTGACTTTTGCGATTTCACTTTGGTTCGTACATATGATGTGGGTGCGGATTCTGTTATTGGTGATCCTCGGCTGTTTGCTGATTTTTATGTGGCGAATCCCAGTGATTGATGAAAAGCAATAAAAACGGCAAAGCACAACAATCGCTGTTGCAATTATCGCCCACAGCCAGTACATTCTGGCGTTTTCGAGCACAGGCGCAGGCGGTCAAAGGTTAAACAACTGTTACTTTTGACTCGTTTAAAACGCGCCGTGAGTACCACCGTAACAAGCAGGCATACACTTATGACCGCGACTGCACAGCAGCTTGAGTATCTCAAAAATAGCATCAAAAGCATTCAGGACTACCCGAAACCCGGCATTCTTTTCCGCGATGTCACCAGCTTACTGGAAGACCCGAAAGCTTACGCTCTCAGCATCGATTTACTGGTTGAGCGTTACAAAAATGCGGGCATTACCAAAGTTGTCGGCACTGAAGCTCGTGGCTTCTTGTTCGGCGCTCCGGTAGCACTGGGTCTGGGCGTTGGTTTTGTGCCGGTACGTAAACCAGGCAAACTGCCGCGCGAAACTATCAACGAATCTTACGAACTGGAATACGGCACCGATAAGCTGGAAATCCACGTTGATGCCATTAAACCTGGCGACAAAGTGCTGGTGGTTGATGATTTGCTGGCAACAGGCGGCACCATTGAAGCGACGGTTAAACTGATCCGCCGTTTAGGTGGTGAAGTTACTGACGCTGCATTCATCATTAATCTGTTCGATCTTGGCGGCGAACAGCGCCTCGAAAAGCAGGGCATTACCTGTTATAGCCTTGTCCCGTTCCCGGGCCATTAATTTTCGCCAGCCCACGTCATGGGCAGCACAAGTTGTACATTCAGCCTCGCCGTTCTGACGGGGCTGTGTTAGCATTACCCCTTCGTGAATCCACCTTCCAGCGTTTCAGAGCCTGCCAATGAGTTATCAGGTCTTAGCCCGAAAATGGCGCCCACAAACCTTTGCTGACGTCGTCGGCCAGGAACATGTGCTGACCGCACTGGCGAACGGCTTGTCGTTAGGGCGTATTCATCATGCTTATCTTTTTTCCGGCACCCGTGGCGTCGGAAAAACCTCTATCGCCCGACTGCTGGCGAAGGGGCTAAACTGCGAAACCGGCATTACCGCGACGCCGTGCGGCGTATGCGATAACTGCCGTGAAATCGAGCAGGGGCGCTTTGTCGATTTGATTGAAATCGACGCCGCCTCGCGCACTAAAGTTGAAGATACCCGCGACCTGCTGGATAACGTTCAGTACGCTCCGGCGCGTGGTCGTTTTAAAGTCTATCTGATCGACGAAGTGCATATGCTGTCGCGTCACAGCTTTAACGCACTGTTAAAAACCCTTGAAGAGCCGCCAGAGCACGTCAAGTTCCTGCTGGCGACGACCGATCCGCAGAAATTGCCGGTGACGATTTTGTCACGCTGTCTGCAATTCCATCTCAAGGCGCTGGATGTCGAGCAAATTCGCCATCAGCTTGAGCACATCCTCAACGAAGAACATATCGCCCACGAGCCACGTGCGTTGCAGCTGCTGGCGCGCGCCGCTGAAGGCAGCCTGCGAGACGCCTTAAGTCTGACCGACCAGGCAATTGCCAGCGGTGACGGCCAGGTTTCAACCCAGGCGGTCAGTGCGATGCTGGGTACGCTTGACGACGATCAGGCGCTGTCGCTGGTTGAAGCGATGGTCGAGGCCAACGGCGAGCGCGTAATGGCGCTGATTAATGAAGCCGCTGCCCGTGGTATCGAGTGGGAAGCGTTGCTGGTGGAAATGCTCGGTCTGTTGCATCGTATTGCGATGGTACAACTTTCGCCTGCTGCACTTGGCAACGACATGGCCGCCATCGAGCTGCGGATGCGTGAACTGGCGCGCACCATACCGCCGACGGATATTCAGCTTTACTATCAGACGCTGTTGATTGGTCGCAAAGAATTACCGTATGCGCCGGACCGCCGCATGGGCGTTGAGATGACGCTGCTGCGCGCGCTGGCGTTCCATCCGCGTATGCCGCTGCCTGAGCCAGAAGTGCCACGCCAGTCCTTTGCGCCCGTCGCGCCAACGGCGGTAATGACGCCAACCCAGGTGCCGCCGCAACCGCAACCAGCGCCGCAGCAGGCACCGACTGTACCGCTCTCAGAAACCACCAGCCAGGTGCTGGCGGCGCGTCAGCAACTGCAGCGCGCTCAGGGAGCAACCAAAGCAAAAAAGAGTGAACCGGCAGCCGCTACCCGCGCGCGGCCGGTGAATAACGCTGCGCTGGAAAGACTGGCTTCGGTCACCGATCGCGTTCAGTCGCGTCCGGTGCCATCGGCGCTGGAAAAAGCGCCAGCCAAAAAAGAAGCGTATCGCTGGAAAGCTACAACCCCAGTGATGCAGCAAAAAGAAGTGGTCGCCACGCCGAAGGCGCTGAAAAAAGCGCTGGAGCATGAAAAAACGCCGGAACTGGCGGCGAAGCTGGCGGCAGAAGCCATTGAGCGCGACCCGTGGGCGGCACAGGTGAGCCAACTTTCGCTACCCAAACTGGTCGAGCAGGTGGCGTTAAATGCCTGGAAAGAGGAGAGCGACAACGCAGTATGCCTGCATTTGCGCTCCTCCCAGCGGCATTTGAATAACCGCGGCGCACAGCAAAAACTGGCTGAAGCGTTGAGCACGTTAAAAGGTTCAACGGTTGAACTGACTATCGTTGAAGATGATAATCCCGCGGTGCGCACGCCGCTGGAGTGGCGTCAGGCGATATACGAAGAAAAACTTGCGCAGGCGCGCGAGTCCATTATTGCGGATAATAATATTCAGACCCTGCGTCGATTCTTTGATGCGGAGCTGGATGAAGAAAGTATCCGCCCCATTTGATCGTAAGCACTGCTTACGATCGTCATCCTTAACGTGATTGAGAGAGAAACCTATGTTTGGTAAAGGCGGTCTGGGCAACCTGATGAAGCAAGCCCAGCAGATGCAAGAAAAAATGCAGCAGATGCAGGAAGAAATCGCGAAGCTGGAAGTGACTGGCGAATCCGGTGCTGGTCTGGTGAAAGTGACCATCAATGGCGCCCACAACTGCCGTCGCGTAGAGATCGACCCTAGCCTGCTGGAAGACGACAAAGAGATGCTGGAAGATTTGGTCGCTGCGGCATTCAACGACGCAGCGCGTCGCATCGAAGAAACCCAGAAAGAAAAAATGGCCTCTGTTTCCTCCGGAATGCAGCTGCCGCCAGGCTTTAAGATGCCGTTCTGATGCAAACCAGCCCGCTGTTAACACAGCTTATGGAAGCACTGCGCTGTCTGCCGGGCGTTGGCCCGAAGTCGGCGCAGCGTATGGCGTTCACGCTGCTTCAGCGCGATCGTAGCGGCGGGATGCGTCTGGCGCAGGCGCTCACCCGGGCTATGTCGGAAATCGGCCACTGCGCCGATTGTCGGACCTTCACTGAACAGGAAGTCTGTAACATCTGTTCAAATCCGCGTCGTCAGGAAAACGGTCAAATCTGCGTGGTGGAGAGTCCGGCGGACATCTACGCCATTGAGCAGACGGGGCAGTTTTCCGGTCGTTATTTTGTGTTGATGGGGCATCTGTCACCGCTGGACGGTATTGGCCCGGATGATATCGGACTTGATCGACTGGAACAGCGTCTGGCGGCAGAAAAAATCACCGAAGTGATCCTCGCCACCAACCCGACGGTCGAAGGTGAAGCCACCGCTAACTACATTGCCGAGCTTTGCGCGCAATATGACGTGGAAGCCAGCCGAATCGCTCATGGCGTACCGGTTGGCGGCGAGCTGGAAATGGTCGATGGCACCACGCTGTCACACTCCCTTGCCGGGCGTCATAAGATTCGTTTTTAAGCAAACGAGAGCAGGATCACCTGCTCTCGCTTGAAATTATCCTTCCTTGTCCCCATTTACCCCTCATCCTGTTTTTAACCTTAAAATGGCATTATTGAGGTAGACCTACATGAAAGGACAAGAAACTCGTGGTTTTCAGTCAGAAGTGAAGCAGCTTCTGCACCTGATGATCCATTCTCTCTATTCCAATAAAGAAATCTTCCTGCGTGAGCTTATCTCTAACGCCTCCGATGCGGCGGACAAGCTGCGTTTCCGCGCGCTCTCTAACCCGGATCTGTACGAAGGTGACGGCGAACTGCGCGTTCGTGTTTCTTTCGATAAAGACAAGCGCACGCTGACCATTTCCGATAACGGCGTGGGGATGACCCGCGACGAAGTGATTGACCATTTGGGTACTATCGCTAAATCCGGCACCAAATCATTCCTCGAATCCCTGGGTTCTGACCAGGCGAAAGACAGCCAGTTGATCGGTCAGTTCGGTGTTGGTTTCTACTCCGCGTTTATCGTGGCCGATAAAGTGACCGTGCGTACTCGTGCGGCGGGCGAAAAACCAGAAAACGGCGTCTTCTGGGAATCGGCTGGTGAAGGTGAATACACCGTTGCCGACATCACCAAAGAAGATCGTGGTACTGAAATCACCCTGCATCTGCGTGAAGGCGAGGACGAGTTCCTCGATGACTGGCGCGTGCGTTCCATCATCAGCAAATACTCCGACCATATCGCGCTGCCGGTAGAGATCGAAAAACGCGAAGAGAAAGACGGCGAAACCGTTATCTCCTGGGAGAAAATCAACAAAGCGCAGGCGCTGTGGACCCGTAACAAGTCGGAAATCACCGATGAAGAGTACAAAGAGTTCTACAAACACATCGCTCACGACTTTAACGATCCGCTGACCTGGAGCCACAACCGTGTCGAAGGTAAGCAGGAATACACCAGCCTGCTGTACATCCCGTCGCAGGCGCCGTGGGATATGTGGAACCGCGATCATAAACACGGCCTGAAACTGTACGTCCAGCGCGTGTTCATCATGGACGACGCAGAACAGTTCATGCCGAACTATCTGCGCTTTGTCCGTGGTCTGATTGACTCCAGCGATCTGCCGCTGAACGTTTCCCGTGAAATCCTCCAGGACAGCACCGTAACCCGCAATCTGCGCAATGCGCTGACCAAGCGTGTGCTGCAAATGCTGGAAAAACTGGCGAAAGACGACGCGGAAAAATACCAGACCTTCTGGCAACAGTTTGGCCTGGTACTGAAAGAAGGTCCGGCGGAAGATTTCGCTAACCAGGAAGCGATCGCCAAACTGCTGCGTTTTGCGTCTACCCATACCGATTCTTCTGCGCAGACCGTGTCTCTGGAAGACTACGTTTCCCGCATGAAAGAAGGGCAGGAGAAAATCTACTACATTACCGCAGACAGCTATGCGGCAGCGAAGAGCAGCCCGCACCTGGAACTGCTGCGTAAGAAAGGCATCGAAGTTCTGCTGCTTTCTGACCGCATCGATGAGTGGATGATGAACTATCTGACCGAGTTCGACGGTAAACCGTTCCAGTCTGTGTCTAAAGTTGACGAGTCGCTGGAAAAACTGGCTGACGAAATCGACGAAAGTGCGAAAGAAGCGGAAAAAGCACTGACTCCGTTCATCGACCGCGTGAAAGCACTGCTTGGCGAGCGCGTGAAAGATGTCCGTCTGACCCACCGTCTGACCGATACGCCAGCGATCGTTTCTACCGACGCGGACGAAATGAGCACCCAGATGGCGAAACTGTTTGCCGCAGCGGGCCAGAAAGTGCCAGAAGTGAAATACATCTTCGAACTGAACCCGGATCACGTACTGGTGAAACGTGCGGCAGATATTGAAGATGAAGCCAAGTTCAGCGAGTGGGTAGAACTGCTGCTGGATCAGGCGCTGCTGGCAGAACGCGGTACGCTGGAAGATCCGAACCTGTTTATTCGTCGTATGAACCAGTTACTGGTTTCCTGATGTAATGCCGGATGAATTTTATCCGGCATACAGCTGAATGTGGTGCCGGATGACCTTCGTGTCATCCGGCATTTTTCTTTTCATCCTCTGCACTTTCCGCAAATTATCTCACCATTAACCGTTTCAGCCCCGGGCGCCTTTCTTGAGGCAATCGCCTGTTGGTGGTATCGTTTATCGCTTTTTCAAAAAATTCGACACAATTTAAGGGGATTTTCGCAATGCGTATCATTCTGCTTGGCGCTCCGGGCGCGGGGAAAGGGACTCAGGCTCAGTTCATCATGGAGAAATATGGTATTCCGCAAATCTCCACTGGCGATATGCTGCGTGCCGCAGTCAAATCTGGCTCCGAGCTGGGTAAACAAGCTAAAGACATTATGGACGCTGGCAAACTGGTCACCGATGAACTGGTGATCGCGCTGGTTAAAGAGCGCATTGCTCAGGAAGATTGCCGTAATGGTTTCCTGTTGGACGGCTTCCCGCGCACCATTCCGCAGGCAGACGCGATGAAAGAAGCGGGCATCAATGTTGATTACGTTCTGGAATTCGACGTACCGGACGAGCTGATTGTTGATCGTATCGTCGGTCGCCGCGTTCACGCGCCGTCTGGTCGTGTATATCACGTTAAATTCAATCCGCCGAAAGTAGAAGGCAAAGACGACGTGACCGGTGAAGAGCTGACTACCCGTAAAGACGATCAGGAAGAAACCGTACGTAAACGTCTGGTTGAATACCATCAGATGACTGCACCGCTGATTGGCTACTACTCCAAAGAAGCGGAAGCGGGTAACACCAAATACGCGAAAGTTGACGGCACCAAACCGGTTGCTGAAGTTCGCGCGGCTCTGGAAAAAATCCTCGGCTAATCAAGCCGCAGCAGATCTGCTCTCGGGCAGGTCTGCGTATCCTCCTCAGGCCAGGCCTTTCACAGCAATTAGTTCTTCTTCCTCACTTTTCCGCTACAATTATCAACAAGTTGAATCGATAAGAGGCGGTAATGCGTCAGACTAAAACCGGTATCCTGCTGGCAAACCTGGGGACGCCCGATGCCCCCACTCCTGAAGCGGTAAAACGCTATCTGAAACAATTTTTAAGCGATAGACGCGTGGTCGATACCTCACGGCTGTTGTGGTGGCCGTTGCTGCGTGGTGTTATTTTGCCGCTGCGCTCACCGCGCGTGGCGAAGTTGTACGCCTCGGTCTGGATGGAAGGCGGCTCGCCACTGATGGTTTACAGCCGCCAGCAACAGCAGGCGTTGGCACAACGTTTACCGGATACGCCAGTGGCGCTGGGCATGAGCTACGGCTCGCCATCACTGGAAAGCGCCGTCGATGAACTACTGGCAGAACATGTTGATCATATTGTGGTGCTGCCGCTCTATCCGCAATACTCCTGTTCAACGGTCGGTGCGGTATGGGATGAACTTGCACGCATTCTCGCGCGCAAGCGTAGCATTCCGGGGATTTCGTTTATTCGTGATTACGCCGATAACCACGATTACATTAATGCGCTGGCAAATAGCGTGCGGGCCTCTTTCGAAAAACATGGCGAGCCGGATCTGCTGCTGCTCTCTTATCATGGCATTCCTCAGCGTTACGCGGATGAAGGTGATGATTACCCGCAGCGTTGCCGCACAACGACTCGTGAACTGGCTTCCGCACTGGGAATGGCACCAGAAAAAGTGATGATGACCTTTCAGTCGCGCTTTGGTCGGGAACCCTGGCTGATGCCTTATACCGACGAAACGTTGAAAATGCTCGGAGAAAAAGGTGTCGGTCATATTCAGGTGGTGTGTCCGGGCTTTGCTGCGGATTGTCTGGAGACTCTGGAAGAGATTGCCGAGCAAAACCGTGAAGTCTTCCTCGGCGCTGGCGGGAAAAAATACGAATATATTCCGGCGCTTAATGCTACACCGGAACATATCGAAATGATGGCTAATCTTGTTGCAGCCTATCGCTAAAGAATCGAGCACCGTCGCGTAGAGCATCGTCGGCGGTTTTCATCATCCGTGAATAATGCAAAAAGGCGTGCAGCGTACCGGAGTAGAGTTTGAACTCACAAGGTTGCTGATGCGCCGCTAACGTCTGGTAAAGCAGGCGACTGTCATCCAGCAGCGGATCGAACTCCGCTCCGGCGATATAACAGGGCGGCACATTTCGAGTGAGATCATTATTAAACAGGCAGTAATACGGCGACTCGCGATCCGCTTCGCTGCCTAAATATGCCTCTTCATACATCTGCAAATCCTGTTGCGTTAAGCCATCCCAGGCACCGCCCAGCAGGCGACGAGTCACGGAATCCCGTAACCCATAAAGTCCATACCACAGCAAAACGCCCACAACCTTACCGCAATCGATCTGTTTATCCCGCAGCCACAAGGCGCTGGCGAGCGCCAGCATTGCGCCAGCGGAATCACCGGCAAAGCCAATACGTGACATATTGATTTGATAATCGCCCGCCTGCTGGTGGAAGTGACAACAGGCGGCCACGATTT
This sequence comes from Escherichia sp. E4702, assembly GCF_963883545.1. Lineage (NCBI taxonomy): Bacteria > Pseudomonadati > Pseudomonadota > Gammaproteobacteria > Enterobacterales > Enterobacteriaceae > Escherichia > Escherichia sp. E4702. The sequence continues at coordinate 320,024 of NZ_CAWORF010000021.1, read as the reverse complement.
CCTCTATCGCCTGCGGAAAACGCGCTTCTGGCGAAAGGGTGTAATCAATGCCAATCACCGTACACTGAGTGTAGATTGCCAGCAGGCGCATGATGCGATCGTGAGTATCGAGATTGCCGAGAATAAAACCACCGCCGTGAAGATAAAATAGCGTCGCTGGGCTATCTGAATTTGGACAAAATAAGCGGGCCTCCACCTGTCCATATTTTGTCGGAACTGCGTAATCCCTGGTTTCCATTTCTGGAGCGCCAGCATTCCAGAATCGCCGCTCGAGCGTGTAATGCTGACGCTGCTCGGCAAGTGTTCCTTCTGCGGGCCAGGGCGGTAAATCAGGCTGAAGTGTATTAACAACGGCCCTCATTTCGGCAGAAATCAGTTCCAGTGCGGGTAATTTGTTTTCCATCTTCATAGAAAAACTCCTTTCAAATTACGCCATTGTAAGGAAGCTCTGCCATGATAATGCGATCTCGTCTGCTGATATTGAAACTGGCTGCATCTCGCGCGTTCCCGTGAGATTGTGTTAACATTCGCCGCTCAGTTAACCACCCGTAAAAACAACCATGAAATTTCCCGGTAAACGTAAATCCAAACATTACTTCCCCGTAAACGCACGCGATCCGCTGCTTCAGCAGTTCCAGCCAGAAAACGAAACCAGCGCCGCCTGGGTAGTGGGTATCGACCAGACTCTGGTTGATATAGAAGCGAAAGTGGATGATGAGTTCATTGAACGTTATGGATTAAGTGCCGGGCATTCACTGGTGATTGAAGATGACGTTGCCGAAGCACTCTATCAGGAACTTAAAGAGAAAAACCTGATTACCCATCAGTTTGCGGGTGGCACTATTGGTAACACCATGCATAACTACTCGGTACTGGCGGATGACCGCTCGGTACTTCTGGGCGTGATGTGCAGCAATATTGAAATTGGCAGCTACGCCTATCGTTATTTGTGTAATACCTCCAGCCGTACCGATCTTAACTATCTGCAAGGCGTAGACGGCCCGATTGGACGCTGTTTTACGCTGATTGGCGAGTCTGGCGAACGCACTTTTGCCATTAGCCCTGGCCACATGAACCAGCTACGGGCAGAAAGCATTCCGGAAGATGTGATTGCCGGAGCGTCGGCGCTGGTACTCACCTCATATCTGGTGCGCTGCAAGCCGGGCGAACCGATGCCGGAAGCGACCATGAAAGCCATTGAGTACGCCAAAAAATATAACGTGCCGGTGGTGCTGACGCTGGGGACTAAATTTGTCATCGCCGAGAATCCGCAGTGGTGGCAGCAATTCCTCAAAGAACACGTTTCCATCCTTGCGATGAACGAAGAAGAAGCCGAAGCGTTGACCGGAGAGAGCGATCCGCTGCTGGCGTCTGACAAGGCGCTGGACTGGGTGGATCTGGTGCTGTGCACCGCCGGGCCAATCGGTTTGTATATGGCGGGCTTTACTGAAGACGAAGCGAAACGCAAAACCCAGCATCCGCTGCTGCCGGGCGCTATCGCGGAATTTAACCAGTATGAGTTTAGCCGCGCCATGCGCCACAAGGATTGCCAGAATCCGCTGCGCGTCTATTCGCACATTGCGCCGTATATGGGCGGACCAGAAAAAATCATGAACACTAACGGTGCCGGAGATGGGGCGCTGGCGGCGCTGTTGCATGACATTACCGCTAACAGTTATCACCGTAGCAGCGTACCAAATTCCAGCAAGCATAAATTCACCTGGTTGACGTATTCGTCATTAGCGCAGGTGTGTAAATACGCCAACCGTGTGAGCTATCAGGTACTGAACCAGCATTCTCCACGCTTAACGCGCGGGCTGCCGGAGCGTGAAGACAGCCTGGAAGAATCTTACTGGGATCGTTAAGTTATCGTCGGTTCGTAGGCCAGATAAGGCGTTCACGCCGCATCTGGCATTTGGCTCTCGATGCCTGATGCGACGCTGGCCGCGTCTTATCAGGCCTACATATCCGCGCCCGTTATCAGGCAACCACCGTTTATCCCGTCACCACTTCACCCGCCGGTGGCGTTTCCAGCAGTTCCAGCATAGTACGAGCAATTTCACGCTCGCCCATCACCACCTGATTCGCGCCACGTTCGGTGATATATGCCACCTCGTCGTCATAATGGGCGCGGGCGATAATCTCAATATCCGGGTTTTTCGCGCGAGCAGACGCCACAATCTCGCCTGCTTCGTAACCGTTGGGAATCGTCAGGATCAGCCATTTTGCGCATTCCAGATGCGCCAGTTGCATGATCTCTTCGTTAGCCGCGTTGCCTAATACCGCCCGGACTCCGCGCTCACGCAGTTCGTCGACGCGAGTACGTGACGTCTCAATCACCACTAAAGGAATATCAGACGCGAGCAATTTCTCCCCCAGCAGGCTGCCCACACGACCATAACCTACCAGCAGCGCATGGTTGCAGATATCCACCGGAATCTGCTTCTCTTCTTCGATAGCTTCCTCCAGCGTCTGCTCTTCCAGCGTTTCGGTTTTCGCCAGGTATTTCTCCAGCAGCGCGAACAGCACCGGGTTGAGCATAATCGACAAAATCGCCCCCGCCAGCACCAGGTTTTGCCCCGCCTGCGGCAGCAGATTCAATGCCATCCCCAGTCCCGCCAGGATAAAGGCGAACTCACCAATCTGCGCCAGGCTGGCGGCGATGGTCAACGCCGTACGCTGGGAGTGGCCAAACAACCGGACGAGGAAGAGCGCCGCAACCGATTTACCAAACAGAATAATCGCCAGCGTAGCCAGCACCGCCAACGGCTGTTGAATCAGGATTAACGGATCAAACAACATCCCGACAGAGACGAAGAACAACACTGCAAACGCATCGCGCAATGGCAACGTATCGTGAGCGGCACGGTGGCTAAGTTCGGACTCATTCAGCACCATCCCGGCGAAGAACGCGCCGAGCGCAAAGGAGACGTCAAACAGCTCCACCGCACCAAAAGCAATCCCTAACGCCAGCGCCAGCACCGACAAGGTAAACAACTCGCGCGAACCCGTTGCTGCGCTGCGTGCCATAATCCACGGCACCAGACGGCGACCTACCAACATCATAATGGCGATAAACGCGACCACTTTGCCGATGGTGATACTCATATCCAGCGCCAGCGTCGCAAAGCCCACATCGCCCTGTTCCAGCATTCCGGCTACCGCTGGTAGCAACACCAGCGTCAGGACCATCACCAGGTCTTCCACAATCAGCCAGCCAATGGCGATTTGCCCGCGCTGGCTGTCTATCAACTGCCGTTCTTCAAGCGCACGCAGTAGTACCACGGTACTGGCGGTGGAAAGACACAAACCGAACACGATGCCGGTCATCAACGACCAGCCGATCACGGCAGAAAGAGCCATACCCAGCAACGTCGCCACGCTATCTGGGCAATTGCGCCGGGAATGGCGATAGACTTTACCGCCATCAAATCCTTGAGCGAAAAATGCAGGCCGACGCCGAACATCAGCAAAATGACGCCCAGCTCCGCCAGTTCCGGAGCCAGTTTAGTATCGGCAACAAAACCTGGGGTAAAGGGGCCTGCCAGCACACCCGCTAACAGATATCCCACCAGAGGAGAAATACGCAGTTTATTGGCCAGCATGCCGAGGATAAAGGCAAGCACAAGGCCGCCAACAATTGTGGTGATAAGCGGGGTGGCGTGATGCATTCCGTCTCCTTTTCCTGGTGGTGGTTGTCCATATTTTGGCCGGGAAAACCAAAATTACAGGTAATAGTTTATGACAATTTCATAGATGATGTTTATGAATAATTGTTGAATTTTGCAGAAAAATGGAATTAGCCGCAAAAAAGGCACGGATCGGAAAAGTGATGAGGTGTATGAAGAGGAAAGGCTTATGGTTACTGCAAAATGAAGCAGCCAAAGTTTACCTTTGGCTGCCGGGAATTCAGGATTTATGCCGATTATCAGGTAAGAATATGGTCAACATTCCAAGAAGCGGCAGGAAAGCACATATTTTATAAACTAACTCGATACTGGTATGGTCGGCGATAAGCCCCAGAACTGCGGCTCCAAGGCCACCCATGCCAAAAGCAAAACCGAAAAAGAGCCCGGAAACCATGCCGATACGCCCCGGCAACAGCTCTTGTGCATAAACCAGAATGGCAGAAAACGCCGAGGCGAGGATAAATCCAATAATCACCGTCAAAACCCCCGTCCAGTGCAGGCTTGCGTACGGTAAAATAAGCGTAAAAGGCGCAACGCCGAGGATAGAGCCCCAAATTACATATTTTCGCCCAATCTTATCGCCAACAGGCCCGCCAATCACCGTCCCCGCCGCAACGGCAAATAAGAAGGCAAACAGATGAAGTTGGGCATTCTGGATGGATAATCCGAATTTTTCCATCAGATAAAAGGTGTAATAGCTGCTGATGCTCGCCATATAGAAATATTTCGAGAAAATCAGCACTAACAGTACGCAAACAGCCAGAACGACCTTATTTCGTGGCAGCGGATTGATTATTGGTGCTTTCGGCTTGCCTTTACTCATTCGGTGCTGCGCAGAGTACCAGCGGCTGATTTGCGCCAACACCACGATTGCCAGCAGTGCCGCCAGTACAAACCATGCAACGTTGCCTTTGCCATAGGGGGCGATGAGCACCGCCGCCAGCAAAGGCCCCAACGAACTGCCAAAGTTACCGCCGACCTGGAAGATGGATTGCGCCAGACCATGACGTCCGCCAGACGCCATACGTGCCACGCGGGAAGATTCTGGATGAAAGACCGACGAACCGGTACCGACCAGCGCCGCCGCCAGCAACACCGAGCCAAAACTGCCCGCCAGTGCCAGCAATACCAGGCCGCTTAAGGTAAAGCACATGCCAATTGGCAACGACCACGGCATTGGGTATTTATCTGTCCAGTAGCCGACGACCGGTTGCAGCAGCGAAGAGGCGAGCTGGAAGGTGAGGGTTATCAGCCCAATCTGCATAAACGTCAGGGAAAACTCTGACTGTAATAGCGGATAAATCGCCAGAATCAGCGATTGGATCATGTCGTTCAGCAGATGTGAGAGGCTGATAGCACCTAAAATACCAAACGATGTTCGGGCCTTAGTGGCCGACGCAGTCGCGCCCGCCACAGGCTGGGATTGTTCACTCATTGCCATAGGAAAGTCACTTTTTTAGAGTTGCGATGTGAAAATTTATCTTAATTGTGATTATTACCTGACTAACATACCTGCACGTGCCTTTTGAAGGAAGTCTCAATGTGGAAAACAGAATTTCCAATCTGGATGTAGATTTATCGTAACCGAACGCAGACTTGTCTATGATGTCGCGTCATACTAATTTTCAACACGTTATTATCTGGTCAGGGAGAGAAGTATGAAATTATTGCAGCGGAGTGTGGCATTAGCACTGTTAACCACATTGTCACTGGCGAGTGAAACTGCGTTGGCCTATGAGCAGGATAAAACCTATAAAATTACGGTTCTGCATACCAACGACCATCACGGTCATTTCTGGCGCAATGAATATGGCGAATACGGTCTGGCGGCACAAAAAACGCTGGTGGACGGTATTCGTAAAGAGGTCGCTGCTGAAGGCGGGAGCGTGCTGCTACTTTCTGGTGGCGACATTAATACCGGTGTGCCGGAATCCGATTTGCAGGACGCAGAGCCAGATTTTCGCGGCATGAATCTGGTGGGCTATGATGCAATGGCGATTGGTAATCATGAATTTGATAACCCGCTCACCGTATTACGCCAGCAGGAAAAGTGGGCAAAGTTCCCGTTGCTCTCTGCCAATATCTATCAAAAAAGTACCGGCGAGCGCCTGTTTAAACCCTGGGCGCTGTTTAAACGCCAGGATCTGAAAATCGCCGTTATCGGTTTAACAACTGATGAAACAGCGAAATTAGGTAACCCAGAAAACTTCACCGACATTGAATTCCGTAAACCTGCCGACGAAGCCAAACTGGTGATCCAGGAGCTGCAACAGACAGAAAAGCCGGACATTATTATCGCGGCGACCCATATGGGGCATTACGACAACGGTGAGCACGGCTCTAACGCGCCGGGTGATGTAGAGATGGCGCGCAGTTTGCCGGCCGGATCGCTGGCGATGATTGTCGGCGGACATTCACAAGATCCCGTCTGTATGGCAGCTGAAAATAAAAAGCAGGTAGATTACGTTCCTGGTACACCATGCAAACCGGATCAACAAAACGGCATCTGGATTGTACAAGCGCATGAGTGGGGCAAGTACGTTGGTCGGGCCGACTTTGAGTTTCGCAACGGCGAAATGAAAATGGTCAACTACCAACTGATTCCGGTGAACCTGAAGAAAAAAGTCACCTGGGAAGACGGGAAAAGCGAGCGTGTGCTGTACACCCCGGAAATCGCCGAGAATCAGCAAATGATCTCGCTGTTATCACCGTTCCAGAATAAAGGCAAAGCGCAGCTGGAAGTGAAAATTGGCGAAACCAATGGTCGTCTGGAAGGCGATCGTGACAAAGTGCGTTTTGTACAGACTAATATGGGACGATTGATTCTGGCAGCCCAAATGGATCGTACTGGTGCCGACTTCGCGGTGATGAGCGGAGGCGGAATTCGTGATTCTATCGAGGCAGGCAATATCAGCTATAAAAACGTGCTGAAAGTGCAGCCGTTCGGCAATGTGGTGGTGTATGCCGACATGACCGGTAAAGAGGCGATTGATTACCTGACTGCCGTCGCGCAGATGAAGCCGGATTCCGGTGCCTACCCGCAATTTGCCAACGTCAGCTTTGTGGCGAAAGACGGCAAACTCAACGACCTGAAAATTAAAGGCGAACCGGTCGATCCGGCAAAAACCTACCGCATGGCAACATTAAACTTTAATGCTACTGGCGGTGATGGTTACCCGCGCCTTGATAACAAACCGGGATATGTGAATACCGGCTTTATTGATGCCGAAGTGCTGAAAGCGTATATCCAGAAAAACTCGCCGCTGGATGCGAATGCTTATGAGCCGAAAGGTGAGGTGAGCTGGCAGTAATCTGAAAGTGCCGGATGCTCACATCCGGCACGATGCTTAATCGCGGCGAGCGATATCGGCAAATTTGGCATCGAGGATCTTCGCCAGATCGCTTGCCGCCAGTTCGATATCCAGCCCGCGTTTACCGCCGGAAACATAAATAGTGGCAAATTCTTGTGCGGGGGCGTCGATAATCGTCGGCAGACGTTTTTTCTGCCCTAGTGGGCTAATTCCACCAACCAGATATCCCGTTGAACGCTGCGCGATCATCGGATCGGCCATCTCTACTTTCTTGGCACCCAGCGCCTTTGCTACTTTTTTGAGATCTAATTGACCTGCGACTGGCGTGACGGCCACGGCAAGGTGTTTCATATCGCCGTTCACTGCGACCAGCAGCGTTTTGTAGACCTGATCCGGATTCAAACCTAATTTTTTGACGACTTCATCGCCAAAATTGGTTTCAGCCGGATCGTGTTCGTAGGTATGAACCTGAAAAGAAATTTTGTTTTTTTCGAGTAATTTAACTGCGGGTGTCATCGTAATTTTCCTGCCTCAAACAAAAAACGGAGAAAGCATACGCCTGATGGCGGCCCAAAAAAAAGTGTCATCTTGCCTAAGAGTATTGGCAGGATGGTGAGATTGAGCGACAATCGACTTACACCGTCGTTTAAAGCGACGGCATAATAATAAAAATATGAAATTCCTCTTTGACGGGCCAATAGCGATATTGGCCATTTTTTTAGCGCAACATCTGCGGCAAATTCCCTTCTCCATACAGGTGTAGTGCACCGACCGCGACCACATAGCGCCCCGGCGGCATGGCGCGTAATTTATCCCGCCAGGCAAGATTGCGCTGGTGCATCAGGACATCATACAGCGACTGGCTAAACGTATTGGGCAGCGTTATTTCATTATTTTGCGGCGGCGCATTCAGCCACCAGCTCATCATTTGTTGCAGCAACCGTGCATTGGTATGCCAGTGAGTCAGCGTATCGTCCAGCAGCGCCTGTCCTTTGTCGGGAAGCTGGAGCAACATGGCAATTTGCTTTTCTGCCCCTTCCAATTCAATTACAGGTTTATGTTGTTGCTTCGCCGCCTGCAATAACTGGTAATCGATACCGTATTCTGCCCGCAGCCCCAGCTTTTGTGCCTGCGTCGCCTGAAGAACCATCGCGATTTGCCACAGCGGTTGGGTAGAAAACAGCGAGGGAGAAATGCCCATCTCCAGGCTAATGTGCTGCAGATTTTGCAATTGTTCTTCGCTAATGCGCGCTTCCAGCGCCTCGCAGGCAGGCAAATTAGCAAAAGGCGTATCGCTGGTGGAAACATCCGCCTCGACGATCAGCGCATCGGCGTTTTTGAGTTTTTTGAGCAAACGGGTGGGCAGGGGAGCCATATCGTGACTCCCCATATGAATACTGCCAATCAGATGAAAATGGCGATTGCCGGGAAGAGAGATATCGATAGCAGGCCAGGTGTAATGATTACCGCGCAGCGCGGCCCAAAGCGTTTTTACCCGGTACAACAGATCCATACGACCTCCCTTTGTGAAATATCATGCTAGCGCGCGGGGAGGGATGGCGCAAATGGAGTTGAGACGGATTGAAACTGCGACCGAATATTTGGCACGCCGTGAAGAGCGTGCAAAAAAGATCGCGTAAGGCTAAAACATCGCTTCATCTCGTAGGCCGGATAAGGCGTTTACGCCGCATCCGGCAGTCATGCGTCGATGCCAAATGCGCCGCCCTAAAGCAGCGCATCCGCAATGACGTACTTATTCCTTCGGTTTAAACCGCAGCAACCGGTTGGCGTTACTCACTACGGTAATCGACGAGAGCGCCATTGCCGCTCCGGCAACTACCGGGTTAAGCAGTGTTCCAGTGAATGGCCACAAAATACCGGCGGCGACCGGAATACCGATACTGTTGTAGATAAACGCGCCGAGCAGGTTCTGCTTCATGTTGCGCAGCGTTGCGCGGGAAATAGCGAGCGCATCCGCAACGCCCATCAGGCTATGGCGCATCAGGGTAATCGCCGCGGTTTCAATGGCAACATCACTGCCGCCCCCCATCGCAATACCGACATCCGCCTGGGCCAGCGCTGGCGCGTCGTTAATGCCGTCGCCCACCATTGCCACCTGACGTCCTTCACTTTGCAGACGTTTGATCGCTTCGGCTTTACCGTCCGGCAGCACCCCGGCAATCACTTCATCAATTCCCGCTTCTTTGGCGATTGCATTGGCGGTGGTTGGGTTATCCCCGGTCAACATCACCAGACGATATCCCGCTTTATGCAGGCGTTGCAGCGCCGCCACGCTATCACTACGCAACGGATCGCGTACTGCCAGCAGGGCCACCGCTTTCCCGTCAACCGCCAGCAGCACAGGCGTTGCGCCTTGCGATGCCTGAGCAGTAATCTCCGCTTCGATAGCTTTGGTATCAACCTGTTGCTCATTTAACAACGCCTGATTACCCAGCAATAACGCATGACCTTCTGCTTCACCGCTCACGCCCAGCCCGCGCAATGTGCGGAAACCGTTGACCTGCGGTAGCTGCATATCGCCTGCTTTATCAAGGATCGCTCGTGCCAGCGGATGGCTGGAACCTTGCTCCAGCGCCGCCGCCAGACGCAATGCCTGCGCTTCATCAACATCAGCAAACGTTTTCACTGCGACAACCTGCGGCTTCCCTTCGGTCAGCGTCCCGGTTTTATCGAACACTACGGTATCGAGCGTACTGGCGCGTTGCAGTGCGTCGGCGTCCCGCACCAGCACACCAAACTCAGCCGCCCGCCCGACGCCGGAAATAATCGACATCGGCGTCGCCAGCCCCAGCGCACACGGACAGGCGATAATCAGCACTGTGGTGGCAATCACCAGGGTATAGACAATCTGCGGTGCCGGACCAAAGAAATACCAGATTGCCGCACTGATCAGCGCAATAACCACCACTACCGGCACAAATACGGCAGAGATTTTATCCGCCAGCTGGCCGATTTCTGGCTTGCTGCTTTGGGCCTGGCGCACCATACGAATAATCCGCGACAGCGTGGTATGGCTGCCAACCGCACTGGCGCGAAACAGCACGCTACCGTCCTGAACCACTGTCCCGGCATGGACGCTATCGCCTTCGCCCTTTTGCTGCGGGATAGGTTCGCCCGTCAGCATCGCTTCATCCAGCCACGCTTCGCCTTGGGTAATTTCACCATCTACCGGCACGCGGTCGCCCGTCGTCAGGCGCAGTAGCATGCCTGGCTGAACTTCCGCCAGCGGCACGCTTTTTTCACCTTCGTCAGTAACCAGGCGCGCCGTTGGCGGGGTTAAATCGAGTAATTTCTCCAGCGCCTTTGAAGAACGCTGACGTGCGCGTGCTTCCAGCATATGACCGAGATTGATCAGACCGATAATCATCGCGCTGGCTTCGTAATAAAGATGTCGTGCTTCCATCGGGAACCACTGCGGCCACAGGTTGACGCTCATCGAATAGAGCCACGCCACGCCCGTACCCAGCGCCACCAGCGTATCCATCGTCGCCGCACCGTTGCGCAGGCTTTTCCATGCGCTGCGGTAAAAATGCCCACCGGCAAAAACCATCACCGCCAGGGTTATCAGGCCGATAACCAGCCACAGGCTGCGGTTGTCAGCGGTGACCATCATGTTATCGCCGATCATCCCCCAGACCATCACCGGGATACCCACCGCCAGGGCGACAATCGCCTGCCAGCGGAAGCGCTTCATTGTAGCGATGGCGGTTTCCTGCTGGCGCTCACGGCGTTTAGCATCATCTTCAATCGCTTCCGCGCCGTAGCCCGCTTTCTCCACCGCCTGGACTAAATCTTGTGGGGAGGCACTGCCCATCACCAGCGCAGTACGCTCCGCCAGGTTTACCCGTGCCTGGGTGACGCCCGGTACGCTTTGCAGCGCATTTTGTACGCGGGTGACACAGCTGGCGCAGCTCATGCCGCTCAGCAGCAACTGCTGGCTGTCATCGTCATCGGCGGTCGCTGCCGGAAGCTCATCAGAAACCGCTGTCAGTGCTTCCGACGGGATTGATGACTCCGCCAGCGGTTTAGCCTTTGGGTGGCTTACAGATGCGTCATAACCCGCTTGTTTGATGGTTTCGATCAGCTGTTCTGCACTTGCAGTGCCGGTAACGTGTGCTTCAGTGACAGACACATCCGCCTGCTCAACGTCCGGGCGCTGTTCGAGACTTTCTTTCACGCGTTTAACGCAGTGACCGCAGGACAGGCCGTCCAGGGTCAGGTCGATAGTTTGTGACATAACGTACTCCTTTAAGACAGTGTTGACTGACTGTGATAAAGGGTAAACCTTCCAGCAAGGGGAAGGTCAAGAAATTATTTATCAGCGAAATGAAAAGTCGGCAGAGATTAAAAAATTGGCGCAATTAGCATCAGAATTAGATATTTATCTCTTTGTTTTCCTTTATCTAAAGTACGGGTGCTAAGTTAAATCAGGATGCCTGAAAACTGGCATCGGGGTGAGGAAATACCTCCCGCATCTATAAAAAGGAGTTAACAAAAGATGTTAGATGCAAACAAATTACAACAAGCAGTGGATCAGGCGTATACCCAATTTCACTCACTTAGCGGCGGACAAAACGCCGACTACATCCCCTTTCTGGCGAATGTCCCCAGCCAACTGGCGAGCGTCGCTATCGTAACCTGCGATGGCAATATCTATAGTGCCGGTGACAGTGATTACCGCTTTGCGCTGGAATCCATCTCCAAAGTCTGTACGCTAGCCCTCGCGTTAGAAGATGTCGGCCCGCAGGCTGTACAGGATAAAATTGGCGCAGATCCCACCGGACTTCCCTTTAACTCGGTCATTGCCTTAGAACTTCATGGTGGCAAACCGTTATCACCGCTGGTTAATGCGGGGGCGATCGCCGCTGTCAGTCTGATTAAAGCCGAGAATGCAGAACAACGCTGGCAGCGAATTTTACATATTCAACAACAGCTTGCAGGAGAACAAGTCGCGCTCTCTGACGAAGTCAACCAGTCGGAACAAACAACCAACTTCCATAACCGCGCTATTGCCTGGCTGCTGTACTCCGCCGGATATCTCTATTGCGATGCGATGGAAGCCTGTGATGTCTACACTCGCCAATGTTCCACGCTCATCAATACCGTGGAACTGGCGACGCTTGGCGCGACGCTGGCGGCGGGCGGGGTTAATCCGCTAAGTCAAAAACGCATTCTGCAGGCCGACAACGTGCCATACATTCTGGCAGAAATGATGATGGAAGGACTGTATGGCCGCTCCGGTGACTGGGCGTATCGCGTGGGTTTGCCAGGAAAAAGCGGCGTTGGCGGCGGCATTCTGGCGGTCGTACCTGGCGTGATGGGGATTGCCGCGTTCTCCCCGCCGCTGGATGAAGACGGTAACAGTGTTCGGGGTCAGAAAATGGTGGCATCTGTTGCTAACCAACTCGGCTATAACGTGTTTAAGGGCTGATCATGATGAACGCGGAAGGTGATAACGGTAACAAACCCCTCGGGCTATGGAATGTCGTTTCCATTGGCATCGGGGCAATGGTGGGGGCAGGGATCTTTGCCCTGCTGGGGCAGGCGGCGTTGTTAATGGAAGCCTCAACCTGGGTCGCTTTTGCCTTTGGCGGCATAGTGGCGATGTTTTCCGGTTATGCCTATGCGCGACTTGGGGCGAGTTATCCCAGTAATGGCGGGATTATTGACTTCTTTCGCCGGGGATTAGGGAACGGCGTCTTTTCACTGGCATTATCCTTGCTTTACCTGATGACGCTGGCGGTGAGTATTGCTATGGTTGCCCGCGCATTTGGTGCTTATGCCGTGCAGTTTCTGCATGAAGGCAGCCAGGATGAGCATCTTATATTGCTGTACGCGCTGGCTATCATTGCGCTGATGACGCTCTTCAACTCTTTAAGCAACCACGCGGTAGGTCGACTGGAAGTTATCCTCGTTGGCATCAAAATGATGATCCTGTTGTTGTTGATCATTGCGGGTGTCTGGTCGCTACAACCTGCGCACATTTCTGTCTCCGCGCCCCCCACTTCCGGCGCGTTCTTCTCTTGTATTGGGATTACCTTCCTTGCCTACGCGGGCTTTGGCATGATGGCGAACGCGGCGGATAAAGTAAAAGATCCGGCGGTCATTATGCCACGGGCGTTTCTGGTGGCGATTGGCGTTACTACGCTGCTTTACATCGCACTAGCGCTGGTACTGCTTAGCGATGTTTCGGCATTAGAGTTAGAAAAATATGCCGATACCGCGGTAGCGCAGGCCGCTTCTCCGCTGCTCGGGCATGTGGGGTATGTGATTGTGGTGATCGGCGCTTTACTGGCGACGGCTTCAGCCATTAACGCTAACCTGTTCGCGGTATTTAATATCATGGACAACATGGGCAGCGAGCATGAACTGCCGAAGCTAATGAATAAATCCCTGTGGCGGCAGAGCACATGGGGCAACATCATCGTGGTGGTGTTGATCATGCTGATGACGGCGGCGTTGAATTTAGGCTCGCTCGCCAGCGTCGCCAGTGCCACTTTTTTGGTCTGTTACCTGGCGGTGTTTATGGTCGCTATCCGCCTGCGTCATGATATCCACGCCTCGTTGCCAATCCTCATCGTTGGCACGCTGGTTATGTTGTTGGTGATCATCGGTTTTATTTACAGCCTGTGGTCCCAGGGCAGCAGTGCGCTGATGTGGATTATAGGCGCACTATTACTAAGCCTTATTGTGGCAATGGTAATGAAACGGAATAAAACGGTATAAACCTTCTTGTGCGCAGTGCTTTCTGCACTGCGCTTTTATTTTTTATCCTTAATTTAATCCCTTGCTTATGCTTTTAATAAATAATTCACACCAAAAAGATATATAGACGATAAAACTGTGATTTCTATCACTTCTTATCGTGGATTATTCTTAACGAGGATGATGGTAAACTAAAAGTCGTAGTGTATTCTTAATAAATAACGTATAAGCTTTTTCACTGCATTTCTTTTAATGGGGGAAGTAAAAACAAAAGAGATGCACAAGTTATTACCCTTCTTAAATAAAATGATGCTGGTTATAAAGATCAGTTAAAATAATGACCTGGAAGGAAGTGACTTATCTATGGCGCGATTACAATTAAAAAACCGTAAAAATAAAGGTCTGATATTTTTAATCAGTTTTATTGTGATGGGTGGAGACGCGCTTGCTGCGCCATTACCGCAATGGGCCAATGCTCCTGCGGTTACGCCGGTTGCCAGTTTATCGTTACAGGAAAGCATATTGCGTGCCTTTGCGCGAAACCCCGACGTCACCCAACAGGCGGCGCAGATAGGTATTGGTGAAGCGCAAATCGATGAAGCCAAAAGCGCCTGGTATCCGCACATCGGTTTAACGGGTAATGCGGGGCCTTCCCGGCAAACGGACTCCAGCGGCAGGCTGGATAACAACGTTTCTTATGGCATAACCCTGACGCAGCTGGTGTATGACTTTGGTAAAACCAGTAACGATATCAAACTGCAAACTGCCGCTCGTGACAGCTACCGCTTTAAATTGATGGCAACCTTAACCGACGTAGCCGAAAAGACGGCGACGACCTATATGGAAGTCAGTCGTTATCAGGCTTTGTGCGACGCAGCGCAACGTAACATTCACTCTCTGGAAAACGTCTACAACATGGCCGCACTACGCGCCAACGCCGGGCTTAATTCATCATCCGATGAGTTACAGGCGCAAACGCGTATAGCGGGAATGCGCTCGACGCTGGAACAATATCAGGCACAGATGACAAGCGCCAAAGCACAGCTGGCGGTGCTCACAGGCGTACAGCCGGAGGCGATAGCTTCGCCGCCAGCCGCATTAGCCGAACAGCCAGTGTCGCTAAAAAATATCGACTATCAGTCCATCCCGCTGGTACTGGCGGCAGAAAACTTACGCCAGTCTGCCCAGTACGGCGTGGAAAAAACTAAATCGCAATACTGGCCTACGCTCAGTATTCAGGGCGGCAAAACGCGCTACCAGACCAGCGACCGCTCGTATTGGGATGATCAGTTACAACTGAACGTCAACGCGCCGCTGTATCAGGGCGGCGCGGTTTCAGCCAGGTGCAACAGGCCGAAGGGCAACAAAAAATCTCTGCTTCGCAGGTTGAGCAGGCAAAACTGGACGTGCTTCAACGAGCGTCGGTGGCGTATGCCAACTGGACTGGCGCACGGGGTCGTGAAGAGGCTGGGTTAGCGCAATCTGAAAGTGCGCACAAAACGAGAGATGTGTACCAAAATGAATATAAATTGGGTAAACGCAGCCTGAATGATCTATTAACCGTCGAGCAAGATGTCTTTCAGGCGCAATCGGCTGAAATAAATGCCAATTATGATGGCTGGGTCGCCGCAGTGAATTATGCCGCTGCGGTTAATAACCTTATTCCATTAGCGGGAATTAAACAGGGCTTATACAACGACTTACCCGACTTGAAATAAT
Source organism: Escherichia sp. E4702 (assembly GCF_963883545.1). Taxonomy (NCBI): domain Bacteria; kingdom Pseudomonadati; phylum Pseudomonadota; class Gammaproteobacteria; order Enterobacterales; family Enterobacteriaceae; genus Escherichia; species Escherichia sp. E4702. The sequence continues at coordinate 304,579 of NZ_CAWORF010000021.1, read as the reverse complement.
CCTGCCATTATTAATATCAGGTATGCATCGTTGTTGAGTGATTACCTTTGTCTTATTTAGATAAATGGACTCGCTAAGGATGTGCGCCATTTATCAGGAATGCCATTATGAGCCTGATTATTGATGTTATTTCGCGAAAAACATCCGTCAAACAAACGCTGATCAATCCTGGCGACGTTACGGTTGTCATTTATGAGCCCTCTGTGGTGCAGGTTCATGCTCAGGCATCTGCCGTTGCGCGTTATGTTCGTGACGGAAATGACTTGTTGATCTATATGCAGGACGGCACGGTGATCCGCTGCAACGGTTATTTCCTGCAAGCGGCAAATACCAGCGAACAATCCGAACTGGTGTTTGCCGAGGGTCAACAACTGACCCACGTAACATTTGCCGATACCGCGGCAGGTGGATTAGCGCCCGTGGAGCTGACCGCTCAGACCACCGCAATTGAAAGCATTGCGCCGTACCTTGATATCGTCGGCCAGACGACGGCTTTCCCGTGGGGATGGCTGGCGGGGGCGGCGGTAGGTGGCGGCGCGCTTGGCGCTTTACTGGCAAGCGGTGGCGATGATGACTCAAAAACTGAAGTGGTTAACAACCCACCGCCAGCCGAACCCGGCAACGCCACGCCATCGTTTTTGGTAACCGATAATCAGGGCGATCAACGCGGTATTCTTTCCGCCAACGATACCACCGATGACACTACGCCAACCTTTAGCGGCAGCGGGCAGGCGGGGGCAACCATTCAGATTAAAGACAGCAATGGTGACACCATCGCCAGTACTCAGGTCGGTAGCGATGGACGCTGGAGCGTCGATTTGCCCACGCAAAGCGCGGGCGAACATACCTGGTCAGTGGTGCAAATCGTCGGTAGCACCATTACTAACGCCGGTTCGATAACGTTAACCATCGACAATAGTCAGGCCGCCGTACAGCTCGCCACCACCGCAGGCGATAACATCATTAACGCCAGCGAACAGGCCGCCGGATTTACGCTTTCTGGCACGAGTAGCCATTTGGCACAGGGAACAGAACTCACCGTCACGCTAAATGGCAAAACCTACACCACCACCGTTGGGGCTAACGGTGGGTGGAGCGTGCAGGTGCCGACCGCCGATGCGCAAGCGTTAGGCGAAGGGAATCAGGCGGTGCTGGTCAGTGGGAAAGATGCCACGGGCAATACGGTCACTGGCGCGCAACTGTTAACGGTCGATACCCAACCGCCGACACTTGCTATCAACAGCATCGCCCAGGACAACATTGTCAGTGCCGCGGAACATAACGCCGCGCTGGTGTTAAGCGGTACATCGAATGCGGAAGCGGGGCAAACCGTAACCCTGAACCTGAACGGCGTCACCCACACAGCAACCGTCGGTAGCGACGGAACCTGGCAAGTGACGCTGCCTGCCGCAGAAGTGCAGGCGCTGGCCGATGGCAACTACGCCGTAAATGCCAGCGTCAGTGACCGGGCAGGAAATACCACCAGTAACAATGCGAATTTCGCGGTAGACACCAGTGCGCCAGTGGTTAGCGTTAACACCATCGCTGGCGACGATATTCTTAACACCGCTGAACAGATTGTGGCGCAGATTATTTCCGGTCAGGTCAGTGGGGCTTCTCCGGGGGATATCGTCACCGTGAAGTTAGGAGCCACAGTTCTGACAGGCGTGGTACAGGCAGACGGCAGCTGGAACGTAGCGCTTGATCCGGCGGTAACCCGTACTCTGGCGCGTGGCCCTAACGACATCATCGTCACGGTTACTGATGCCGCTGGAAATACCGGTACAGCGACCCATAACATCACGCTGGCAGGCGTCGCGCCGCAGGTGGCAATAGATACTATCAGCGGTGATAACGTACTGAATGCGCTGGAATCTCAGCAGCCGCTCACGTTAAGTGGCACCAGCAATTTACCTGACGGCGGCACGGTTAACGTGACGCTGAATAATGTCACGTATAGCGCTCAGGTCAGCGGCGGCGTCTGGTCGCTGAATGTTCCGGTGAGCGATGTTGTCAATCTGGCGAACACCAACTACACCGTCACTGCCAGCGCCACAGATGTGACCGGCAACACCGGCACCGCGCAGAGCAATTTACTGGTCGATACGGTGCTTCCACAGGTGATCATCAACACCTTTGCGGGCGACAACATTGTCAACAACGCCGAAGCGGGGGCAGATCAAACCCTGAGCGGCGTCGTGGTGGGCGCCGCGCAGGGCGATACGGTAACTATTGAGCTGGGCGGCAATACTTACACGGCGACGGTGGGCAGCAATCTCACCTGGAGCGTGAACGTTCCGGCGGCAGATTTACAGGCGCTGGGCGACGGTGCGTTAACCATTAATGCTTCGGTTACCACCGTACATGGCAATACGGGCAGCAGCGCGCTTGATATCACTATCAGTGCCGGGCTGCCGGGGCTGCGCATTGACACCATCGCGGGCGATGATGTGATCAATGCCGTTGAGCAGCAGCAAAACCTGATCATCACCGGTAGCAGTACCAATCTTCCCGCTGGAAGAGTGGTCACTGTTTTGCTCGGTGGCAACACCTACCAGGGGGTGACCGACAGCAACGGCAACTGGCAGGTAGGCGTGCCTGCGGCAGATTTACAGGCGCTGACGCCGGGGACGATAGTGGTTAATGCCAGCGCAACGGACCCGGCCGGGAACCCGGTTTCCATCGATCGCAACGTGGACGTTAATCCGGGCGCGGTGCTTATCACCATCAATACCGTCTCTGGCGATGACATTATTAATGCCGCAGAAAAAGGCGCGCCGTTAACGCTGACTGGCACCACGCAGCTGGTGGAAACCGGGCAAACCGTGGTAGTGAAATTCGCCGGGCAGACCTTTACCACCACCGTTCAGGCAGGTGGCGGCTGGAGCCTGACCGTTCCCGCCAGCGCGGTAAGCAGTCTGCCCGATGGCGCAGCAGAAATCACCGCGACCGTCACTAATATCAGCGGTAACACTGGCGACACCTCCCGCACCATTACCGTCGACAGTCAGGCGCCAGCCTTAAGTATCGATTCGCTGACCGCCGATAACGTCATCAACGCCGCCGAAAGTGGTCAGGATCTGCAAATCACTGGCACCACTGACGCCCAGCCGGGGCAGACGGTGACCGTCACGCTGAATGGGCAGACGTATCAGGGCGTCGTGCAGGCAGACGGCACCTGGAGTGTGACCGTACCTGCCGCCAACGTTGGCGCACTGGCTGACGGCAACGCCACGGTCACCGCCAGCGTGAACGATGTCGCAGGTAACCCGACCAGCGTCTCACGTGTGGCGCTGGTGGATGCCACGCCGCCCGTGGTGACCATTAATCCGGTGGCGACCGATAACGTCATCAACACGCCGGAACACACTCAGGCACAAATTATCAGCGGCACGGTCACTGGCGCACAGGCGGGCGATATCGTCACTGTGACGCTGAATAATGTGAATTACACCACGGTGGTGGATGCTTCCGGCAACTGGAGTCTGGGCGTTCCGGCTTCCGTTGTCAGTGGGCTGGTGGACGGCAGTTATCCTGTCAATGTTTCAGTGACTGATCGTGCCGGAAACACGGGCAGCCAGTCGCTGACCGTCACGGTCGATACCGCCGCGCCAGTAATTGGTATTAACACCATTGCTGGCGATGATGTGATAAACGCCAGCGAAAAAGGGGCCGATGTTCAAATTACCGGTACCAGCGATCAGCCAGCCAATACCGCCATCACCGTGATGCTGAACGGGCAAAATTACACCACCACGACCGACGCCTCCGGCAACTGGAGCGTGACGGTTCCGGCCTCGGCAGTAACCGCATTAGGCCAGGCCAACTACACGGTAACGGCGGCGGTGACCAGCAGTATCGGCAACAGCGCCACCGCCAGCCATAACGTACTGGTCGACAGCGCGTTGCCCGGCGTGACCATTAACCCGGTGGCAACCGACGATATTATTAACGCCGCGGAAGCGGGTGTTGCGCAAACCATCAGCGGGCAGGTTACCGGAGCCGCCGTTGGCGACACGGTAACGATTACGCTGGGCGGCAATACTTACACCACCACCGTGCAGGCCAATTTAAGCTGGAGCGTGAGCGTTCCGGCGGCAGATATTCAGGCGCTGGGTAATGGCGATTTAACGGTTAATGCCTCGGTCACCAATCAAAACGGCAATACCGGTAGCGGCACGCGGGATATCACCATCGACGCTAATCTGCCCGGTCTGCGGGTCGATATGGTGGCGGGCGATGATGTGGTCAATATCATCGAACACGGGCAGGCGCTGGTTGTCACCGGCAGCAGCTCGGGGCTGGCAGAAGGCACGCCGCTTACCGTCACAATTAATAATGTGGACTACACCACTGCGGTGCAGGCCGATGGTAGCTGGAGTGTGGGCGTCACGGCGGCGCAGGTTAGCGCCTGGCCTGCGGGGACGGTTAATATTGCCGTGTCCGGGGAAAGTAGCGCCGGAAATCCGATAAGCATTACGCATCCGGTAACGGTGGATCTCACTCCGGCGGCTATCACCATCAACACTATCGCCACGGACGATGTGATTAACGCCGCAGAAAAAGGCGCTGATTTAACGCTTTCCGGCACCACCACGAATGTAGAAGCCGGGCAAACGGTCACCGTCACCTTTGGCGGTAAAAACTACACCGCTACCGTGGCGAGCGATGGTAGCTGGACCGCCACCGTTCCCGCCGCCGATCTGGCGTCATTAACCGATGGCAGCGCCTCCGTGCAGGCCAGCGTCAGCAATATCAACGGCAATAGCGCCTCGGCGGTGCATAGCTACAGCGTCGACAGCAGCGCGCCAACCATCATTATCAATACCGTCGCCAGCGACAATATCGTCAACGCCAGCGAAGCTGATGCGGGCGTGACGGTGAGCGGCACCACCACCGCCGAAGCGCGGCAGATTGTTACGATAACGCTCAATAGCCCGACCGTGCAGACGTATCAGGCAACGGTACAGGCCGACGGCAGCTGGAGTATTAATATTCCGGCGGCAGATCTTGAGGTATTGACCGATGGCAGCCACACCCTGACCGCGACGGTCAATGACAAAGCGGGCAACCCGGCGAGCACCACGCATAATCTGGCGGTGGATCTCACCGTTCCGGTACTCACCATCAACACCATTGCGGGCGATGACATTATTAACGCCGCCGAACACGGGCAGGCGCTGGTGATTTCTGGTTCCAGCACAGGCGGAGAGGCGGGAGATGTCGTCAGCGTCACGCTAAACAATAAAACCTACACCACGACGCTGGATGCTTCCGGCAACTGGAGCGTCGGCGTTCCGGCGGCGGATGTCACGGCGCTGGGCAGCGGCCCGCAAACTGTTACCGCCACGGTGACTGATGCGGCGGGTAATAGCGATAACGAGACGCACACGGTTACCGTTAACCTTACCGCGCCGACCATTGGCATCAACACCATCGCCACCGATGACGTGATTAACGCCAGCGAAAAAGGCGCGGATCTGCAAATTTCCGGCACCAGTAATCAGCCAGCAGGAACCACAATTACGCTGACGCTTAACGGGCAAAATTACACCGCCACGACGGACGCCGCAGGCAACTGGAGCACCACGGTGCCAGCCTCCGCCGTCAGTGCGCTGGGCGAAGCCAGCTACACGGTGACGGCGAACGTCACCGACAGCGCGGGCAACAGCAATTCTGCCAGCCATAACGTGCAGGTGAATACCGCGCTGCCGGGCGTCACCCTTAATCCGGTAGCGACTGACGATATTATTAACGCCGCCGAATCGGGCGTGGCGCAGACCATCAGCGGGCAGGTGACGGGCGCGGCGGCGGGCGATACGGTTACCGTGACGCTAGGCGGGAAAACCTACACCACTACCGTGCAGGGCAATTTAAGCTGGAGCGTGGACGTTCCGGCAGCGGATATTCAGGCCATCGGTAATGGCGAGCTGACGGTTAATGCCTCGGTGACCAACGGCGTTGGCAATACTGGCAGCGGTTCGCGAGATATTACTATCGACGCTAATTTGCCAGGTCTGCGCGTTGATACCGTGGCGGGCGATGATGTGGTTAATAGCATCGAGCATGGTCAGGCGCTGGTGATAACTGGTAGCAGCAGCGGGCTGGCGGCGGGCGCGGCGCTGACGGTGGTGATTAACACGGTCACTTACGCTGCGACAGTATTAGCCGATGGCACGTGGAGCGTTGGCGTTCCGGCGGCAGATGTGGGCAACTGGCCTGCGGGTACGGTGAATATCACGGTTTCAGGTGCCAGTAGCGCCGGAAACCCGGTCACTATCACCCACCCGGTCACCGTCGATCTGGCAGCGGTTGCGATCTCCATTAACACCGTTTCCGGCGACGATGTGATTAACGCCGCCGAAAAAGGGGCAGATTTAACCCTTTCCGGCAGCACCTCCGGCGTGGAACCGGGGCAAATGGTCACCGTCACCTTTGGCGGTAAAACCTACACCGCCACCGTAGCGGGCGATGGTAGCTGGACAACCAGCGTGCCTGCCGCCGATCTCGCCGCATTACGCGACGGCGACGCCACGGTACAGGCGAGCGTCAGCACTATTAACGGCAACACGGCTTCGGCAACCCACGCTTACAGCGTCGATGCCACAGCCCCGACGCTTGCCATTAATACCATCGCCACCGACGATATTCTTAACGCCGCCGAGGCGGGCAATCCGTTAACCATCAGCGGCAGCAGCACCGCCGAAGCGGGTCAGACGGTGACCGTCACGCTTAATGGCGTGACTTACAGCGGCACCGTCCAGGCGGACGGAAGCTGGAGCGTCAGCGTACCGACAGCGGATCTCAGCAATCTGACCGCCAGCCCGTACACGGTCAGCGCCTCGGTAAACGACAAAGCGGGTAACCCGGCGACCGCGAATCACGGGCTGGCGGTGGATCTCACCGTGCCAGTGCTGACCATTAACACCGTCTCCGGCGATGACATTATTAATGCCGCCGAACACGGGCAGGCGCTGGTGATCTCCGGTTCCAGCACTGGCGGCGAAGCGGGCGATATCATCACCGTCACGTTAAATAGTAAAACCTACACCACGACGCTGGATGCCTCCGGTAACTGGAGCGTCGGCGTTCCGCTGTCAGATGTCACTGCGCTGGGCAGCGGCCCGCAAACCATCACTGCCACCATTACCGACGCGGCAGGCAACAGCGATGACGCCAGCCGCACGGTCACTGTGAATCTGACCGCGCCAACCATTGGCATCAACACTATCGCCAGCGATGACGTGATTAACGCCACGGAAAAAGGCGCGGATCTGCAAATTACCGGCACCAGTAATCAGCCCGCAGGCACCACCATTACGGTGACGCTGAACGGGCAAAATTACACCGCCACCACAGATGCTTCCGGCAACTGGAGCGCCACGGTGCCAGCCTCAGCGGTTAGCGCGCTGGGTGAGGCCAACTACACGGTAACCGCAAACGTCACCGACACGGCAGGCAACAGCAATTCCGCCAGCCATAACGTGCTGGTCAACAGCGCCTTGCCTGCTGTCACCATTAACGCGGTGGCAACCGACGATATTATTAACGCTGCCGAAGCGGGCAATGCGCAAACTATCAGCGGCCAGGTCACGGGTGCCGCGGCGGGGGATACGGTTACCGTTACGCTGGGCGGCAACACCTACACCACCACGGTGCAGGCCAACTTAAGCTGGAGTGTGGACGTTCCGGCGGCGGATATTCAGGCGCTGGGTAACGGTTCTCTGACGGTTAACGCCTCGGTCACCAACGGCGTTGGCAACACGGGCAGTGGCTCGCGCGATATCACTATCGACGCCAATCTGCCTGGTCTGCGTGTCGATACCGTAGCGGGTGATGACGTTATTAACAGCATTGAGCACAATCAGGCGCTGGTGATCACCGGGAGCAGCACCGGACTGACGGCAGGAACCGCGTTAACGGTCGTTATCAATAATGTGACTTACGCCGCGACGGTGCTAGCCGACGGCACATGGAACCTCGGCGTTCCGGCGGCAGACGTCAGCAACTGGCCTGCGGGTACGGTGGATATTACGGTAAGCGGCACTAACAGCGCCGGAACAACCTCCACCATTACCCATTCGGTTACCGTCGATCTGGCGGCGATCGCCATCACCATTAACACACTCTCTGGCGATGATGTGATCAACGCCGTCGAAAAAGGCGAAACGCTGGTGGTAAGCGGCAGCACCAGCGGTGTTGAAGCCGGGCAGACGGTGACCGTCACCTTGGGCGGCAAAAATTACACCACCACCCTTGAAGCCAACGGTAGCTGGACGGTGAATGTGCCGCCTGCCGATCTCGCTGCGCTGCCGGACAGCGCGGGCAACGTGCAGGCGAGTGTCAGCAACATCAACGGCAATAACGCCCAGGCGGATCGTGCGTACAGCGTCGATGCCACCGCGCCGCTTGTGACCATCAACACCATCGCCAGCGACGATATTCTCAACGTGAGCGAAGCGGGCGCGGGGATCACCATCAGCGGCACCACCACGGCGCAGGCCGGGCAGACGCTGACCGTTACGCTCAATAACAACACTTACCAGACCACCGTCCAGGCCGATGGCACCTGGAGCGTGAATGTTCCGGCAACGGATTTAAGCGGATTAACCGCCAGCAGCTATACCGTGACTGCGACGGTGAGCGACAAAGCGGGCAACCCGGCAAGCGCCGACCATGCGCTGGCGGTGGACGTCACCGCGCCGGATCTCACCATTAACACCGTCGCGGGCGATGACATTATTAACGCCATCGAACACGGGCAGGCGCTGGTGGTGAGCGGCACTAGCACGGGCGCGGAACCCGGCGATGTGGTCACCGTCACGCTCAACGGCAAAAACTACACCACCACGCTGGACGCTTCCGGTAACTGGAGCGTCGGTATTCCGGCGGCGGATGTCACGGCACTGGCGACCGGCAGCCAGACCATCACCGCCAGCCTGAGCGATCGCGCGGGCAACAGCGACAGCACGACTCACGATGTGACCGTTGATCTCAGCGGCCCGACGCTGACCATCAATATCGTCTCCGGCGATGACATTATTAACAGTACCGAGAAAACCCAGGATCTGACCATCAGCGGTGGCTCCAGCGGCCTGGCGACAGGCACCACGGTCACCGTGATGTTGAATGGCCTGGCGTACAGCGCCACTACCGATAGTTCCGGCAACTGGAGCGTTACCGTGCCTGCTTCGGCAGTCGGCGCATTGGGCGAGGCGGTGTACCAGATTAGCGCCAGCGCCACCGACAGCGCGGGCAACAGCGGCAGCACCACCCATACGGTGAATGTCGAATCGCTCCTGCCTGGGGTGATCATTAATACCGTGGCAGGCGATGACATTATCAACGCCGCTGAAATCGCTGTGGCGCAGACCATCAGCGGTCAGGTGACGGGAACGGCAGCAGCAGGAGATACGGTCACTGTCACGCTCGGCGGCAACCAATACGTCGCCACCGTGCAGCCAGATTTAAGCTGGAGCGTCAGCGTGCCTGCGAACGTTTTGCAGGCGCTGGGCAACGGTGAACTGACCATCAGCGCCTCGGTGACTAATGGCGTGGGTAATACCGGCACCACAACGCACAATATCGTGATAGACGCCAATTTGCCAGGTCTGCGCGTCGATACCGTGGCAGGCGATGATGTGGTCAATATTATCGAGCATGGGCAGGCACTGGTGGTCACCGGTAGCAGCACCGGACTGGCGGCGGGGGCGGCGTTGACGGTGGTTATCAACAATGTCACCTACGGCGCAACGGTACTCGCCGATGGCACCTGGAGCGTCGGCGTTTCGGCGGCGGACGTGGGTAACTGGCCTGCGGGGACGGTCAATATTGCCGTCTCTGGCACTAATACTGCTGGAACCACAACCAGCATTAGCCATCCGGTCACGGTCGATCTTGCTGCCGTGGCGATTACCATCAATACCCTTTCCACTGACGATGTCATTAACGCCGCCGAAAAAGGCAGCGATTTGCAGCTCTCCGGCACTACCTCCGGCGTGGAAGCGGGGCAGACTATTACCGTTATTTTCGGTGGTAAAAGCTACACCACCACGGTCGCCGCGGATAATACCTGGGGGCTGACGATCCCAGCCGCCGATCTCGCAACCTTGCCGGACGGCGCAACAAACGTACAAGCCAGCGTCAGCAACGTCGCAGGCAACATCGCCCAGGCAACGCATGCTTACAGCGTTGATGCCACCGCGCCAACGATCACCATCAACACCATTGCCAGCGACGATATTCTTAATGCTGCGGAAGCGGGATCGGCGCTGACCATCAGCGGCACCAGCACGGCGGAAGCCGGACAGACGGTGACCGTGACGCTAAACGGCGTCGATTACAGCGGCAACGTACAAGCAGACGGAAGCTGGAGCGTCAGCGTACCAACTGGCGATTTAGCCAACCTTACCGCCAGCTCGTATACGGTTAGCGCGGCGGTCAGCGACAAAGCCGGAAATCCGGCCTCGGCAACGCATAATTTGACGGTAGATCTCGTTGCCCCAGTCGTCACCATTAACACGGTGGCGGGCGATGACATCATCAACGCCACGGAACATGCTCAGGCGCAGATTATCAGCGGCTCGGCAACGGGCGCGACCACCGGTAACACGGTTTCCGTGACGATTGGCACGAACACCTACACCACCGTGCTGGACGCCAACGGCAACTGGAGCATCGGCGTGCCTGCCAGCGTGATTACCGCACTGGCGCAGGGCGATGTGACCATTACCGCCACGGTCACCGACTCCGCAGGCAACAGCGGCACAGCCTCGCACACTGTCAGCGTGGCGCTCGGCGCTCCGGTACTCGGCATTAACACCATCGCCGTCGACGACATCATCAACGCCACGGAGAAAGGCGCGGATCTGGCGATTTCCGGCAGCAGCAACCAGCCTGCGGGTACGCAGGTAACCGTTACGCTCAACGGGCAAAATTACACCACCACAGCCGATGCCTCAGGTAACTGGAGCGTGACCGTTCCGGCGTCTGCGGTCGGTACGCTCGGTGAAGCGACTTATACCGTAACCGCCGCCGCAACCGATGTTGATGGCAACAGTGGTTCCGCCAGCCATAACGTGCAGGTCAATACCGCGCTGCCGGGCGTCACTATTAACGTTGTGGCGAGCGACGATATCATTAACGCCGCCGAAGCAGGCGCGGGCCAGACCATCAGCGGGCAGGTAACGGGCGCGGCGGCAGGCGACACGGTAACCGTCACGCTCGGCGGGGCGACTTACACCGCCACGGTGCAGGCGAATTTAAGCTGGAGCGTCAATGTTCCGGCAGCCGCTTTACAGGCATTGGGCAACGGCGAACTGACCATTTCGGCTTCGGTGACGAACAGCGTAGGCAATACCGGAAATGGCACGCGGGAAATTACCATCGACGCGAATCTTCCCGGTCTGCGGGTCGATACTGTCGCTGGCGATGATGTGGTCAATATCATCGAGCACGGGCAGGCGCTGGTGATTACCGGCAGCAGTTCCGGCCTGGCGGCGGGCAGCAACGTCACGCTGACCATTAACGGGCAAACCTATGTTGCGGCGGTACTGGCGGATGGCACCTGGAGCGTCGGCGTTCCGGCGGTGGATGTCAGCGCCTGGCCTGCGGGGACGGTCACGATTACGGCAAGCGGCAACACCACCGCCGGAAACCCGGTCAGCGTTACGCATCCGGTGACTGTCGATCTCTCGGCGATTGCCGTCAGCATCAACGCCATTACCGCCGATGATGTGATTAACGCTGCTGAAAAAGGCGCGGCGTTAACGCTCTCCGGCAGCACTTCTGGTGTCGAAGCCGGACAAACGGTCACCGTCACCTTTGGCGGCAAAACCTACACAGCAAGCGTCGTGGCGAATGGTTCCTGGAGCACCACGGTTCCGGCGGCAGATATGGCAGCCCTGCGTGATGGTGATGCCAGCGCGCAGGCCAGCGTCAGCAATGTTAACGGCAACAGCGCCACCACTACCCACGCTTACAGCGTCGATGCCAGCGCGCCAACGGTGACCATCAACACTATCGCGGGCGACGACATTCTTAATGCCGCCGAAGCCGGTGCGGCGCTGACCATCACTGGCAGCAGCACGGCGGAAGCGGGGCAGACGGTGACCGTCACGCTCAATGGCGCAAACTATACCGGCACGGTTCAAACGGACGGCAGCTGGAGCGTCAGCGTGCCGCCAGCCGACTTAAGCGCGCTGACCGCCAGCAACTACACCGTTAGCGCGGCGGTGAGCGACAAAGCCGGAAACCCGGCCTCGGTTAATCACAACCTGACGGTGGATACTTCCGTTCCGGTCGTCACCTTCAACACGGTGGCGGGCGATGATGTGATCAACGCGACGGAACACGCCCAGGCGCAGATTATCAGCGGCTCCGCCACGGGTGCGGCAACCGGTAGCACTGTGACGGTGACTATTGGCAGTAGCACTTTCACCACGGTGCTGGACGCCAGCGGTAACTGGAGCGTCGGCGTCCCGGCAAGCGTCGTCTCGGCACTGGCGAACGGCACGGTGACCATTAACGCCAGCGTCACCGATGCCGCCGGAAACAGCGGCAGCGCCACCCATCAGGTGACAGTCAACACCGGGCTACCAACCATTACCTTTAACGCCATCAGCGGCGATAACGTCCTGAACGCCGATGAAAAAGGCCAGCCGTTGACCATCAGCGGTAGCAGTACGGGGCTGGCGACAGGCGCACAGGTCACCATCACGCTCAACGGTCATAACTACAGCGCTACCACCGACGCGGCGGGCAACTGGACCTTAACCGTTCCGGTCAGCGATCTGGCGGCCTTAGGTCAGGCTAACTATACCGTCAGCGCCAGCGCCACCAGTGCGGCGGGTAACACCGCCAGCAGCCAGGCGAATTTACTGGTCGACAGCGGCCTGCCGGGCGTCACCATTAACACCGTGGCAGGCGACGATATTATCAACGCCGCCGAAGCCGGGGCCGATCAAACCATCAGCGGGGTGGTCACTCGTGCCGCCGCTGGCGATACGGTTACCGTCACGCTGGGTGGCAATACTTATACCACCACGGTACAGGGCAACTTAAGCTGGAGTATCAGCGTTCCGGCAGCCGATCTCCAGGCGCTGGGAAATGGTGATTTGACCATTCACGCCTCGGTCACTAACGCTAATGGCAACACTGGCAGTGGTACGCGGGATATCACCATTGACGCCAACCTGCCTGGGCTGCGGGTGGATACGGTGGCGGGCGATGATATCGTCAACAGTATCGAACACGGGCAGGCGCTGGTAATCACTGGTGGCAGTAGCGGCCTGAATGCAGGCGCAGCGCTGACGGTCACCATCAACGGTGTGGCCTATGCCGCCACGGTACAGGCGGATGGGAACTGGAGTGTCGGCATTCCGGCGGCAAACGTCAGCGCATGGCCTGCGGGGCCGTTAGCCGTTGACGTGGCAGGCCAGAGCAGCGCCGGAAACCCGGTCAGCGTCAGCCATCCGTTCACCGTCGATTTAACGGCGGTGGCAATCAGCATCAACACCGTTGCCAGCGACGACGTGATTAACGCTGCCGAAAAAGGCACCGACCTGACCCTTTCTGGCAGCACCAGCGGGATTGAAAGCGGGCAAACCGTTACCGTCACCTTTGGCGGCAAAACCTACACCGCAAGCGTCGCCGCCAACGGAAGCTGGAGCGTGAACGTTCCGGCGGCAGATCTGGTAACTCTGCCAGACGGCGCGGCGAACGTGCAGGCCAGCGTCAGCAGCGCGAGCGGTAACAGTGCCTCGGCGACCCATGCGTATAGCGTTGACGCCAGCGCGCCGACGCTCACCATTAATACTATCGCCAGCGACGATATTCTTAACGCCACGGAGGCCGGAAGCCCGCTCACCATCAGCGGCACCAGCACCGCCGAAACCGGGCAGACGGTCACCGTCACCCTTAATGGCGCAACCTACAGCGGTAATGTGCAGGCGGACGGTAGCTGGAGCGTCAGCGTTCCCACTTCAGCCTTAGGCGCGCTGACCGCAAGCAATTACACCGTCAGCGCTACGGTCAACGACAAAGCGGGCAACCCCGGCAGCGCCAGCCATAATCTGGCGGTAGACACCACCGCGCCGGTTCTCACCATTAACACCGTGGCGGGCGATGACATCATCAACGACGCCGAACACGGGCAGGCGCTGGTGATTTCCGGCACCAGCACGGGCGGGGAAGCGGGCGATGTGGTGAGCGTTGTGCTCAACGGCAAAACCTACACCACCACCCTGGATGCCTCCGGTAACTGGAGCGTCGGTGTACCGGCGGCGGATGTTACGGCGCTGGGTAGCGGCGCACAGACGATCACCGCCAGCGTCAGCGATCGGGCGGGTAACAGCGACGACGCCAGCCGCACCGTGACCGTCAGCCTCAGCGCGCCAGTGATTAGCATCAACACCATCGCGGGCGATGATGTGATCAACGCGACGGAAAAAGGATCTGATCTGGCGCTTTCCGGCACCAGCGATCAGCCTGCGGGTACGGCGATCACCGTCACGCTGAACGGACAAAACTACAGCGCCACCACCGACGCCTCCGGCAACTGGAGCGTTACCGTGCCTGCCTCGGCGGTCAGTGCGCTGGGCGAAGCCACCTACAGCGTGACGGCGAGCGTCACCAATGCTCAGGGCAACAGCAGCACCGCCAGCCATAACGTGCAGGTCAATACCGCGCTGCCGGGCGTCACCCTTAATCCGGTGGCGACGGACGATATTATCAATGCCGCCGAAGCGGGCAGCGCACAAACCATCAGCGGCCAGGTAACCGGGGCGGCGGCGGGCAGTACCGTCACCGTTGAACTGGGCGGTAAAACTTACACCGCCATCGTCCAGGCTGATTCAAGCTGGAACGTGAGCGTACCAGCCGCCGACTGGCAGGCGTTAGGTAACGGTGAGTTAACGGTTAACGCCTCGGTGACCAACGCCGTTGGCAACACCGGCAGCGGCACGCGCGATATCACCATCGATGCCAGTCTGCCTGGCCTGCGGGTGGATACCGTCGCGGGCGATGATGTGGTCAATATCATCGAACACAGTCAGGCGCAGGTGATTACCGGCAGCAGCTCCGGCTTTGCGGCAGGGACGGCATTGACGGTGGTGATTAATAACCAAACTTACGCCGCCACAGTGCTGGCGAACGGCACCTGGAGCGTCGGCGTTCCGGCTGCGGATGTCAGCAACTGGCCTGCGGGAACGCTGAATATTAGCGTTAGCGGCGCGAACAGTGCCGGAACGCAAACCAGCATTACCCATCCGGTCACGGTTGATCTCACCGCCGTCGCCATCAGCATGAACAGCATCACCAGCGATGATGTGATTAACGCCGCCGAAAAAGGCGTGGCGCTAACGCTTTCCGGCAGCACGTCCGGCGTCGAAGCGGGGCAAACCGTTACCGTCACCTTTGGTGGCAAAACCTACACCACCACGGTGGCAGCAAACGGTAGCTGGAGCACCACTGTTCCGGCGGCGGATATGGCGGCCCTGCGTGATGGCGATGCCAGCACCCAGGTGCGGGTGACTAACGTCAACGGCAACAGCGCCACGGCCACGCACGAATACAGCGTCGATAGTGCCGCGCCAACGGTGACCATCAACACCATTGCCGGCGATAACATCATCAACGCCAGCGAAGCGGCGGCGGGCGTAACGGTGTCCGGCACCAGTACGGCGGAGGCGGGGCAAACGCTCACCGTCACGCTAAACGGTACTAACTACCAGACCACGGTGCAGGCAGACGGCAGCTGGAGTTTAACGCTGCCCGCCAGCGACTTAACCGCGCTTGCCAATAACGGCTACACCCTGACCGCCACGGTCAGCGATCTGGCGGGTAACCCTGGCAGCGCCAGCAAAGGCGTGACCGTCGATACCACTGCGCCGGTGATCAGTTTTAACACCGTGGCGGGCGATGATGTGATTAACAACGTCGAACACACTCAGGCGCAGATTATCAGCGGCACCGCCACGGGCGCGGTCGCGGGCGACCGCCTGGTGGTGACCATCGCCGGGCAGCAGTACGTTACCAGCACCGATGCCAGCGGCAACTGGAGCGTCGGCGTGCCTGCCAGCGTGATTTCCGGCCTTGCGGACGGCACGGTGACCATCAGCGCCACCATCACCGATAGCGCAGGCAACAGCAGCACGCAGACGCACAACGTGCAGGTGAACACGGCGGTGGTGTCGCTTTCGGTCAGCACCATCAGCGGCGATAATCTCATTAACGCCGCCGAAGCAGGCAGTGCGCTGACCCTGAGCGGCACCGGAACGAACTTTGCCGCAGGTACAGTGGTGACCGTGTTGCTTAACGGCAAAGGCTACAGCGCCACCATTCAGAGCAACGGGAGCTGGAGCGTGAACGTGCCTGCGGCGGACGTCGCGGCACTGGCGGATGGCACCAGCTACACGGTCAGCGCCTCCGCGCAGGACAGCGCCGGAAACAGCGCCACGGCCTCGCGCAGCGTAGCGGTGGATCTCACCGCGCCGGTTATCAGCATTAACACCGTTTCGACGGACGACCGACTCAACGCCGCTGAACAGCAGCAGCCGTTAACCCTTAACGGCTCGACCAGCGCGGAAGTGGGGCAGACGGTCACCGTGACCTTTGGCGGCAAAACTTACACCGCTACGGTTGCCGCCAATGGCACCTGGGCGCTGAATGTGCCTGCGGCGGATCTGGCAGCGCTCGGGCAGGGTGCGCAGACGATTACCGCCAGCGTGAACGATCGCGCGGGCAACCCCGGACAGGCCACGCACGCTCTGACCGTTGACACCGTTGCGCCAACGGTGACCATCGCCACCGTGGCGGGTGACGATATTATCAACAACGCCGAGCAGCTTGCCGGGCAGACCATCAGCGGCACCACCACCGCCGAAGTGGGTCAGACGGTCACCGTTACCTTTAACGGGCAAACCTGGACCGCCACGGTCGGCAGCGGCGGAAACTGGTCGGTATTTATTCCGGCGCAGCAGTTTGCCGGATTAAGCGACGGCAGCTACACCATCAGCGCGACGGTCAGCGATCAGGCCGGAAACCCCGGCAGCGCCAGCCGTGGCGTGACCCTCAATGGCGACGTGCCAACCGTCACCATCAACACCTTTGCGGGCGACGATGTGGTGAACGCGGCAGAACACGGCTCGTCGCTGGTGATCAGCGGCACCACCACCGCGCCAGTTGGTCAGACGCTGACTCTGACCTTAAACGGCAAAACCTATACCACCACGGTGCAGACGGGCGGTAGCTGGAGCTACACCCTCGGCAGCGCCGATGTCACCGCGCTGGCGGACGGCAACGCCTACGTGATTAACGCCTCGGTGAGCAATGCCATTGGCAATACCGGCAGCAGCAATCACACCATTACCGTCGATCTCAGCGCCCCGGCGATGGGCATTAATATCGATTCCCTGCAAGCCGACACTGGCCTTAGCGCCAGCGACTTTATCACCAGCGTCAGCCCGGTGGTGGTCAACGGCTCGCTCACCGCCGCGCTTGCCAGTAACGAGACGGCGCAAATCAGTATCGACGGCGGCGTAACCTGGACCACGCTTACCGTTACTGGCACAGCCTGGCGCTATAACGACAGCCGCACGCTGACCGATGGCAACTATCTCTATCAGGTGCGGGTGATTGACGCGGCGGGCAACGTCGGGGCCACCGACAGCCAGAACGTGGTGATCGACACCATCGCGCCAGATCCAGCAGTGAAAACCATCGCCATCAGCGCGATCACCACCGATACCGGATTGATCACTAATGATTTTGTCACCAGCGACACGACGCTAGCGGTGAGCGGCACGCTGGGCGCGACGCTTTCTGCCGGTGAGTTCGCGCAAATCAGCATCGACGGCGGCACCACTTGGCAGAATCTTTCCGTAAGCGGATTAACCTGGACGTACCTTGACGGGCGTACGCTGACCGATGGCAACTACAACTACCAGGTGCGGGTGATCGACACCGCCGGAAATATCGGTGCGACCGCCAGCCAGATTGTCACCGTTGACACCACCGCGCCGCTGGCGAGTAAAACCATCGCCATTGCGGGCATCAGCGATGACACCGGGTTAAGCAGCAGCGATTTTGTTACTCGCGACACCACGCTGACCGTGCGCGGTACGCTCGGTGCGGCGCTGGCCGCTGATGAACGAGCGCAAATCAGCCTCGACGGCGGGATTACCTGGACCACGTTAACCGTTATCGGCACCAGCTGGAGCTATGCCGATGGTCGCTCACTGACCGACGGCACCTGGAACTACACGGTGCGGGTGGTGGATCTGGCGGGGAATGTTGGGCAGACCGCAACGCAAAACGTGGTGGTCGACACCACCAGCCCGGAAGCGGCGAAAAGCATCACCATTACCGGCATCAGCGATGACACCGGAGCCAGCAGCAGCGATTTTATTACCAGCGACACCTCGCTTACCGTGCGCGGCGTACTGGGCGCGGCGCTCGGCACTAATGAATTCGCGCAAATCAGCACCGACAACGGTGCAACCTGGGTGAACGTAACGCTGGCGGCAGACGGCCTGAACTGGAGTTACGTTGACGGACGCACGCTAACGAATGGCACGACGACCTGGCAGGTACGAGTTGTCGATCTGGCGGGCAACGTTGGCGCAACCGGCAGCCAGTCGGCGCAGATTGACACCGTTAACCCGGCGCAGGTGTTGACCATCGCCAGCATCAGCACCGACACGGGGAGTTCGTCCACCGACTTTATCACCAGTGATACCTCGCTCACGCTGACCGGTTCGCTGGGGGCGGGGCTTGCCAGCGGCGAAGTGGCGCAGATTAGCCTTGATGGCGGTGCGACCTGGACCACGCTCACTACCAACGGCACGCAGTGGACTTACACCGACAGCCGTACATTGACCGATGGCAGCTACGTTTATCAGGTGCGGGTGCTGGATCTGGCGGGAAATACCGGCCCGGTGGTGTCGAAAACGGTGGTGGTCGATACGATTAACCCCACCGCCACGCCGACCATTGTGTCGTATACCGATGATGTCGGGCAGCGTCAGGGGACGTTAAACAGTTCTCAGGCCACCGACGACACCACGCCGCTGCTGAACGGTGTACTCTCCGGACCGCTGGCCAGCGGTGAAGTGGTTTACCTCTACCGTAATGGCCTGCTGTTAGGCGCGGTGACGATGGTCGGCGCGCTGAACTGGACATACAGCGACAGCGGGCTGGTCAGCGGCGCGTACACCTACAGCGCGCGGGTAGTGGATCTGGCAGGAAATATCACCTCCTCCAGCGATTTTATCCTGACGGTCGATACCTCTATTCCGACCACGCTGGCGCAAATCACCAGCCAGACCACGCGCGATACTACGCCGATTATCAGCGGGGTGATCACTGCCGCGCTCGCCAGCGGGCAGTATGTCGAAGTGGTCATCAATGGCAAAACCTACACCTCGCAGCCGGGCGGTGCGGTGGTAGTCGATCCGGCGCATAACACCTGGTATGTGCAACTGCCGGATACCGATGTGCTGGCGGCTTCCGCAACCGCTTATAACGTCACCGCGCAGGTGAAAAGCTCGGCGGGTAACGGCAACACCGCTAACGTCAGCAACGGCACGGTGACGATCAACGCGGCAATTGATTACACGCCAGCCTGGACAACTGCCAATAAAACAACGGCCTGGGGGCTGACCTACGGCCTCGACAACCACGGGATGTGGACGGTGCTGGCTAACCAGCAAATTATGCAATCAACCGATCCGCTCACCTGGTCGAAGACCGCACTGACGCTGGTGCAAAGCGGCAACAACTACGCCACCAGTTCAATTGCCGATTATGACCGTAACGGCACGGGCGATCTGTTTATCACCCGTGATGACTACGGTACGGGCTATATCAACGGTTTTACCAACAACGGCGACGGCACCTTTTCCAGCGCGATTCAGGTGAACGTCGGCACGCTGACGTGGTATGGCTCGATTGTGGCGTTTGATAAAGAGGGCGACGGCTATCTCGATTTCTGGATTGGCGACGCAGGCGGGCCGGACTCCAACACCTTCCTGTGGAATAACGCAGGCACTCTGGTAGGCAACTCCACCACCGCCAACAACGGAGGGAGCGCCACGGTCGGCGGGGTAGTAAATGGCTATCTTTCCCTTAACGAAGGTTCCGGCGTCGATCTCAACAATGACGGCAGGGTAGACCTGGTTCAGCACACCTTCAACCTGAATAACTACTACACCCTTTCATCGCTCATCAGCCAGGGCAACGGTACGTTTGTCTGGGGGCAGAACACCATCAACACCTTCCTCAGTGTTGCAGGCAGTGGTGGTAACTCGACGTCTGTGTCCATGACCTGGGCCGATTTCGATGGTGACGGTGATATGGACCTCTTCCTGCCCGCCAGCCAGGGAAGAGCTAACTACGGCTCGCTGTTATTCAATACCAACGGCGTGTTGGGGAATCCGGTGGCGGTGGGGGCAACGGGTACAACCTATGCCAGCCAGTTCAGCGTGGCAGTGGACTGGGATCATGACGGGTTAATGGATATCGCGCGTATTGCTCAGACCGGGCAGTCGTACCTCTATACTAACGTCAGTAATGCCAGTAACTGGACACAATCTACCCTCGGCGGCAGCCAGAGCGGCATCACCAGCGGCGTGGCGGCAATGGATTACGACTGGGACGGCGCGGTGGATGTGCTGGTGACCAAACAGTCGGGCAGCGTGTTCCTCATCCGTAACACCAACACGGTGAGCTACGGCACCTCGCTGCACCTGCGTATCACCGATCCCAACGGCATTAACGTCTATTACGGTAATACCGTAAAACTCTACAACTCGGCGGGAGTGCTGGTCGCCACGCAAATCATCAACCCGCAGTCGGGGATGGGCGTCAACGACACCTCGGCGCTGGTCAATTTCTACGGACTGAATGCCGGGGAAACTTACAACGCGGTGCTGATCAAATCCACCGGCACCACTGCCAGCAATATCGACCAGACGGTGAATACCAGTTGGGGCGGTTTACATGCCACTGATGCTACCCACGCTTACGATCTCAGCGCCGAAGCAGGCACGGCGAGCAACAACGGTAAGTTCGTTGGTACCGGCTATAACGATACCTTCTTCGCTACCGCAGGTACCGACACCTACGACGGTTCCGGCGGCTGGGTGTACAGCTCCGGCACCGGAACCTGGCTGGCGAACGGCGGGATGGACGTGGTCGATTTCCGCCTCTCCACAGTGGGGATCACCGCCAACTTAAGCACCACCACTGCCCAGGCGACCGGCTTTAACACCTCGACATTTACCAATATCGAAGGCATTTCCGGATCTAATTTTAACGATACCCTGACCGGCAGCACGGGCGATAACCAACTGGAAGGTCGCGGGGGAAACGACACCATCAACATCGGCAACGGGGGCCATGACACCTTGCTCTATAAACTGCTCAACGCCAGCGATGCCACTGGCGGCAATGGCTCGGACGTGGTGAATGGCTTTACGATAGGCACATGGGAAGGCACCGCCGACACCGATCGCATTGATATCCGCGAGCTGTTACAGGGCAGCGGCTATACCGGTAATGGCAAAGCCAGCTACGTCAACGGCGTGGCGACGCTGGATGCGCAGGCCGGAAACATCGGTGATTTTGTCAAAGTCACCCAGAGCGGCAGCGACACCATCGTGCAGATCGACCGCGACGGCACGGGCGGCACTTTTGCGGCAACTAACGTGGTCACGCTGACGGGCGTGCATACCGACCTCGCCACATTGCTGGCGAATCATCAGTTGATGGTGGTGTAAATAATGAAAAAAAATGCCCAGTCCGTGGAAGCCTGGCTGGAGGCGATGATCGCCGTGGCGCGTTATTACCGCCTCGATTTTTCTCAGGAGAACGTGCGCGCGACCGTCAACTGGGAGCGCGACAGCAAGCGGGAAGAGTTGCTCACCGACATGGCGCGGCAGTTGGGGATGGGGCTGCGGCTGGTGGAGTTTTCTGCCGATTCGCTCAACCCCTGGCGGCTGCCGTTGATCGCGGTGTTTGATAATCAACAGGTCGGTGTGATCACCCGCCGCGACAATCATGACAATATCAGCGTTCAGTTCAGCGGTGACGAAGGGCTGGAAACCACGCTTAACGTCGCGGATGTTGAGGATAAAATCGTCGAACTGGCGCTACTGCGCCCGCTCAGCGCCATCCCTGACGCGCGGGTAGATGACTACATTCGTCCGTATCAGGCGAACTGGTTCTGGAGTCTGTCGCTGAAAGACTGGCGGCGCTATGGCGACATTATGCTGGCGTCACTGGTGGCGAACGTGCTGGCGCTGGCGGCGATGATTTTTTCGATGCAGGTTTACGACCGCGTCGTTCCGGCGCAATCGTACCCGACGCTGTGGGTGCTGTTCGCCGGGGTGATGATGGCGATTCTGTTTGAGTTTTGTATGCGCATGGTGCGCACGCACCTTTCCGATGTGATCGGCAAGCGGGCAGATCTGCGTATTTCGGATCGCGTTTTTGGTCACGCATTACGGCTGAAAAACAACGTGCGCTCGAAATCCACCGGATCGTTTATCTCGCAGATCCGCGAACTGGAATCGGTGCGGGAGCTTATTACTTCCACCACCATCGGCGCGGTGGCGGACTTGCCGTTCTTCCTGCTGTTTGTTTTTATTCTGTGGATGATTGGCGGCTGGCTGGTGCTGGTGGTTTTGCTGGCGCTGCCTTTATTAGTGATCCCCGGCCTGCTGGTGCAACGCCCGCTGGCGCGGCTGGCGAACGAAGGGATGCGCGAATCGGCGGTGCGCAACGCGACGCTTGTGGAAGCCGTGCAGTCGATTGAAGACATTAAACTGTTGCGCGCCGAGCAGCGTTTTCAGAATCAGTGGAATCACACCAACGATGTGGCCTCGTCCATCAGCATGAAGCAACGTTTTCTCACCGGACTGCTGCTCACCTGGACCCAGGAAGTGCAGTCCATCGTCTACGTGGTGGTGCTGTTGGTGGGCTGCTTTATGGTGATGAACGGCGACATGACCACCGGTGCGCTGGTCGGGACGACGATCCTGGCTTCGCGCACCATCGCGCCGCTGTCGCAGATATCCGGCGTGCTCTCGCGCTGGCAGCAGGCGAAAGTGGCGCGTAACGGCCTCGATGAACTGATGAAGCGCCCGGTGGATCAACCGGAACACGGCAAACTGGTGCATAAAGCGGTGCTGCACGGTAATTATCAGTTCAGCAACGCGGTGTTTTATTACGACGAAGAAGAGAAGATTGCCGATGTGGCGATTGGCAAACTTAACATTCAGGCGGGTGAGAAAATCGCCATTCTTGGGCGCAACGGCGCGGGTAAATCGACGCTACTGCAAATGCTCGCCGGAATGCGTATCGCCCAGCAGGGACAGGTGCTGCTGGATAACATCAGCATCGGGCAGCTTGATCCGGCAGATCTGCGCCGGGACATGGGGCTGCTCAGCCAGACCGGGCGACTGTTCTTCGGCTCGCTGCGGGAAAACCTCACCATGGGGATGCCGGAAGCCAGCGATGAAGATATCGAACGCGCGTTAACCCTCAGCGGGGCGCTGCCCTTTGTACAGAAGCAGAAAAACGGCCTCAACTACATGATTCAGGAAGGGGGATTTGGTCTTTCTGGCGGTCAGCGGCAAACGCTGCTGTTGGCGCGGCTACTTATCTCTCAACCCAATATTGTGCTGCTCGATGAACCCAGCGCCTCGCTGGACGAAATGGCGGAAGCGCATTTAATCGAACAACTGAAACAGTGGATTGGGCATCGCACGCTGGTCATCGCCACTCACCGCACGGCGATGCTGCAACTGGTCGACAGAATCATCGTGATGGATCAGGGGCGGATTGTGATGGATGGCACGAAAGAGGCCATTTTGCGTGAACAGGGCGAACCCACGGCGCGACGGGTGGTGTTGCAGGAGAAGAATAAGGGGTCTGCCGCATGAACGGACAACTGCAATATAACCGTGGCCTGACTGAACCCCGCCTGCCGCGCTCGGCGCTGGCGGTACGAGTGACTGTCGTCATGCTGCTCTGTTTTCTCGGCTGGGCGTGGTATTTCCAGCTTGATGAAGTCACTACCGGCAGCGGCACGGTAGAACCCTCCGGGCGCGAACAGGTGGTGCAGTCGCTGGAAGGCGGAATTCTGTATCATCTCGACGTCAAGGTGGGCGATA
The DNA here is from genome assembly GCF_963883545.1 of Escherichia sp. E4702. Lineage (NCBI taxonomy): Bacteria > Pseudomonadati > Pseudomonadota > Gammaproteobacteria > Enterobacterales > Enterobacteriaceae > Escherichia > Escherichia sp. E4702. The sequence continues at coordinate 280,406 of NZ_CAWORF010000021.1, read as the reverse complement.
TTGTCGAACAGGGCCAGCCGCTGGCGCAGCTTAACCGCACCAAAACGGAATCCGACGTCCAGGAAGCGATGTCGCGGCTGTACGCGGCGCTGGCAACCTCGGCGCGGCTGCGGGCGGAAGTGAGTAATAAACCGCTGGTCTTCCCTGACGAACTGAATAAATTCCCCGAACTTATCGAGTCGGAAACGGCGTTGTACAACACTCGCCGCGACGGGCTGAACAAAGCCACCACCGGGCTGACGCAGGGGATTAGCCTGGTCAACCGTGAACTGGCTATGACCCAGCCGCTGGTGAAACAAGGGGCTGCGAGCAGCGTCGAAGTGCTGCGCCTGCAACGCCAGGCCAATGAACTGGAAAACAAACTTAGCGACGTGCGCACGCAATACTACGTTCAGGCGCGGGAAGAGTTAGCGAAAGCCAATGCGGAAGTGGAAACTCAGCGTTCGGTGATCCGTGGACGGGAAGACTCCCTCACCAGGCTCAACTTTACTGCGCCAGTTCGTGGCATTGTTCAGGATATTGATGTCACCACGGTTGGCGGCGTCATTGCCCCCGGTGGTAAACTAATGACCATCGTGCCGCTGGATGAGCAACTGCTGATTGAGGCAAAAATCTCCCCGCGCGATGTGGCGTTTATCCATCCGGGGCAAAAATCGCTGGTGAAAATAACCGCTTACGATTACTCCATCTATGGCGGCCTGCCGGGGGAAGTGGCAGTGATATCACCGGATACCGTGCAGGATGAAGTGCGGCGCGATGTTTATTACTATCGGGTGTACATTCGCACTTTCAGCAACCATCTGGAAAATAAACATAAACAGCAGTTTCCGATATTCCCCGGTATGGTGGCGACGGTCGATATCCGCACCGGCAAAAAAAGCGTGCTGGATTATCTGTTGAAACCCTTTAACAAAGCACAGGAGGCGTTGCGCGAACGATGAACATTAGCGATGTAGCAAAAATTACCGGCCTGACCAGCAAAGCCATTCGCTTCTATGAAGAGAAGGGACTGGTGACACCGCCGATGCGCAGCGAAAACGGTTATCGTACCTACACGCAGCAGCATCTCAACGAACTGACCTTACTGCGCCAGGCACGCCAGGTGGGTTTTAACCTGGAAGAAAGCGGCGAACTGGTGAATCTGTTTAACGACCCGCAGCGTCATAGCGCCGATGTAAAACGTCGTACGCTGGAGAAGGTGGCGGAGATCGAGCGCCACATTGAAGAACTGCAATCCATGCGCAACCAGCTACTGGCGCTGGCGAATGCCTGCCCTGGCGATGACAGCGCCGACTGCCCGATTATCGAAAATCTCTCCGGCTGCTGTCATCATCGGGCGGGATGAAAATCAGTTAATCCCCGTTTGCACCGAAAGAATATGCTGCAAACTTTCTACCATAATGCGCCCCGACTGAAATAAGCCTTCCTGGATTTCGTTGTTAACATTCACAGCGTGAACCAGGGAGGCTAATAACACCACTTGCAAGAAGGCAAAAATAAACGCACCGATAATCATAATATGCGTCATGGCCATTTTCTTTTGCTCCTTCATTTTAAATAGCCCACAAACTGGCCTTCTTTCATTAAGGCGACTTTTCCTGTGTGATGATAAACAATGACGTTATACAGACCCGACTGATAAACCGTAGCATCGGTATTATCTTCATCTATGGCACATAGTGAATCATTGAGATAAGCAAAGTTTTTACTGCTCATTCTGAAAGTGACGCCAAATCCTTTATAAATGGATTTTTTAGCGGCCTGGGCATGTTGTGCGGCTTCTGCATTTTTAAATGCCTGTGCCTCGGATGCACTTAAAATAGCCGCCTGACGCTGTTGTTCTGCGAGATAACAGGTGTCATGACTGACGCCCTGCGCCTGGCAATCTGCGATGCGGGAAGTGGGAGAACTACAGCCAGCCAGTAATATCACCGCCAGCAGGGAAAACGATTTAATGGTGCTATTCATCATTGTTAACCTTAAATAATGTGCGGAAAATTGCGAATAAGAAATTGCTATTAAAATTAGAATGAATATCCCACGCCGACACCTGCGCCGAAATCAGATTGTGTATCCGCTGAGACTCCCGCTTTAATTACCGTATGAATTCCAGCATTAAAAGATGTTCCGACAGACACCGCAGATTCACCGTTGAAGGTTCCTGCTCCCGCTGACACCATCATTAAATCACCGGTTTTCACCTGTGGCTGTGAGGCAATGGCAATGGCTGACGCGATCCCCGCATTAGCATCTTTACGGTTATCTTCAACTTCGTTTTTCAGCGAACTGAAATTGTTATTGAGCGTCGTAATCTGCTGGCTGTTATCCGCTACTCGTTTTTGCGTGTTGCTTAACTGCTGATGTGTTTGGGTTGCGTCTTGTGTCAGGCTGTCAATTTGTTCATGCGTTTGCGTTGAGTCTTGCGCCAGACGCTGAATTTGCTCCCCGTACTGCACGCTATCGATATGTTGTTGAGTTGCCTGGTTAGTCGCAAGGGTATCAATTTTCTGTTTTTGTTCTGCTGCAATACGCGCATTCGCATCATTTTGTGCGGTCAGTCTGGCGTTAACCATCTGCTGATAATGTGCGCTGGTCTGGGCATCGCCAAGTGCAGAAACCGTTTTTTGCGTCGCGTCGATTTGCTTCTGCTGATCGGTAATTTGTTGCTGCTGGGTGTCTGCTTGTTCCTGCTGCGCGTTGGTAGCGGCTGTCTGCCTGGCGTCAATCATGCCCTGATATCGGGCAGCAGTCTGTACATCACCGGTGGCAGCAACGGTTTTCTGGGTTTCGTCGAGCTGTTGCTGCTGGTCAGCAATATCGCTGCGGTTCTGTTCGATATTATTTTTATTTTCCGTCACGGCAGCGGAGAGTTTGACGCCGTTCAGCAGTGCGGTGTTGGCGTTAGCGTTGGCATGGTCAGCCGTTGACTGGGCATGTGCGACATCGCCTTTTATGGTGCTGACGTCTGACTGTACGGCGGAGACATCATTGCGAGTGTTGGTGATGGCGGCTTTATTGGCATCAATATCCGTCTGCGCCACCATAATGGCATGATGCGCATCATCGGCTTTCAGCGATGCCCAGTTGGCAGTGTGCTGCGCGTTCTGAATGGCGGTATCCTGCCCGTTGTCGCGGTCGATCTGCGCTTGATTGGTTATCGGGTTCAGCGTACTGGTAGGCTGTACGGGAGAAGCAGTTGTATCTTCCTGAGGCGTTGTAGTTTTGTAATCATGCGCAATCAGGTAATTTTGTGCGGCTGCACTATTTCCTGTCCTTTCTAAAAATCGACCAATTTTCTGATCAATTTCCATTTGCGACATTCCTGGCTGGATTGCCGCTAATTCTGTCGCTGCTGCCTCAACAGTATCACCCGCAAACGCAGATGGACTTACCGCGGTAGCAACAACGACAGCCAGTAAAGACAGCTTTACAGTTTTCATGCATTTTTTCTCGTTCAAAGTAAGTCACAGGTTTGTTTCTATAAGCAACGTATAACGTTGTTATAAGAATTAATTTGCGTTGCAATTTAATCGAAATCTACGCCGCCATTTGTGTGATGTAAAGCGCGTTTTTGTCTTGTGCAAGCGTAAATATCGCCTATAAGAAACAAAAAATGTTTCTTATATAAATAAAATTGAAAATCATTTTGTGCTCTTTCAATGTAAAAAAGAGTAAAGACTTGTTTTGATAAGCGAAATAAATGTTGTTTCTGGGCTAAACGTGAAGCGGTTCCTGATGTGTGCTAGAATGCGTTTCTTTGATAAATCTCAATTTTTAAGAGGTTTACGCCAGGCAGGAAAATTAAATGAATGAATTTGAGAAGATTTTTAATGAAATGAATCTGGACAGGGCGCTGCTCCCCATCCTTTTTCGTTCGAATCGCTCTACGGTGTGGAAGTATTTAAGCGGCGATAGTACGGCTCCTGCCTCTGCCATGTCGCTGATCATGCTGTTGCAGTTGATCCAGAAGAGAAACCCCGATCTGTTAGCCGAATGGTTAACGCTTTCTGATTTCACCATTCCGCCAGAAGTTTACCTGGACCAGCCTGATTACTGGAAAGGGTGGGTGTATACCCAACACAAGGTCAATAAAAACGTCCTGGAATATCTAAAAAAACACTATCCGGATGAAGACCAAAAAAACATGAATAAAGGTAGTGACGAGTAATTTGCCAATGCCAGTTAATATGGCGGAGGCGGCCTACGATTCGGGCGCAGACTTCCAGGCATGATAAGACGCGCCCGCGTCGCATCAGGCATCGGTGCATAACCGCCGGATGCGGCGTAAACGCCTTATCCGGCCTACGGTTCGGGCACAGTTTTGTAGGCATGATAAGACGCGTCAGCGTCGCATCAGGCGATGATCGCACGGATGATCAGCGTTATCCCTTCAATCGCAATCACCTCAACATGCGTACCTGCACCGAGATCCTCGCTGGCGCTGACGGGCCATGAACTGTCGCCGACGCGCATATGACCGCGCCCGTTGACTAACGGTGATTCCAGCACAAAACGTCGGCCAATCAGCTGTTGACCGCGCTGGTTTAAATGACTGTCACTGTGCTTTTGTTCGCGCACGCCTCGTGCCAGCCATTTCCACCACAGCCAGGCGGCGAGCAGCGTCAGGACGGCAAACATCACCCCTTGCCACTCCCAACCCAGCGGCAGCAGCCAGACCACCAGGCCAGTAATCACCGCCGCGGCACCGCTCCACAGTAGATAACCATTGCCGCCCAGCATCTCGGCTGCCAGCAGCAGACCGCCGAGACTCAGCCAAAAAATATGCGGATGGATAGCTATCATCTCGATCATGATTTATTTCGCTCGTTCGCGCTGTCTTTCACCAGTTCAGCAATCCCGGCAATCGACCCCATCAGGCTACTAGCGTCTAATGGCATCATCACCACTTTGCTGTTACTGGAGGAACCAATCTGCTGTAACGCTTCGGTGTATTTCTGCGCCACGAAGTAATTCACCGCCTGAATGTCACCAGAAGCAATGGCTTCAGACACCATTTGGGTCGCGCGTGCTTCTGCTTCAGCCGAACGTTCACGCGCTTCAGCCTGTAAGAATGCCGACTGACGTTCACCTTCCGCTTTCAGGATTTGTGACTGTTTTTCACCTTCGGCTTTGAGGATTTCCGCCTGACGAATCCCTTCTGCTTCAAGGATGTAAGCGCGTTTGGTACGTTCCGCTTTCATCTGCGCGTTCATTGAAGAGATAAGTTCAGCCGGTGGGCGCACATCGCGAATTTCAATACGGGTGACTTTTATCCCCCACGGATTAGTGGCTTCATCGACAATATGCAGCAGACGCGAGTTAATGCTGTCGCGCTGAGAGAGCATTTCATCGAGTTCCATTGAACCCAGAACGGTACGGATATTAGTCATGGTCAGGTTGATGATCGCCAGTTCCAGATTGCTGACTTCATAAGCGGCACGCGGGGCATCAATCACCTGAATAAAGCAAACGGCGTCGATAGTGACGTTGGCGTTATCTTTCGAGATAACTTCCTGGGATGGGATGTCGAGCACTTGCTCCATCATATTGATCTTACGACCAATGCGGTCCATAAACGGCACCACCAGACTGAGCCCCGGCTGTAATGTTTTGGTATAACGACCAAATCGTTCTACCGTCCACTGATAGCCCTGCGGCACGATTTTGACGCCCGCGCCAACAATCACCAGCGCGACAAAAATGAGAATCGGGATAAAAATTAGCATCGGAAAAACCTCCTGTTGTACCGTCCATAAAGAGCAAAATTGCTGCTTGATTAAACAAATTATACCTGATTACTGAAAGAGAGTTCCCCCTTATTCTTGCGGAGGATAAACTGTTTTTAGTAAAAATCAGAAAAAGGGATGGGCAATGCAGGAAAATAGTCTTTTGCTCCAACTGCAAAATGTTGGATATCAGGCGGGCGATACGAAGATTCTCAATAACATCAATTTTTCGCTGCGTGCTGGCGAATTTAAGTTAATTACCGGCCCTTCCGGCTGCGGTAAAAGTACGCTACTAAAAATCGTTGCTTCATTAATCAGCCCGACCAGTGGAACGTTACTGTTTGAAGGTGAGGATGTCAGCACACTAAAGCCAGAAACCTATCGCCAACAAGTTTCTTACTGCGCCCAGACGCCGGCTCTGTTTGGCGACACGGTCTACGATAACCTGATCTTTCCCTGGCAGATCCGTAACCAGCAGCCTGACCCGGCCATTTTTCTCGATTTTCTCGAACGTTTCTCCTTGCCGGACACCATTTTGACGAAAAATATCGCCGAGCTATCCGGGGGTGAAAAACAACGCATCTCATTGATTCGTAACCTACAATTTATGCCGAAGGTTTTATTGCTCGACGAAATCACCAGTGCGCTGGATGAAAGCAACAAACGCAACGTCAATGAGATGATCCACCGCTATGTACGTGAGCAAAATATTGCGGTGTTGTGGGTGACGCACGATAAAGACGAAATTAATCATGCGGATAAGGTGATTACGCTGCAACCGCATGCCGGAGAAATGCAGGAAGCACGCTATGAACACGCATAATATTACCAACGAGTCACTGGCACTGGCATTAATGCTGGTGATTGTCGCAATCTTAATTAGCCATAAAGAAAAACTGGCGCTGGAGAAAGATATTCTCTGGAGTGTGGGGCGCGCGATAATTCAGCTGATTATTGTCGGCTATATGCTGAAGTATATTTTCAGCGTTGATGATGCCAGCCTGACATTATTGATGGTGTTATTTATCTGCTTTAATGCGGCGTGGAATGCGCAAAAGCGCAGTAAATATATTGCTAAAGCTTTTATCTCATCGTTTATTGCCATTACGGTCGGGGCGGGAATTACCCTGGCGGTGCTGATTCTCTCAGGGTCGATTGAATTTATCCCGATGCAGGTGATCCCTATCGCCGGGATGATTGCCGGTAACGCCATGGTAGCGGTGGGGTTGTGTTACAACAATTTAGGGCAACGGGTCATTAGCGAACAGCAACAGATTCAGGAGAAACTGAGTCTTGGCGCGACGCCGAAGCAGGCTTCAGCGATATTGATTCGCGACAGTATTCGCGCGGCTTTAATTCCGACGGTCGATTCAGCAAAAACGGTTGGCTTAGTGAGTTTACCAGGAATGATGTCCGGGCTGATATTTGCCGGGATTGATCCGGTGAAGGCGATTAAATATCAGATTATGGTGACCTTTATGCTGCTCTCAACCGCCAGCTTGTCGACCATTATTGCCTGTTATTTAACCTATCGTAAGTTTTACAATTCGCGCCACCAGTTGGTGGTGACGCAATTGAAGAAGAAATAATGCGATGCCTGATGCGACGCTGACGTCTTATCAGGTCTGCAAACCTGCACAGCATCGCATTTCAACGGAAAATTAATACAACAACGCATACAGCTGGCGGCGATACTTCGACGCCAGTGCATCACCCGTACCCAGCGCAGCGAGGATCTCCTGGAACGTTTTACGTGTCTGACCGTCTGCGGCGGTGAGATCTTTACGCAGATGTCCGAACAGTAACTCCAGCGCCTCTTCATTGCGCCCAACCTGATGCAGTTGCAGCGCCAGTTGCGTCGCCAGTGCGGCATCTTCTGGGTTCTCCGCCACCTGCTGTTGCAGCTGTTGAATTTCCGGCGTATCTGCCGCCTGCTTCAGCAGTTCGATTTGCGCCACCAGCCCCTGGTAGCGGGTGTCCTGATCCTGCAACGGAATGGTTTTCAGCACCGCTTCTGCATCTTCAGAACGGTTCAGCGCAATCAGCGTTTCTGCCAGCAGCAGGCCGATTTCCCCGTTCTGATTCGACAACTGCCAGGCGTCTTTCAGCAATGGCAGGGCGTCGGTGTAATTGCCTTCCTGCATCAGTTGCATCGCCTGCTGCGCTTTCAGCTCTTCTTCGCGCGGCAGCACTTTATCCAGCAGGGCGCGGATCGCTTCTTCCGGTTGCGGTCCCTGGAAGCCGTCTACCGGTTGCCCGTTCTGGAACAGATATACGGTCGGAATCGCGCGCAGACCAAACTGGGCGGCAATCATCTGCTCCGCATCGCAGTCCAGCTTCGCCAGAATAAATTGCCCGTTGTACTGCGCCGCGAGGCTTTCCAGGATCGGGGTTAACTGCAAACAGTGCTGGCTACGTTCAGACCAAAAATAGAACAGCACCGGTGTGGTCATCGACTGTTCAAGAACCTGTTGCAGGTTAGATTCGTTAATGTTGACAATATTTTCTACGGACATGGAGTCGCTCTCTGTTGTCGATATTTTCTATGACATGGGGGCTTAAGCGCGCGCTTCAACTCACCCCTGCAATATTTTGTCCATCACGCGCCCCGGCAGCAGGCGCTTAAGCACCATGACTGCCCAGGTCACCAGCGTCACCGGATAGCGCATCTTCGGTTTCTCGCTAATAAAAGCATGGCGCACTTTGTTGACCACCGCTTCTGGCCCCAACGTAAAGCGAGCGGCGATGCCGGGATTTTCGACCGGTTTATCGCTTTGCGTCTGGTTGACGTTGTCGGTGAAGCGGGTACGAATGGGACCGGGTTCGATCAGGCTAACTTTAATTCCGCTGTGGCGCAGCTCCATGCGCAGTGCGTCTGACCACGCCTCCAGCGCATATTTACTGGCTGCATAGGCACCGCGACCCGGTGTGGAAATTAATCCCATCACCGATGAGGTCATCACAATACGTCCTTCACCGTGCGGCAGCATGGCGGTTAACAGGCGCATGGTTAGCTGGTGTGCGCCGAAAAAGTTGGCGGAAAACTGCTGTTCCATCTGCGCACGGCTGATGGTGGAAAGGGGGCCATACATGCCGAATCCGGCATTGTTAAAGATCCCATACAGACAATTATCGGTCAGGGCGATCACTTCGTCGGCTGCGCGATCAACACTTTCTGGCGAATCCAGATCGATCAACACACCGGTGAATCCCATGCTGTTCATGCGCTCAACATCATCCGGTTTCCGGCAACCTGCCAGCACATGAAAACCCTGGCGTTTTAATTCGAGCGCGCTTTCCAGGCCAATTCCACTGGAACATCCGGTAATTAAGACCGATTTTTGCATAACTTTACCTGTCAGGATCTCCGTTGCTTTATGAGTCATGATTTACTAAAGGCTGCAACTGCTTCGCCATCCAGTCGGCAATAAACGGCTGGGCGTCGCGGTTGGGATGAATACCGTCATCCTGCATCCATTGTGGCTTGAGGTAGACCTCTTCCATAAAAAAGGGCAGCAGCGGAACATCAAACTCTTTGGCGAGTTTGGGGTAAATGGCGCTAAAGGCTTCATTATAACGGCGACCATAGTTTGCAGGCAGACGTATTTGCATTAACAATGGTTCAGCGTTGGCGGCTTTGACATCCTGCAAAATCTGGCGCAGCGTCTGTTCCGTTTGCTGCGGCTGAAAACCACGCAAACCGTCATTGCCGCCCAGTTCAACCAGCACCCAGCGCGGCTGATGCTGTTTCAGCAGAGCCGGAAGGCGCGCCAGCCCTTGTTGCGAGGTGTCGCCGCTGATGCTGGCATTAACTACCGACGTTTTACTCTGCCACTTATCATTCAACAAGGCAGGCCAGGCCGCGCTGGCAGACATTCGATACCCGGCGCTCAGGCTATCACCCAGAATCAATAACGTGTCCGCTGCGGCGGCACGGAAGGTTAACAGGACCAGGAACAGGAAGGGCAAATGCCAGCGGAAAACATTGTTGAAGTTCATCATCTTAAGAAGTCCGTCGGTCAGGGGGAGCATGAACTCTCCATCCTCACCGGAGTTGAGCTGGTTGTCAAACGTGGCGAGACCATCGCGCTGGTGGGCGAGTCGGGATCGGGTAAGTCAACCTTGCTGGCGATCCTCGCCGGGCTGGATGACGGTAGCAGTGGCGAAGTGAATCTGGTAGGACAACCGCTACATAATATGGACGAAGAAGCGCGGGCAAAATTGCGCGCGAAGCACGTAGGCTTTGTTTTTCAGTCATTTATGTTAATTCCTACCCTTAACGCGCTGGAAAACGTCGAGCTTCCGGCGCTGCTGCGCGGTGAGAGTAGCGCGGAAAGTCGTAACGGGGCGAAAGCGTTGCTCGAACAGTTAGGGCTGGGTAAACGTCTTGATCATCTTCCGGCACAGCTTTCCGGCGGTGAACAGCAACGGGTGGCGCTGGCGCGAGCCTTTAACGGTCGACCTGATGTGCTGTTTGCCGACGAACCCACTGGCAACCTTGACCGCCAGACGGGCGATAAAATTGCCGACCTGCTGTTTTCCCTCAACCGTGAACATGGCACCACGTTGATTATGGTGACCCACGACCTGCAACTGGCGGCACGCTGCGACCGCTGCTTACGGCTGGTGAACGGGCAGTTGCAGGAGGAAGCATGATTGCACGTTGGTTCTGGCGCGAATGGCGCTCGCCGTCGCTATTAATTGTCTGGCTGGCGCTAAGCCTGGCGGTGGCCTGCGTGCTGGCGCTGGGTAATATCAGCGATCGCATGGAGAAAGGTTTAAGCCAGCAAAGCCGTGAGTTTATGGCGGGCGATCGGGCGTTGCGCAGTTCGCGCGAAGTGCCGCAAGCATGGCTGGAGGAAGCGCAAAAGCGCGGCCTGAAAGTCGGCAAGCAGCTGACTTTCGCCACCATGACATTTGCAGGCGACACACCGCAGCTGGCGAACGTCAAAGCGGTGGATGATATCTACCCGATGTATGGCGATCTGCAAACCAATCCCCCAGGCCTGAAACCGCAGGCGGGCAGCGTATTGCTGGCCCCACGGCTGATGGCACTGCTTAACCTGAAAACGGGCGACACCATCGACGTGGGCGATGCCACACTGCGGATTGCCGGAGAAGTGATTCAGGAACCGGATTCCGGTTTTAACCCCTTCCAGATAGCCCCACGCCTGATGATGAATCTGGCGGATGTCGATAAAACCGGAGCCGTGCAGCCGGGGAGTCGGGTCACCTGGCGCTATAAATTTGGTGGCAGCGAGAATCAGCTCGACGGCTATGAGAAATGGCTGTTACCCCAGCTTAAACCCGAACAACGCTGGTACGGTCTGGAACAGGACGAAGGCGCGCTGGGGCGCTCGATGGAACGCTCGCAACAGTTCCTGCTGCTTTCGGCGCTTCTGACCTTGCTGCTGGCAGTGGCTGCGGTGGCGGTGGCGATGAATCATTACTGTCGCAGTCGCTACGATCTGGTGGCGATCCTCAAAACGCTGGGGGCAGGGCGAGCGCAACTGCGTAAGTTAATCGTCGGTCAGTGGTTGATGATTCTGGTGCTTTCAGCCGTTACCGGCGGGGCGATTGGCCTGTTGTTCGAAAGCGTATTGATGGTACTGCTCAAGCCCGTTCTGCCTGCCGCACTACCGCCTGCCAGCCTCTGGCCGTGGCTGTGGGCGCTGGGTACCATGACAGTCATCTCGCTGCTGGTGGGGCTACGACCGTACCGCCTGTTGCTGGCAACGCAGCCTTTACGTGTGTTACGTAAAGATGTGGTAGCGAACGTCTGGCCGCTGAAGTTTTATCTGCCGATTGTCAGTGTGGTGGTTGTGCTGCTGCTCGCCGGATTAATGGGCGGCAGTATGCTGCTCTGGGCGGTGTTGGCGGGCGCGGTAGTACTGGCTTTGCTGTGCGGTGTTCTGGGCTGGATGCTGCTGAATGTACTTCGCCGCATGACGCTGAAATCGCTACCTCTGCGCCTGGCGGTTAGCCGCCTGTTACGTCAGCCGTGGTCAACGTTAAGCCAGCTTTCGGCATTTTCGCTCTCCTTTATGCTGCTGGCACTGCTGCTGGTGTTGCGTGGCGATCTGCTCGACCGCTGGCAGCAGCAGCTACCGCCAGAAACCCCGAACTACTTTTTAATCAACATCGCCACAGAACAGGTTACGCCGCTAAAAACGTTCCTCGCGGAACATCAGATAGTCCCGGAATCGTTTTATCCGGTGGTGCGGGCGCGGCTGACGGCGATTAACGATAAGCCGACAGAAGGCAATGAAGATGAGGCGCTCAATCGCGAACTCAATCTTACCTGGCAAAATACGCGGCCCGATCATAATCCGATTGTCGCCGGTAACTGGCCGCCAAAAGCCGATGAAGTGTCGATGGAAGAGGGGCTGGCGAAACGCTTAAACGTTGCTCTCGGCGATACCGTGACTTTTATGGGCGATACCCAAGAGTTCCGCGCTAAAGTGACCAGCCTGCGCAAAGTGGACTGGGAAAGTCTGCGGCCTAATTTCTATTTTATTTTCCCGGAAGGGGCATTGGACGGGCAGCCGCAGAGCTGGCTTACCAGTTTCCGCTGGGAGAACGGCAACGGCATGTTGACGCAACTCAACCGCCAGTTCCCGACCATTAGCCTGTTAGACATTGGCGCGATTTTAAAACAGGTCGGCCAGGTGCTGGAGCAGGTAAGTCGGGCGCTGGAAGTGATGGTTGTGCTGGTCACCGCCTGCGGTATGTTGCTGTTGCTGGCGCAGGTGCAGGTGGGAATGCGTCAGCGTCATCAGGAGCTGGTGGTGTGGCGCACACTCGGCGCGGGGAAAAAACTGCTGCGCACGACATTGTGGTGTGAGTTCGCCATGCTTGGGTTTGTTTCCGGCCTGGTAGCCGCAATTGGTGCGGAAACGGCGCTGGCAGTGTTGCAGGCGAAAGTGTTCGACTTCCCGTGGGAACCTGACTGGCGATTGTGGATTGTGCTGCCGTGCAGCGGTGCACTGCTGCTGTCGCTTTGCGGCGGCTGGCTGGGTGCGCGACTGGTTAAGGGTAAGGCGCTGTTCAGGCAGTTTGCGGGGTGATGACAGGCGTTAGATTGCCTGATGCGCTACGCTTATCAGGCCTACGAAGAGCGTGCAATATATTGATTTTGCAAGATTGTGTAGGCCGGATAAGGCGTTTACGCCGCATCCGGCAGTCTTGCTACTAGCGTCGGGATTGTATCGCCAACATAGCTGTTTGAATATGTAGGCATCCTGACTTATAATTCACTTGCTAGATGAGGACTGTTTCATTTCTGCCCGGAACCACCAAGTCTTGGGCGGAAAAAATAAAAAAACCGACTGTCATGTCGGTTTTTTTATATCTGTATTCTGGTGCAACCATTCTGTTCTCACGACAATCGCCGTTTCAGAATATCGCCTATCACTGCGTCTTAACCCATTCCGCCACTTCCGCCCACTCACCGCGAAAGACAACTTTTTCCGTTTTTTTCTCAAGCTGATAGCGATACATCGGGTCGTAATATTCTTCAAGTAACGGCACCAGCCAGGCCAGATGACCGTCGGTGCTATTGGTTGCGAGTTGCGTTGTCAGCGCTGCATCCAGCCTTGCAGCCAGTTCGTTATAGCGCTGTAGCCCCAGCCGACGCTTAATAGCCGAAAGTCCGTGATGCAGGTATTCGCAATACTCCTGCCAGCCCTGTTCGTCGCCATAAGCATGGGTAAAATCATGATGCATACGCAAGAAATATTCTTCGTTCAGGCGCTCAAGACGGATCTCAAACGGATCTTCTACCACCGCAATCGCCGCCTGAGTCATTCGCTCGCGCAGGCATTCCGGCAGGTGATTCGAACCGATCATCCGGCTTTCATCTTCCAGCACCCACAGGCGCAGCTCCTGACGGGCGTCGGTTTTTAGCATTTCGGCAGCCAGCAGGTTTTCAAAACTCGCCTGACTAAGTTGCGGCTGCAATGTGCGACCAAAAGCAGAACCGCGATGGCGCGCCAGCCCTTCCAGATCAACACCGTTCGGCTGTTGTTGCACTAACAGCGTTTTGCCGCTGCCGGTACAACCGCCAATCAGCACTATCGGTTTTTGTGCCAGTTCAATGGTCGCCTGAATCGCGGTCTGGCGCAGAGCCTTATAACCGCCTTCCACCAGCGGATAATCAATCCCCGCTTCATGCAGCCAGCGTTGCACAATATGTGAACGTTGACCGCCACGGGCGCAGCAGAGAATACCTTGCGGATTTTGCAGACACGCTGCCCGCCAGGCGTCCATGCGCTGCTGACGAATTTCACCCGCCACCAGTTTATGCCCCAGCGCCAGCGCCGCGTCAGACCCTTGCTGTTTATAGCAGGTGCCAACGGCGGCGCGTTCATCATTATTCATTAACGGCAGATTGATAGCGGCGGGCATTGCGCCTTGCTCAAACTCGATGGGGGCGCGAACATCAATAATGGGCGTATCAGCAATCAGCAGGGCACGATAGTCCTGTTCCGTGTGTCTCTCTTGCATAGTAAAAAGTGAACCTCAAATCAGCTTGCGCGCTATTTTACGCGCCAACGCGCAAGGAAACTTGATTTTTAACTGTGTGAGTTGCCGAAAATTTCTAAAAATCCACTGATTTCCGACCTGCGCTGGGTAAACAAGGCCACAATATCTTCCACCGCTTTGCCGCTGCCAAATTTACGCCATGCCAGACTCAATGGCGAAGGCGGGCGCATCGTTGGAATGACCCGGCTGACCAGTTGTTGATTATCAATCATCGACTGGCAAAGTGATTTTGGCAAAAAACCAATGCCAACGCCCGCCAGATGGGCGGCGATTTTCGTTTCCATATCAGGAACAATAATCTCCTTTTGCCCCGGCAAACGCCAGGCGACGCGTTTGGTTAAGGTGCGGGCGCTGTCTTCAATATTGACCGCAGGAAAGCGCCGCAACTGCGCTTCTGTTAGCGGCTCTTCAACCTTCGCCAGTGGATGATCCGCCGCGATAACAAAGCGCCATTGCACCGAACCTAAGGGATCAAGGCTAAAAGTATTTGCCAGTGCTTCGGTTCCCGTGACGCCGATGGCCAGTGAAAAACCTTCGTAAAGTAGCGAATCCCAGACGCCCATATAGATTTGTCGGGAGATGTGAAACTGGGTAAACGGGTAACGTTCATTCAGCCACGCTAGCAGTTGGGCGACGGGCTGGGGATTGTAGAGCAGGTTGTTGATGACAATATTCACCTGGCGCTCCACGCCATCATTCACCTGTTGTAGCTCGCTCGGCATGCTTTCCAGCCAGCTCAGCCAGTCTCTGGCCTGACAAAGCAGATGTTCGCCAGCAGCTGTCAACGTTACGCTGCGGGTGGTGCGGAAAAACAGCGCCACTCCGGTATTCTCTTCCAGAAGCTTAATGCGATAACTGATGGTCGCCGTGGTTTTACATAATCGTTCTGCCGCTTTTGAAAAACTTCCCGTTTCGGCAACAGCAATGAAAGTCCGCAAAGTTTCTGGATCAAACATCTTCAGGTATCCCCTTTTAAATCCGCAGGTTGCGTGATTTTCCTGTCCTTTGATTTACCTGTATTTTCACATGATAACCCTGCGTGATTTGTGGGCTAAATCTAGTTTTGGAAAAATATTCCAACTTTTGTGTTGATGTTGTTCTCTTTAGGTTTTAGATTGCCTGTTATTGAAACCAAGCTGACCGGTCGGCGCTGGTTGAACGGAATTATGTTACAAGGACAAAAAGATGAAACTTCAGGTATTACCGTTAAGTCAGGAAGCCTTCTGTGCTTATGGCGACGTTATCGAAACGCAGCAACGGGATTTTTTCCATATTAACAATGGCCTGGTGGAGCGCTATCACGATTTGGCGCTGGTTGAGATTCTTGAGCAAGACCGTACGCTTATCAGCATTAACCGCGCGCAACCGGCGAATCTGCCGCTGACCATCCACGAACTCGAACGTCATCCGCTGGGTACTCAGGCCTTTATCCCGATGAAAGGTGAAGTGTTTGTAGTGGTCGTGGCGTCAGGTGACGATAAACCAGACCTGTCAACGCTGCGGGCGTTTATCACCAACGGTGAGCAGGGGGTGAATTATCATCGTAACGTCTGGCATCACCCGCTTTTCGCCTGGCAGCGCGTCACCGATTTTCTGACCATCGATCGCGGCGGCAGTGACAACTGTGATGTTGAAAGTATTCCTGAACAGGAACTCTGTTTTGCGTGACGCCTGCAACCGACTTGCATAAGATAAACTAATTGTTCATTGTTTATGCTCACTTGTAGGTCGGAGTTAACGTAGGTATGACGGAAGTTAGACGGCGCGGCAGGCCAGGACAGGCGGAGCCTGTGGCACAGAAGGGCGCACAGGCGTTAGAGCGGGGAATTGCGATTCTGCAATATCTGGAAAAAAGTGGAGGAAGTTCGTCGGTTAGCGATATTTCTCTCAATCTGGATTTGCCGCTCTCGACGACCTTTCGCCTGTTAAAGGTTTTACAGGCAGCGGATTTTGTCTATCAGGACAGTCAGTTAGGCTGGTGGCATATAGGATTAGGTGTCTTTAACGTCGGCGCGGCGTACATCCATAACCGTGATGTCCTCTCCGTCGCCGGGCCGTTTATGCGCCGCCTGATGCTACTTTCCGGCGAGACGGTCAATGTCGCGATTCGTAACGGCAATGAAGCGGTATTAATTGGTCAGTTAGAGTGTAAATCGATGGTCAGGATGTGTGCGCCGCTGGGCAGTCGTCTGCCGCTGCATGCTTCCGGTGCGGGCAAGGCGCTGCTTTATCCGCTGGCGGAAGATGAGCTGATGAGCATCATCCTGCAAACGGGTTTGCAGCAGTTTACGCCAACTACGCTTGTGGATATGCCCACCTTGCTGAAGGACCTAGAACAAGCGCGTGAACTGGGCTATACCGTAGATAAAGAAGAGCATGTTGTAGGCCTGAATTGCATAGCTTCAGCAATTTACGATGATGTAGGTAGTGTTGTTGCCGCTATCTCCATCTCCGGGCCTTCATCAAGACTGACAGAAGATCGTTTTGTCAGTCAGGGTGAGCTGGTCAGAGACACCGCCCGCGATATCAGCACGGCGTTGGGACTGAAAGCTCATCCATAGTGTCTGTCGCATCCCGCTCTGCGGAGCGGGTTTTTTTGACAAAATTTGAAAGTTGGAAAATTTTTCCAATTAATAGAGGTAGGAATAAAATGGCAAAAATGAGAGCCGTTGACGCGGCAATGTATGTGCTGGAGAAAGAAGGTATCACCACCGCCTTCGGCGTTCCGGGAGCAGCAATCAATCCTTTCTATTCAGCGATGCGTAAGCACGGCGGTATTCGTCACATTCTGGCGCGTCACGTGGAAGGTGCGTCGCACATGGCGGAAGGCTATACCCGCGCAACGGCTGGGAATATCGGCGTTTGTCTGGGGACTTCAGGCCCGGCGGGTACTGACATGATCACCGCGCTCTATTCTGCTTCAGCTGATTCCATTCCTATTCTGTGCATTACCGGCCAGGCTCCGCGCGCCCGTCTGCATAAAGAAGATTTCCAGGCCGTAGATATCGAATCTATCGCCAAGCCGGTCAGTAAAATGGCGGTTACAGTACGTGAAGCGGCACTGGTGCCTCGTGTGCTGCAACAGGCATTTCACCTGATGCGTTCTGGTCGTCCGGGTCCGGTACTGGTGGATTTACCGTTCGACGTTCAGGTTGCGGAAATCGAGTTTGATCCTGACATGTACGAACCGCTGCCGGCTTACAAACCTGCTGCCAGCCGTATGCAGATCGAAAAAGCGGTAGAAATGTTAATTCAGGCCGAACGTCCGGTGATTGTTGCCGGGGGCGGGGTAATCAACGCCGATGCCGCGGCGCTGTTACAACAGTTTGCCGAACTGACCAGCGTTCCGGTGATCCCAACGCTGATGGGCTGGGGCTGTATTCCGGACGATCACGAACTGATGGCCGGGATGGTGGGTCTGCAAATCGCGCATCGTTACGGTAACGCAACGCTGCTGGCTTCCGACATGGTATTTGGTATCGGTAACCGTTTTGCCAACCGTCATACCGGTTCGGTAGAGAAATACACCGAAGGGCGCAAAATCGTTCATATCGATATTGAACCGACGCAAATTGGCCGCGTGCTGTGTCCGGATCTCGGCATTGTCTCCGACGCCAAAGCGGCGCTGACGCTGCTGGTTGAAGTGGCCCAGGAGATGCAAAAAGCAGGTCGTCTGCCGTGTCGTAAAGAATGGGTCGCCGACTGCCAGCAGCGCAAACGTACTTTGTTGCGTAAAACTCACTTCGACAACGTGCCAGTGAAACCGCAGCGCGTGTATGAAGAGATGAACAAAGCCTTTGGACGTGATGTTTGCTATGTCACCACCATCGGCCTGTCACAAATCGCTGCGGCGCAAATGCTGCATGTCTTTAAAGACCGTCACTGGATCAACTGTGGTCAGGCAGGCCCGCTGGGCTGGACCATTCCGGCGGCGCTGGGGGTTTGTGCCGCTGATCCAGAGCGCAATGTGGTGGCGATTTCCGGTGACTTCGACTTCCAGTTCCTGATTGAAGAATTAGCCGTTGGCGCACAGTTCAACATTCCGTACATCCATGTGCTGGTCAATAACGCCTATCTCGGTCTGATTCGCCAGTCGCAACGCGCATTTGATATGGATTACTGCGTACAGCTCGCGTTCGAAAATATTAACTCCAGTGATGTGAACGGTTACGGCGTTGACCACGTGAAAGTCGCGGAAGGTTTAGGTTGTAAAGCTATCCGCGTTTTCAAACCGGAAGATATTGCTCCAGCCTTTGAACAGGCGAAAGCCTTAATGGCGCAGTACCGTGTCCCGGTGGTGGTGGAAATTATGCTGGAACGTGTAACCAATATTTCGATGGGCAGTGAACTGGATAACGTCATGGAATTTGAAGATATCGCTGATAGCGCAGCGGACGCGCCAACTGAAACCTGCTTCATGCACTATGAATAAGGGAGATAAATAATGTTACGTTTCTCTGCTAATTTATCGATGTTATTTGGTGAATATGATTTTCTCGCCCGTTTTGAGAAAGCCGCGCAGTGTGGTTTTCGCGGTGTTGAATTTATGTTTCCTTATGACTACGACATTGAAGAATTAAAACATGTACTGGCGAGTAATAAACTCGAGCATACGTTACATAATTTACCGGCGGGTGACTGGGCGGCAGGCGAGCGGGGTATTGCCTGTATTCCTGGCCGTGAAGACGAGTTTCGTGATGGCGTAGCAGCAGCGATTCGTTATGCCCGTGTGTTGGGGAATAAAAAAATCAACTGTCTGGTCGGTAAAACGCCGGCTGGTTTCAGCAGTGAACAGATTCACGCAACGCTTGTGGAAAACCTGCGTTATGCCGCGAATATGTTGATGAAAGAAGATATTTTATTACTGATTGAACCTATCAACCATTTCGATATTCCTGGTTTCCATCTCACCGGAACTCAACAGGCGCTGAAACTGATTGACGATGTTGGTTGCTGCAATTTGAAAATACAGTATGACATTTATCACATGCAGCGGATGGAAGGTGAATTAACCAACACCATGACCCAATGGGCCGATAAAATTGGTCACCTGCAAATTGCCGATAATCCACATCGCGGCGAACCAGGGACCGGAGAAATTAATTACGAATATCTCTTTATGGTAATTGCGCAATCAAACTACGATGGGTGGGTAGGATGTGAATATAAACCGAAGACCACTACGGAAGAGGGATTAGCGTGGATTACCCCTTACTGCTAAATTAAAATATGCTGCAGACAAGGTTTTTAATACCTGGCTGGTGGGGAATGAAGTTATCTGTATTCGATAAATGATAGCAGTTGGCGCGATTTTAACAGGTGTTCCTATGTTTAATATTTCATTTAACCGCGAAAATATGTTGTCTGGTTTTCAGTGGTTTTTCTTCATTTTTTGTAACACCGTAGTGGTTCCGCCGACGTTGCTTTCGGCATTTCAGCTACCGCAAAGCTGTTTGCTGACACTGACGCAATATGCATTTCTGGCAACCGCATTAGCCTGTATCGCTCAGGCATTTTTCGGTCATCGCCGCGCTATTATGGAAGGGCCTGGAGGTTTATGGTGGGGAACGATCCTCACCATCACGTTGGGTGAATCATCGCGAGGTACACCGCTCAATGATATTGCCAATAGTCTGGTAGCAGGAATTGCGATTTCCGGCGTACTGACTATTTTAATTGGTATTAGTGGGTTAGGTCACCGTCTGGCACGCTTGTTCACCCCAACCGTGATGGTCGTTTTTATGTTGATGCTGGGCGCGCAGCTTACCACTATCTTCTTTAAGGGAATGTTAGGTTTGCCGTTTGGTATTGCCGACCCAAATTTTAAAATTCAGTTTCCAGCGTTTGCTCTGTCGGTAGCGGTAATGTGTCTGGTGCTGGCGATGATTATTTTTCTTCCCCAGCGTTTGGCACGTTATGGGGTATTGGTGGGGACAATACTAGGTTGGCTACTTTGGCGTTTCTGCTTTCCTTCATCGCCAATAATTCATTCTGAACTGCACTGGCAATGGTTTCCCTTGGGGAGCGGAGGCAAGTTATCCCCAGGGATTATTGTGACGGCGGTAATTACCGGTCTGGTTAATATCAGCAATACTTATGGTGCAGTCCGGGGTACTGATATTTTTTACCCACAACAAGGGGCGGGAAACAGACGTTATCGTCGAAGTTTCGTGGTCACAGGGGTGATGACGCTGGTGACGGTGCCGATGGCTATTATTCCCTTTTCTCCGTTCGTTTCGTCTATTGGTTTATTAACGCAAACTGGCGATGCGACACGTCGTTCATTTCTCTACGGTAGTGCGATTTGTTTGTTGGTAGCGATGACTCCGCCACTGACGCGCTTATTCAGCAGTATTCCGCTGCCGGTAACGAGTGCGGTAATGTTAGTGTCTTATTTGCCATTACTCTTTTCTGCGCTACTTTTTAGCCAACAAATTAACTTTACGGCGCGTAATGTTTGTCGACTCGCACTACCGTTATTTGTTGGGATCTTTTTAATGGGATTACCGCCGGTCTATTTACAGGATCTGCCATTAACGCTTCGCCCATTATTAAGTAACGGATTGCTGGTTAGTATTTTGTTGGCGGTGTTAATGGATAATCTGATTCCGTGGCATCGGCTGAAATGAGGTGACGGGTGACGAGAATTAGCCACCCGATATGGCTCAACTGAACTTACTCTGCGCCCACATCACACCGCTGGCATACTCCGGCGGCAGCAGCGGGATTAATGCTTCCAGCGTCGCGGTCAGACGCGATGTGTCGCTGTCGGTCAAATTCAAATGCCCCACTTTACGCCCCGGACGGACTTCTTTGTCGTACCAGTGCAGATGCACCAGCGGCAGTTTCAGCCAGTCATAATTCACATCGCTACCAATCAGGTTGATCATCACCGACGGACTATTCACTACTGGTTGCGGTAACGGCAGATCGGTAATCGCCCGCAGATGTAGCTCAAACTGGCTGATGCTGGCACCGTTTTGTGTCCAGTGACCGCTGTTATGCACACGCGGAGCCAGTTCGTTGATCAGCAGACCTTGCGGGGTGACAAAACACTCCATCGCCATCACGCCCACATAGCCCAGCTCCTGCATAATCGCCGACAGCATCTCTTCGGCTTGCGCTTGCTGCTGCGCATTGGCCTGCGGGAAAGCGACGCTTGTGCGCAAAATACCGTCCTGATGCAGGTTATGCGTCAGCGGATAAAACACGGTGCTGCCATCAAAACCGCGCGCGCCAACCAGCGATACTTCACCAGAGAAGTTAATGCCCTGCTCGACAATACATTCGCCGTAACACTCTTCCGGCAACTGTTCGGTTTCATTGGCGCGTAAACGCCATTGACCGCGACCGTCATAACCACCAGTGCGGCGCTTAACAATCGCCAGCTCACCTAAACGATCAAACACCGCAGGCCACTCGCTGCGATTAGCAAGTAATTGCCACGGTGCGGTCGGCAGGTGGAGCTTGTCGAAAAGCTGCTTCTGAGTCAGACGGTCGGCAATAATCGGGAACACATCGCGGTTCACAAAGGCCGGATGGCGCGCCAGCTCGCGGGTTAATGCGGTTTCCGGCCAGCGTTCGATCTCAGCGGTAATCACGCTTTGTTGAAAAGGCACCGCCGCCGGTTCAGCATCCAGTCCGACCGGCCAGACAGCAATACCTAACGGTTCGCCTGCCTGACGCAGCATTCGGCCTAACTGCCCGTTACCGAGCACGCAAACCTGTTTCATGCCGCACCTCGCGGG
Source organism: Escherichia sp. E4702 (assembly GCF_963883545.1). Lineage (NCBI taxonomy): Bacteria > Pseudomonadati > Pseudomonadota > Gammaproteobacteria > Enterobacterales > Enterobacteriaceae > Escherichia > Escherichia sp. E4702. Next base: position 258,388 of record NZ_CAWORF010000021.1, on the reverse strand, counting down.
TCCGGGTTTTCCAGCACTTCGTCGGTTTGAGCTCTGCGCCAGTCATTCAGACGCTGGTGAAGTTCTTTATCGTGAGTTGCAAGAATTTGTGCTGCCAGTAACGCCGCGTTTGCCGCGCCAGCTTTACCAATCGCCAGCGTACCCACCGGAATGCCGCGCGGCATTTGTACGATAGAGTATAGGCTATCGACACCGCTCAGTGCGGCGCTCTGTACTGGCACGCCCAGCACCGGCACCAGCGTTTTGGCGGCAATCATGCCCGGCAGGTGCGCTGCGCCGCCTGCGCCCGCAATAATCACCTGATAACCGTTCTCTTCGGCGCTTTCGGCGAAGCTGAACAGTTTATCGGGGGTGCGGTGAGCAGAAACCACTTCAACGTGGTGCGGGACATTCAGGATTTCGAAGATTTCGGCGGCGAACTGCATGGTAGCCCAGTCGCTTTTGGACCCCATCACGATGGCGACACGCGCCGGATTATTGCGGGAAGACATGCGTCTTAAAACTCCTGTGGTGCACAACTCTCGGCTTTAGAGGGCACAGAGAATAGCACGGAAAGAGAGCAAGGAAAACGGTTGCGTAGCTGTGGAATCAGCAAAGTCGCGGGTATTTAAAACGGAAAATGAATCAACTCAACGTCATCCGCCGTGACTTTCACCATCGAACCTTCCGTATGCCAGGCTCCCAGTACCACGCGAAAAGCCGGTTGCTGATTGGCGATAAGTTCATGCACCGCCGGGCGATGGGTATGCCCGTGGATCAGCCATTGCACCTGATGTTTTTCCATCGCACTGACCACCGCGTTTTGGTTAACGTCCATGATCGCCAGCGATTTGCTGCTGTTGGCTTCTTTACTGTTCGCGCGCATTCGCGCGGCAATACGTTTGCGCACAAACAACGGCAGGGCGAGGAATAGCGTTTGCAGCCAGGGTTTGTGGACTTTGGCGCGGAAAGCCTGATAACCCGCATCATCGGTGCACAGCGTGTCGCCATGCATAATCAGCACCCGACGACCATAAAGTTCGAGCACCTTTTCTTCCGGCAATAACGTCATGCCGCTTTCACGGGCAAAGCGTTTGCCGAGCAGAAAATCACGGTTGCCATGAATGAAATAACAGGGAACGCCGGAATCGGACACCGCTTTGATCGCTGCGGCCATCTGGCGATGGAACGGGCAGGGATCGTCGTCGCCAATCCAGGCTTCAAACAGATCGCCAAGAATATACAGCGCGTCGGCGTTGCGGGCTTCTCCCGCTAAAAAACGCAGAAAACCGGCGGTGATCGCCGGTTCTTCCACGCAGAGATGAAGATCTGCAATAAAGAGTGTCGCCACGATTACTCGCTAACGGTCACGCTTTCAATGATAACGTCTTCTTTTGGCACGTCCTGGTGCATACCGCTACGACCGGTTGCAACACCTTTGATTTTGTCTACCACGTCCATGCCTTCAACCACTTCAGCAAACACGCAGTAGCCCCAACCTTGCAGGCTTTCGCCAGAGAAGTTCAGGAAGTCGTTATCAACCACGTTGATGAAGAACTGGGCAGTTGCAGAGTGCGGAGCCTGAGTACGGGCCATTGCCAGCGTACCACGAGTGTTTTTCAGACCGTTGTTGGCTTCGTTTTTGATCGGTTCTTTGGTGGCTTTTTGTTTCATGCCCGGTTCAAAACCGCCGCCCTGAATCATAAAACCGTTGATAACACGGTGGAAAATGGTGTTGTTGTAAAAACCTTCGCGGCAGTAGTCCAGGAAGTTTTTAACTGTTTCAGGTGCTTTATCGTCAAAAGTTTTGATGACAATATCGCCGTGATTGGTGTGGAAAGTAACCATTTTTGCATCCTGTTCCGTTTGATTGGTGCTTCAACCCTGTTCGGGTCATATATAGGGTGGTGTTATAGCATAACCGCACGATCGGATCATCTCGCAATGTATGCTGATTCGCGCGGGAAATATGGGTATTATACGCAACTCAATTACCCACACATGTCTAAACGGAATCTTCGATGCTAAAAATCTTCAATACTCTGACACGCCAAAAAGAGGAATTTAAGCCTATTCACGCCGGGGAAGTCGGCATGTACGTGTGTGGAATCACCGTTTACGATCTCTGTCATATCGGTCACGGGCGTACCTTTGTTGCTTTTGACGTGGTTGCGCGCTATCTGCGTTTCCTCGGCTATAAGCTGAAGTATGTGCGCAACATTACCGATATCGACGACAAAATCATCAAACGCGCCAATGAAAATGGCGAAAGCTTTGTAGCGCTGGTGGATCGCATGATCGCCGAAATGCACAAAGATTTTGATGCTTTGAACATTCTACGCCCGGATATGGAGCCGCGCGCGACGCACCATATCGCAGAAATTATTGAACTCACTGAACAACTGATCGCCAAAGGTCACGCTTATGTGGCGGACAACGGCGACGTGATGTTCGACGTCCCGACCGATCCGACTTATGGCGTGCTGTCGCGTCAGGATCTCGACCAGCTGCAGGCAGGCGCGCGCGTTGACGTGGTCGACGACAAACGCAACCCGATGGACTTCGTTCTGTGGAAGATGTCGAAAGAGGGCGAACCGAGCTGGCCGTCTCCGTGGGGCGCGGGCCGTCCAGGCTGGCACATTGAGTGTTCAGCAATGAACTGCAAACAGCTGGGTAACCACTTTGATATCCACGGCGGCGGCTCTGACCTGATGTTTCCACACCACGAGAACGAAATCGCTCAGTCCACCTGTGCGCATGATGGTCAGTATGTGAACTACTGGATGCACTCCGGGATGGTGATGGTTGACCGCGAGAAGATGTCCAAATCGCTGGGTAACTTCTTTACTGTGCGCGATGTGCTGAAATACTACGACGCGGAAACCGTGCGTTACTTCCTGATGTCGGGCCACTATCGCAGCCAGCTGAACTACAGCGAAGAGAACCTGAAGCAGGCGCGTGCGGCGCTGGAGCGTCTCTACACTGCGCTGCGCGGTACAGACAAAACCGTTGCTCCTGCCGGTGGCGAAGCGTTTGAAGCGCGCTTTATTGAAGCGATGGACGACGATTTCAACACCCCGGAAGCCTATTCCGTGCTGTTTGATATGGCACGTGAAGTGAACCGTCTGAAAGCAGAAGATATGGCAGCGGCGAATGCAATGGCATCTCACCTGCGTAAACTTTCCGCTGTATTGGGTCTGCTGGAGCAAGAACCGGAAGCGTTCCTGCAAAGCGGCGCGCAGGCAGACGACAGTGAAGTGGCTGAGATTGAAGCGTTAATTCAACAGCGTCTGGATGCCCGTAAAGCGAAAGACTGGGCGGCGGCAGATGCGGCACGTGACCGTCTTAACGAGATGGGGATCGTGCTGGAAGATGGCCCGCAAGGGACCACCTGGCGTCGTAAGTAATTGCTCTATTGCCGGATGCGAGTTCTCGCATCCGGTTATCGCCTGCGCCACCACAACATTCCCATCAGCACCATCCCCGGCAACCATACCCACATCAATTCAGAAATTATCACCTGATGCCCGTACGGTGTGGTGTAACGCGACAACGCAAACGGCGCGACTTTAATCACCTGCCAGGGAGCGAAAAAGCGTTCATCTGACCACGGCCACAGCCAGCCAACACCTTTACCGCCAGTGGTTACCGAATCCAGCAAGCTGTGCGATAGCAACGAGACGGTTAAAAACAGCCAGCAGCGAATCAGCCCAGCCCTGAACCATCGACGTCCAATCAGCACACATAACAGCGGGACAACAAACGCAAACACCAGCGAATGGGTAAACCCGCGATGACCAAAAACATTGCCGTAAGCAACGCCAAATTTAAACGACAATACGTCGGCATCAGGCAGCATCGCCAGGACGATTCCGGCAAATAACAGACGCGGAGGGATGACTTTCGAACCCAACCCTAAACCAATGCAAAGGGGAACGGCGGCGTGCGTAATAACGGTTGGCATGATGATCGCTTCGGCAAAATGTCGATGCTATCAGCATGGATGAATGGGGCGTAGAGGGCAAAAGTCTGAAAAGAGAACCGGCCTGTTGATACAGGCCGGGAAAGGGATCAGGCAACAACCTGTACGCTGTGACCTGCAAAACTCACTGTCTGACCGGCGACGATTTTGCAGCGTTTACGCGTTTCAACTTCGCCGTCAACTTTTACCTGGCCTTCGGCTATCGCGATTTTCGCCTGCGCGCCGCTTTCGCTCCAGCCTTCCAGTTTCAGCAAGTCGCACAGCTCAACGTGCGGATGTTTACCTAAAGAAAATGTCGCCATGTTACTCACCCTGTGGATCATGATATTCAACGCACGCCTGTAGCGTGTTTTCAATCAGCGTGGCAACCGTCATCGGGCCAACGCCGCCCGGAACAGGCGTAATGTATGAGGCGCGTTTAGCCGCGTCTTCAAACACGACGTCGCCCACAACTTTGCCATTTTCCAGACGGTTGATGCCGACATCAATCACAATTGCGCCTTCTTTGATCCAGTCACCAGGAATAAAGCCTGGCTTACCGACGGCAACGATCAACAGATCGGCGTTTTCTACATGATGACGCAGATTTTTAGTGAAGCGGTGAGTCACGGTGGTGGTGCAACCTGCGAGCAACAGTTCCATGCTCATCGGGCGGCCAACGATATTCGATGCGCCAATCACCACGGCGTTGAGGCCGAAGGTATCAATGTTGTAACGCTCAAGCAGCGTGACGATACCGCGCGGGGTGCAAGGACGCAGACGCGGAGCACGCTGGCACAGACGACCGACGTTGTAAGGATGGAAACCGTCCACGTCTTTGTCCGGGTGAATACGTTCCAGCACTTTGACGTTATCAATACCCGCCGGTAATGGCAGTTGTACCAGAATGCCATCGATGGTGTTGTCGGCATTCAGTACATCGATAAGCTCCAGCAGCTCTGCTTCGCTGGTGGTTTCCGGAAGGTCGTATGAGCGGGAGATAAATCCCACCTCTTCGCAAGCTTTGCGTTTGCTTGCGACATAAATTTGCGATGCAGGGTTGCTACCCACCAGCACAACGGCCAGTCCTGGCGCCCGCAGTCCGGCCGCAATACGCGCCTGAACTTTTTGAGCAACCTCAGAGCGCACCTGCTGCGCAATCGTTTTACCATCTATAATCTTTGCTGCCATCAGAGAGAGGATTCCATCTGTTACGTAGGTCGAAGGGGATGCGCCTATTTTGTCAGAAGCGGGGCGCGCTGTCAGGTTTCGTTTTCTGGACTATCTGTAATCCGCTGTTTTTTTGGGCAACAGCGCGTTGCTGGTTTGATAGTTACCCGGCTCATATAAACGCACAATTTTTCGTAACGTAAGAAAATAGTACTCTTTATAAATGAAAAACAGGTTTACCTGTTCCAGACTGGGGGCGGATATGTGTTTCCTTGCTTTCATGGTGAGATAAATAGACACCGCCGTACACTTGTTCAGCAACCGGTTCAAAAGCCATTGACTCAGCAAGGGTTGACCGTATAATTCACGCGATTACAGCATCTCGCGGTGTAATGCGCCCTTAGCTCAGTTGGATAGAGCAACGACCTTCTAAGTCGTGGGCCGCAGGTTCGAATCCTGCAGGGCGCGCCATTACAATTCAATCAGTTACGCCTTCTTTATTTCCCCATAATTTCAGAAATGGAACATCTTTGAGGCGTCATTACCAAAATGTCGTCTGTTTTCCTCGCGTGCTCCGTCAAATGATTCGGCGCAAGGTGAGCATATCTACGCACCATTTCTATGGATTCTCATCCGCCCATTTCCTGAAGCACTGATGAAAAACATCAATGAATGCACCAGGAGGAAACTGATGAGTTAGGTTCAAACTGTAGTACAATTCTCTTCGGTATTAACAGGAAAGAATAGGCTATGAACCCTTATATTTATCTTGGTGGTGCAATACTTGCAGAGGTTATTGGTACAACCTTAATGAAGTTTTCAGAGGGTTTTACACGGTTATGGCCCTCTGTTGGTACAATTATTTGTTACTGTGCATCATTCTGGTTATTAGCTCAGACGCTGGCTTATATTCCTACAGGGATTGCTTATGCTATCTGGTCAGGAGTCGGTATCGTCCTGATTAGTTTACTTTCCTGGGGATTTTTCGGCCAACGGTTGGATCTGCCAGCCATTATCGGCATGATGTTGATTTGTGCCGGAGTGTTGGTGATTAATTTGTTGTCACGAAGTGCACCACATTAAAAATAGTTTCGTTCGAGTTTAATAAAATGCATCAGCCCGTATGTTTATACGGGCTGCTTTTTTACGCTACAATAATGCAAATGATAGTGGACAAAAAACACAATCAGTCGATGGATTCACCGTAGGATGCAACTGCCTGAGCGGGGAAACCCCCGCTCAATTCCTGTCTGACCCCTTCATTTTCCAGCCAATAATAAGTATTACTTTCTTTATTCAAAGCGTAAATTCTACAAATACCTGCACCCTCACTATTTGTGTTCCATCCACTATTAGCTACATTGCCCCATTCCTGGTAAAGTCCTGCGTTAACTTCTCGCTTGATAATATGTCCTGAATTATGATCATTATAATCGTAACTATCAATATCATGCGCTTCAGGAAATTCTCCGCTCATTTTTTCAATCCACGGTAAAATATCTTTAACTGACTTATAAGTTTCAATGCTGTATTTGAAAAAAACGTCTCACAGTAAAAATATAAATACCGGCAGATTTGTTCGTTGATTTATCAGTGGCGAAAATAGCAAAAATCTTCCCAATACACTTTTCGTCAACGTCAGGAAAAGTTACTGTGCCATCCTGACTGACCGCCAGAACATCATTGTCTGCATCAGTGCTACAGCTCCATTTTACCTTGTCATTATTAACCGGGTCATTATCAATAACCATCTTGAAGGTGGCGCCTGGAAACAAGCAGTTAGGAAAATGGTAACCATTCTTCATATCATTTTTAATATCATAGATATGGTTGTCAACTAAAACGCCTGTAATTTTACTCATCATTAACTCTCTTTGTTTATTAAATAAAAGGTTTTATTCCTGTGTAAAGGAATAAGCTGATATTAATGCAACTGATGAATAATTGTTCTTATTTAATAGTTATATGGTGGCATGAATATGATTATATAATGCCTCTGAGTAGTGGCTACACCGATTATTTGTGTCCAATTAATATTTACAGGATTCTGACCAGGAAAGTGAAAAGGAAAGGAGCAAGCAAAGTTGCTCCCTTAAATCATTAATACTCAAGAATGCCGTGAGCGACAGGCAAATAGCGCAGGGAGAAATAGAGCGTGTCTTTGCCGCAGGAGGAACGTTTCGCTAACAGCGAAGCAATTTCTGCATCCGGTTTTGGTTTTGCTTCAAAGGTTTTACCTTTACCGGCGACAAACAGTTCATAAACAACGCCGCTGGCGGGGGAGAACGTTTGGCAATCGGCACTGGCCTGCAGATAACGCTCACGCTGTTCGGCAGTAAGTTTATCGACGCCGCTACCATCCTGAACCCAGACGTGGATGCCAGTAGATTTCACTTGTTCCAGCAGTTGCCGATAGCCATCGGGCGACATGTTTCCGGCGAAAAAGCTACTGATATAAACCGGTTTTGCCGAAACATCACTGATCAGCCGTTGTGAGTTGTTTAACCACTTCAGCAATGGCTGGCGAGCGGCTTCGCTGCGCCAGTTCAGGTCGTCAATTTCTGCGCTGATATACCAGCCATCCGGCGTAACGCCGGGTGCGGCGCTCCATAATCTGGCCTGCTGGAGATCGGCGACCAGCAGGCGATTAAGATAGCTCTCCAGCGCCGCGGACGACTGCTTCTGATGCAGAAAAAATTCCGGATCGGCATGCAAACCAACAATCAGCTTCAGGCCAGCTTGTTGCGCAGCTGCGGCACGCTTAAACAATAATGCCCGCTGTTCTGGCTGGGTGAACGCATCGCCGTAACGGGTCCATTGCATAATCAGGGTGTCGAATCCTTGCAAATGCAACTGACTCATCAGCCCACGCCACTGGGCGTCGGTGACCTGACTATCGCGGTTTTGTGGCTGCCAGATAATACCTTTCATCGCAAAGGAAAAAGGACTGACCAACAAAAGTGTCAGCAATACGAAAATTAACTTACGCATTTACCAGTGCACTCCAATGGTGAGAAACGCGTTGTTGCGCTCCCCTGTACGTTGATTAATCGCCTTAAAGGTATGTTGATATTCGACGCCGAGACTGACTTTGTGCGGCCAGGCGTCGTAGTGCGTCTCGCCGGTCCAGATGTTCCAGCGAACGCCGACGCCGCCCACCTGCGCGCCCTGAGTACCTTTATCCCGATAGCCGTTACCTTGTACGTGAGCGTAAGGTTCAATAGTCTGCCCGTTCGCTACCTTCTGGTGCCAGCTCACTCGATAATCTGCCGTCCACGCCTGAATATCCTGACGAAAATATTGCGCCGCATCGAGATACAGGTTTTGCGCAAACCAGCCAGAACCGTTCGGGTGCCACTCATCGCTGTATTTTCCGCCGTTAAAGAACGAGGCGCTGGCACGCAGCATGGTGTCGGAGGCGCCATTTTGCCCGTTTAGTGGGAACTGCTGTTCAACGGCGAGGAAAAAGATCTGATCGCGCAGCGGCTTCCAGCGCAATCCGGTGCCGGACATCGGATTTTTCACCGGCATCATCACTCCGTTTTCTCCGGTATCGGCAAAGACGCGGCTATAAACCGAGAGCAGGTCGCCTTCCAGCAGCATATTGCGCCCGATGCGGTACTCAGCTTCCAGTTGCCCGTAGCTACGATAGCTTTTCCCTGGCGCCGAACCGCCGACATTATTGCTTGCCGAGCTCATTGCCCCTGAGCGTAACCCGATGGAGGAATCAAAATTAAAACTCCAGCGGCGACCGGTATCCTCATGCAAACGACGGAAATTAAAGCGTTGTTGATTTTGTTCCGGCGTTAGCGGTGTAATCAGCGCCTGATTATCAATGTCATCAATCACCAGCCGGGCGTAGTGCTGCGTCACAGGCATATCATCCAGACGTTGATTCACGTAGGCCAGTTGTCGGATCAGTGCCGGATCGTCCGGTAGCCCTTTATGCGCCTGTTCCAGCATTTCCCGCGACTGCGCGATATCACCGCTATCCCACAGGGCGTAGCCGAGCGCCGCCTGGGTGTTGCTGTTATTGGGCTCCAGTTCAAGCGCGGCGCGCAAATCACTCACCGCGGCCGGGACATTATGACGTTGCCGATAAATCGTTGCCCGCGCGACGTAAGCGTTGGCAGAAGGCGCAATATTGATTGAGCGAGTGAGATCGTTCAGTGCGAGTTCTGGCTGAGCTGGGATATAACGTTGCGCATGCAGCCACCAGTATTGGGCATTGTTTCCCAGCCCACGTTGTTCTGCCTGTTGAAGCCAGCGATCGCGAGCCGCGCCATTTCCTGCCGCCTGAGCGGTATTGGCGGCAGCAAGTAGATCTTCATTGCTCATTTCGTGAAGGCTGATTTTCTCCCAGGCTGCCAGGGCGGTGCTGTAATCTTCCACCTGGTAAGCCTGATAAGCCACGGCGCGATGTTGCCAGGCGTTCGGTTGCCTTTTTTCCGCCTGAAGCCATGCATATAACGCCACGCCGGGGAGTGTTTCCCGATAACACTTCGCCAGGCGGTTCCAGGCGGCAGCATCGTAAGAAGGTGACATATCCCCAAGCAAACGAACGATTGCTGGGCAATTATCTGCAATACCCGGCAACTGACTTTGCCACTGACGTTGCGCCGCCAGCGGCAAGGGTTTCGATAAAATCGCCACTTTTGCAGGTGTCGCCAGGTAAGGATGACGATCCAACAGAGACGCTAGTCGCGCCATTAAAGTATGGCTGACGGTCGCATCACCCTGGAAAGGATAGCGTTGCAATAATAAATCGGCAGCTTCGCGTGACTGCTCGTTCTGCATCAGTTGCCAGGTCAGTTGATCCAGACGCGTAAGATTTGCCGGTTCTCGCTGATACAACAATCGTGCCAGACGCAGGGCTTCAGCCTTGTTACGGGTCGCTACGCTAACGGCATAACGCTCTTCAAGCATTTCATCGGCGGGGAGGGTAGCGAGCAGTCTTTGCGCCGCGTCGTACTGACCTTCTTTTAACAGCACCGGTAGCGTTACGCCAACAACATACTGGCGGTTATCGGCAAACTCTACCGTATAATTCGCCAACGCCTGAATGGGGTTGGCGCTGTATTTCGATAACAGATAGAGCCAGCTTTTCTCTTGTGTGTCCGTGGTAAATAGCGGCGTATTTTCAGCGAGATAACGCTGGAGGCGTGCTTTTTCGCCACGATAAGCCAGCGCAGTCGCGTAAGTAATGTACGACTGTGGATCGGTGAAGATCCCCACTGATTGCAGAGCAAGGATCCGATCATCCAGCTGCCCGGCAAGAAGCACGTCAAACCACTGACGGCGCTCTGCCGCGCTTAATGTATTCTGCTGGCGTGCTTCATTGTATAGCGTATCTGCCTGCGACCATTGTTTCAGGTAGATTGCTCGTTGCAGCAGATCGGTCCGCAACGTTCTCCCTTCCGGCGACGCGGCAAACTTTGCATCGTCCAGTTGCGATCTGGCGACAGGCAACTGCGCCAGCCGCAGCGCATTCTGCCCAACTTCACTGCGGCAACGCAGGGTCGGCGCAGCATCGCACGCTTTTTGCTGGGCAAGCAGCTCTTCAACAGTCGTGACGCTTTTCACTTCAACCGGAATAGCTGCCAGACTGCGCGCAAGTCGGGCATCTCCTGGGTGACGTTTCAGTTGATCCTCAAGCAATAATCGCGCGCGGTCATCATGACCAAAATGGCGATAAGCTTCCGCCAGATATAACGTCAGCGGAATATTATCCGGCACCTGCTGGTATATATATTCAAATTCGCGGATGGCGGTTGCTTCGTCGTTATTTTTCTGTGCCTTCAGCGCCTTATCGAGACGGGGATAAATAACAAAATGGCGATAGTCGCTCAGCCCCAGCTCTTTTGCGCTGGTGCCGATATTGTCTGCGAGTGCGCTGGTACTCAATAAAGACGTCAGCAGTAAACCAGACCATCCGATGACGCGATTAAGGTTATTCTCCTTCATTTTCGGACTCCAGTTGCGCAACCTGTTCGGTGGTTAAACCTGCTTTGAGTAATAATGATTGCATCGAAACTTGTAATTCGCGTTGAATTGACAGTACGCGATCCAGCGTTTCCTGGCTGATAACGCCTTCGGTGACCAAAAACTTGCCGAGCGGCAGAGAGCTGCGTTCATGGCGCAATAACAACACGTTAATTGCTGAACGATTAATATGACCGAGCGTGGTCAGTATTTCGGCGAACAGGAACTGATGCGGCACATATTGCCGCCAGATTTCACCGGCCTGCTGTTCCGTGAGCCACTGATGCTGAACCGCATTGTACAACATTGCCCGTGGATCGTGACCGCGCCGACGTGCATACCAGTGACGTAATCCGGTGACAATTTGTCCACGCAGAACAATGACGTAACGTACTTTTCGTCCGACCTTACGCGCCAGCGCCGCCAGAGAAACCGGGTCAATGCCATCTTCACTGCCGACAATTAATTCATCATTTTCCAGACGCAGCGGCAGCACTGCATAATGCAGAGCCACGGAGGCCGGCATCGCGGCAATCAGCGAAGAAGGGATCTGCCAGGCATCGATGGATTCCCACGCCACGCCGTTTTGTTCAGCCAGCGCTTGCGCCAGTTGTTCGGCGCTGATCAATCCTTGCATTAGCATCGAACCGCCGAGACGTAAACCTTCGACACGATTACGCAGTGCTGTATCGAGTTGCTCTTCGGTGATGACCTGATTTTCCAGCAGAATTTGACCTAACGGGCGCAACGAACGGGTATCGCCAGTCACGCTGGGGAAGTCATGCGTTGTTTTATCCCACGCGACGCGACGTGGATCGCCGTGTTGAAGTACCTGTTTTAACGCTCGCCAGTTGGCCATGAAGTTAATCAGGTTGCCCCAGAACAGACGCAGGATGGAAAGCAGGCCCTGTGTCAAACCGTAGTAGCCGGTGACAAAAATCACCCGCTGCACAATGCGGTTAACCATCAAGCCAAAGTTTAGCCACAGCAGGGTCATAAACCATGCACTGCCGCTGAAGATAGAAAGGAAATGCCAGGCATCAGGCCACAAGCTTTCATACGCCAGCAACAGCAAAAGCTGGATCATTACCAGCATCGCGAGGAAGCTGACAAAGTTACTGATTGCCCCTTTGCGGTCGCGCCAGAGAAAGTAGTTCAGCGTCAGGCTGGAGGTCCATTTGTGGGTTTAAAACCCTGGAAAACAATGCCGATGATCCAACGAGACTTTTGCCGAACCGCAGTCGAAAAGGTATCGGGGAAATATTCGCGCACGCAGATCATGTTTGATGTCCGCGCGTGCTGTAAAAATTTACGCTGCTCGCGTTCTTTGGCTTCGTCCACCACCGGAAAACGGACAAAAATTTCCGTCATACCTTTCTCTTTCAGGCGGAAACCAATGTCGTAATCTTCAGTAAGACTCTGCACGTCGAAAGCGATACCGTCACCGTCGGCTAACAGCGCGGTCACGGCGCGGCGGCTGAAGCAGGTACCGACGCCTGCGCTAGGCACCTGTCCGGCGAGAGCTTCACGCACCGGAACATCTTTGCCATGCAGTTCTGAAAACTCATCGATATAGGTCATGCTGGTGAAGTGCGTCCATTCGCGTTCGAACGGATACACCGGGATCTGAATCAGATCTTTACGCTCAACCAGATAATTGAACAGTCGCAATTCCATTGGCGAAATCACGTCTTCAGCATCATGCAGGATAAAACCAGCAAAGGCGAAATTGGCGCTACGTTCAAACTGGGTAATGGCATCCAGCACATTGTTCAGACAGTCTGCTTTACTGGTGGGGCCTGGACGTGCGCAGACCACCTTGTGCACGTTCGGGAAGCGAGCGCACACTTCGTCAACATCACGCTGAGTATCGGGGTCGTTGGGGTAAGTGCCAACAAAGATATGATAGTTTTCGTAGTCGAGCGTGGTTGCCGCCAGTTCGGCCATATTGCCGATGACGCCAGTCTCATTCCACGCCGGAACCATAATCGCTAACGGTTTTTCATCTGGTTTATACAGTTCGCGGTAACTCATTCGCGGGTAGCGGCGATAAACACTCAACTTGCGCTTAATGCGGCGTACCCAGTAGACGACATCAATGAAAAAATCGTCCAGCCCGCTGATGAACATAATGACCGCTAACGTTATCGCGATTACTTTTAAGCCGTAGAGCCAGGTAGCAAAAACATCAAGAAGCCAGTCCACACAAAAACCTTACATTAACGCTGGTTATGTTTAGGGTGGCGTATATTAAGGTTTTTTATGAATCGTGACAGCTTTTTATCATTAATAGGTAGGATTATTGCGGCACGTTATTTTTACACTGGTTATAAAAGCTGCCATTTGCTGAATGATTAAGCGGGTAATGTGATAACAAACCTTGTCCCCCGCGCATCTGACGTTACTGCAACCGTGCCTTTATGCGCGACAACAATCGATTTCACTATCGCGAGACCAATGCCGCTACCTTCACCTTTTCGCTGGCGGGAAGGGTCAACGCGGTAGAAACGGTCAAACAATCTCGGTAAGTGTTCGGGCGCAATGGGCGTACCGGGGTTTTCGACGATAACTTGCACCTGGCGATCGACCGTCTGGCAGCGCACTACAATTGCCTCCCCGGCGGGCGTATAACGCAGGGCGTTAGAAAGCAGGTTGCTTAACGCCCGACGCAGCATCAGCGGATCGCCCGCAACCTGACACTTGTCGCCAACAAACCGCAGCTCCACGCCGCGATCTTCCGCTAACGCCTCGAAAAAATCGAACACTTTGCCGACTTCATCCGCCAGGTTGAGCATTTTCTTTTCGGGAATTAACTGGTTGTTATCGGCCTGGGCGAGAAACAGCATATCGCTGACCATTTTCGCCATTCGCGTCAGCTCTTCGAGATTAGAGTAGAGCACATCTTCCAGCTCTTTCTGGCTGCGCGACTGGCTGAGGGCGATTTCCGTTTGCGTAATGAGATTAGTAATCGGCGTGCGAATTTCGTGAGCGATATCCGCTGAGAAATTGGACTGGCGGGTAAAGACATCCTCAATGCGCTCAATCATATGGTTGAACGACAATACCAACTGTTCCAGCTCAATCGGCACGGTCTGCGGGTCGAGGCGAACGTCGAGATCTTTCGAGGTGATATTCTGGATTTGACGGCTGACGCTGCGGATCGGCGCGTGACCTTTATGTACCGCCAACAGCACGATAAAGACGATCAGGATGCTGATGATCGATGCGGTCATAATAAGTTTATTCATCAAATCATTTATGTAATGAAGATGAAAATCGATCGAAAGCGCGATGTAGAGCGTATAAATCGGTTTGCCGTCCACCAACGGGCCAACCGGCAAGTTAATCATCCGCCAGTTGCTGTGTTCCATATGCCCGTGACCGTGGCCTGGCATCATAATCGTCGGGCCGGAAAGGAGATACACCTCGCCGCCCTGCGCGTCTTTATCGGGTATGGCGTCACGCGTAAACTCGCGGATATCCGGCGCACCAGGGGAGTGATACACCGTTTTACCATGGCTATCTGCCAGGGAAATCAACACATTGGAATAACCACTGACGATATCTTCCAGCGTCATTAAGCGTCGGGCTTGTGTCTCGTCAGGGTGATTAAGAACGCGCTTGAGCGTGGCGCTAATCTCTTTTAAATCATTAATATCCTGCTCGGCAAAATGCACTTTTACCGAGTGGATCATGATCCAGGCAAAGGCGAAAAACGCCGCGATGGTGGCCAGGCTGATAAAAAAGGTCAGGCGTGTTGCCAGCGAAAACGGGCGCTGAAATGGCTTACTGACCATCCGGCACCTCTAGCATGTAACCCACGCCGCGCACGGTCTGAATCAGCTTTGGCTCAAAGTCGTTGTCGATTTTGCCGCGCAGCCGCTTCACCGCCACATCAATGGCGTTGGTATCGCTGTCAAAATTCATGTCCCACACCTGCGAGGCGATAAGCGAGCGGGGCAGCACTTCGCCCTGATGGCGAAGGAAAAACTCCAGCAGAGTAAACTCTTTACTGGTCAAAGTGATGCGCGTGCCGCTGCGGGTGACTTTGCGGCTGACGAGATCGACCATCAGGTCGGCAACCTGAAACTGACTTTCGATAATTACCGCCGCCCCGCGCCGCAGTAGAGTGCGCACCCGCGCCAGCAGTTCAGCAAACGCGAACGGCTTCACCAGATAGTCATCCGCCCCCAACTCCAGCCCCTTGACGCGATGTTCAATGGTGCCAAGCGCGGTAAGCAACAGAATCGGCATCCCCTTATTGGCGGAACGCAACATGCGCACGATATCCCAGCCGTTCACGTCCGGCAGCATAATATCGAGGATTATCAGGTCATAATCACCGGTCATCGCCAGATGGTAGCCATTCAGCCCGTTGTCGGCCAAATCGACCACAAAACCGGCTTCGGTTAACCCTTTGGTCAAGTATTCTCCGGTTTTCTTTTCATCTTCGACAATCAACAGTTTCATATTTCCTCCGCATGTTGCCCGGGCAATTCTAGAGTAGCGGGATCAGATGGCAATCGCTTATTGGCAAAATGACAATTTTGTCATTTTCCTGTCACCGGAAAATCAGAGCCTGGCGAGTAAAGTTGGCGGCATAAAATCACCAGAAATTATGCGCCTATGTCTCCTTGTAAACTTCTGCCATTTTGTGTGGCCCTTGCGCTAACCGGTTGTTCACTGGCACCGGATTATCAGCGCCCGGCAATGCCCGTGCCGCAGCAGTTCTCACTCAACCAGAACGGCCTGGTTAACGCAGCAGATAACTACCAGAACGCGGGCTGGCGCACCTTTTTTGTTGATAATCAGGTGAAGACGCTGATTAGCGAGGCGCTGGTGAATAACCGGGATTTGCGCATGGCGACGCTGAAAGTGCAGGAGGCACGGGCGCAATATCGTCTGACCGATGCCGACCGCTACCCACAGCTCAATGGCGAGGGCAGCGGCAGCTGGAGCGGCAATCTTAAAGGCGATTCAGCCACGACGCGGGAGTTCTCGACTGGCCTTAACGCCAGCTTTGACCTCGATTTTTTCGGTCGCTTAAAGAATATGAGCGAAGCCGAGCGACAAAATTATTTAGCCACTGAGGAAGCTCAGCGCGCGGTGCATATTCTGCTGGTTTCTAATGTCGCGCAAAGCTATTTCAATCAACAGCTGGCTTATGCGCAATTGCAAATAGCCGAAGAAACGCTGCGTAATTATCAGCAGTCATATGCGTTTGTCGAAAAACAACTGTTGACCGGTAGCAGCAATGTTCTGGCGCTGGAACAGGCTCGAGGAGTGATAGAAAGTACCCGCAGCGACATCGCTAAACGTCAGGGGGAACTGGCGCAGGCGAATAATGCATTGCAACTGTTATTGGGAAGCTACGGCAAGCTGCCGCAAGCGCAGACAGTAAACAGCGACAGCCTGCAAAGCGTTAAATTACCGGCGGGCTTGTCGTCGCAAATCTTATTGCAGCGCCCGGATATTATGGAAGCTGAACACGCGTTAATGGCGGCTAATGCCAATATTGGTGCTGCGCGTGCGGCATTTTTCCCATCTATAAGCCTGACCAGCGGAATATCAACCGCCAGCAGCGATCTGTCGTCATTATTTAACGCCAGCAGCGGGATGTGGAATTTTATTCCTAAAATTGAGATCCCCATTTTTAATGCCGGACGCAACCAGGCCAATCTGGATATCGCCGAAATTCGCCAGCAGCAGTCGGTGGTGAATTATGAACAGAAAATCCAGAACGCCTTTAAAGAAGTGGCAGATGCGCTGGCATTACGTCAAAGCCTGAATGATCAAATCAGCGCCCAGCAGCGTTATCTGGCGTCGCTGCAAATTACTTTGCAGCGGGCGCGGGCATTATATCAGCACGGCGCGGTAAGTTATCTGGAAGTGCTGGATGCCGAGCGTTCTTTATTTGCAACCCGACAAACTTTACTTGACCTGAATTATACCCGTCAGGTTAATGAAATTTCTTTATATACCGCACTTGGTGGCGGTTGGCAGTAGTAATTTTTAACTCCAGGAGAGAATAAATGAAAAAAGCACTGCAAGTCGCAATGTTCAGTCTGTTTGCCGTTATTGGCTTTAATGCCCAGGCTAACGAACATCATCATGAAACCATGAGCGAAGCACAACCACAGGTCATTAGCGCCACCGGCGTGGTAAAAGGCATTGATCTGGAAAGCAAAAAAATCACCATCCATCACGATGCTATTGCTGCCGTGAACTGGCCGGAGATGACCATGCGCTTTACCATCACCCCGCAGACGAAAATGAGCGAAATTAAAACCGGCGACAAAGTGGCGTTTAATTTTGTCCAGCAGGGCAACCTTTCTTTATTACAGGATATTAAAGTCAGCCAGTAACCCAGGTTTAATGAGATGAAAAAAATCGCGCTTATTATCGGCAGCATGATCGCGGGCGGTATTATTTCTGCGGCAGGTTTTACCTGGTTTGCACAGGCTGAACCGCCCGCAGAAAAAACGCCGACCGCAGAACGTAAAGTCTTATTCTGGTACGACCCGATGTATCCCAATACGCGGTTCGATAAACCAGGTAAATCGCCGTTTATGGATATGGATCTGGTGCCGAAATATGCCGATGAAGAGAGTTCTGCGTCTGGTGTGCGCATTGACCCGACTCAGACGCAGAATCTGGGGGTGAAAACGGCTACCGTCACGCGCGGGCCGCTGACTTTTGCCCAGAGTTTTCCGGCGAATGTCAGTTACAACGAGTATCAGTATGCCATTGTGCAGGCTCGCGCTGCCGGGTTTATCGATAAGGTTTATCCGCTTACCGTGGGCGATAAAGTGCAAAAGGGCACACCGCTTCTCGACCTGACCATTCCCGACTGGGTGGAAGCGCAGAGTGAGTATTTACTGCTGCGCGAAACCGGCGGTACGGCGACCCAGACTGAAGGCATTCTTGAGCGGCTGAGACTGGCGGGAATGCCGGAGGCGGATATTCGCCGCCTGATTGCCACGCAAAAAATCCAGACTCGCTTTACGCTCAAAGCGCCCATTGATGGCGTGATCACCGCGTTTGATCTGCGCGCGGGAATGAATATCGCCAAAGATAACGTGGTCGCGAAAATTCAGGGTATGGACCCGGTGTGGGTCACTGCTGCGATCCCGGAGTCTATCGCCTGGCTGGTGAAAGATGCCTCGCAGTTTACGCTCACCGTTCCGGCACGACCTGATAAAACACTCACCATCCGCAAATGGACGCTGCTACCCGGCGTGGATGCCGCGACCCGCACGCTGCAGCTGCGTCTGGAAGTCGACAACGCCGACGAGGCGCTAAAACCGGGAATGAACGCCTGGTTGCAACTCAATACCGCCAGCGAACCGATGCTGCTCATTCCGTCACAAGCGCTGATTGATACCGGCAACGAACAGCGGGTGATTACCGTTGATGCCGACGGGCGCTTTGTACCGAAACGCGTTGCCGTTTTCCAGGCATCGCAAGGTGTCACCGCGTTACGTTCTGGTCTGGCGGAAGGTGAAAAGGTGGTTTCCAGCGGCCTGTTCCTGATTGATTCCGAAGCCAATATTTCTGGCGCACTGGAGCGGATGCGCTCTGAAAGTGCTACCCATGCGCATTGAGGGAATAACCAATGATTGAATGGATTATTCGTCGCTCGGTGGCGAACCGTTTTCTGGTGCTGATGGGCGCGTTGTTTCTGAGCATCTGGGGCACCTGGACCATCATTAACACGCCAGTGGATGCACTGCCTGATCTCTCCGATGTGCAGGTGATTATTAAAACCAGCTATCCCGGTCAGGCACCGCAAATCGTTGAAAATCAGGTGACTTATCCGCTAACCACCACCATGTTGTCGGTGCCTGGCGCGAAGACTGTGCGCGGTTTCTCGCAGTTTGGCGACTCTTATGTGTATGTCATTTTCGAAGATGGCACCGATCCGTACTGGGCGCGCTCGCGGGTGCTGGAGTACCTCAACCAGGTACAGGGTAAGCTGCCTGCGGGAGTCAGCGCCGAGCTGGGGCCAGATGCCACGGGTGTTGGCTGGATCTATGAATATGCACTGGTGGATCGCAGCGGTAAGCACGATCTGGCCGATTTACGCTCATTGCAGGACTGGTTTCTCAAATATGAGCTAAAAACCATCCCTGACGTTGCGGAAGTGGCGTCGGTGGGCGGTGTGGTGAAAGAGTATCAGGTGGTTATCGATCCCCAGCGCCTGGCGCAATATGGCATCAGTCTCGCCGAAGTAAAAAGCGCGCTGGATGCTTCAAACCAGGAAGCGGGCGGTTCGTCGATCGAACTGGCGGAAGCGGAATATATGGTGCGCGCCAGCGGCTATCTGCAAACGCTCGACGACTTTAATCACATCGTCTTAAAAGCCAGTGAAAATGGCGTGCCTGTTTATCTGCGTGATGTTGCGAAGGTCCAGATTGGCCCGGAAATGCGCCGGGGCATTGCCGAGCTGAATGGCGAAGGCGAAGTGGCGGGCGGGGTGGTGATCCTGCGCTCCGGCAAAAACGCCCGTGAAGTGATCGCCGCCGTGAAGGACAAACTGGAAACGCTGACAAGTAGTCTGCCGGAAGGCGTGGAGATAGTGACAACATACGATCGCAGCCAGCTCATTGACCGCGCCATCGACAACCTCAGCGGCAAGTTGCTGGAAGAGTTTATTGTGGTGGCGGTAGTCTGCGCGCTGTTTCTCTGGCATGTGCGCTCGGCGCTGGTGGCGATTATTTCGTTGCCGCTGGGGTTGTGTATTGCTTTCATTGTCATGCACTTTCAGGGACTGAACGCCAATATTATGTCTCTGGGCGGCATTGCGATTGCCGTCGGGGCGATGGTCGATGCCGCCATCGTCATGATCGAGAATGCGCATAAACGGCTGGAAGAGTGGCAGCACCAGCATCCTGACACCAGGCTGGATAATAAAACGCGCTGGCAGGTGATCACCGATGCATCTGTTGAAGTGGGTCCGGCGCTGTTTATCAGTCTGCTGATTATCACGTTGTCGTTTATCCCGAGCTTCACCCTGGAAGGGCAGGAAGGGCGTCTGTTTGGCCCGCTGGCGTTCACCAAAACTTATGCGATGGCGGGCGCGGCGCTGCTGGCGATCGTAGTGATCCCGATCCTGATGGGCTACTGGATCCGTGGCAAAATTCCGCCGGAAAGCAGTAACCCGCTCAATCGCTTTTTGATTCGTATTTATCATCCGCTGTTGCTGAAAGTACTGCACTGGCCGAAAACCACGCTGCTGGTGGCGGCGCTTTCGGTGCTGACGGTTCTCTGGCCGCTTAATAAAGTTGGCGGGGAATTTTTACCGCAGATCAATGAAGGCGACTTGTTGTATATGCCATCGACGCTGCCGGGGATTTCCGCAGCAGAGGCGGCGAGTATGCTGCAAAAAACCGACAAGCTGATTATGAGCGTACCTGAAGTGGCGCGGGTATTTGGCAAAACCGGGAAAGCGGAAACCGCCACCGATTCTGCTCCGCTGGAGATGGTAGAAACGACCATCCAGCTTAAGCCGCAGGATCAGTGGCGGCCTGGCATGACGATGGACAAAATCATTGAAGAACTGGATAACACCGTGCGTCTGCCGGGGCTGGCGAATCTGTGGGTGCCGCCAATTCGTAACCGTATCGATATGCTCTCAACTGGCATTAAAAGCCCCATCGGCATTAAAGTTTCCGGCACTGTGCTGGCGGATATCGACGCGATGGCGGAGCAAATTGAAGAAGTGGCGCGAACGGTGCCAGGCGTGGCTTCTGCGCTTGCCGAGCGTCTGGAAGGTGGGCGCTATATCAACGTTGAGATTAACCGTGAAAAAGCCGCGCGTTACGGTATGACGGTGGCGGATGTGCAATTGTTTGTGACATCTGCGGTGGGCGGGGCGATGGTTGGCGAAACGGTGGAAGGGATTGCCCGTTATCCAATTAATCTGCGTTATCCGCAAAGCTGGCGCGATAGTCCGCAGGCGCTGCGCCAGTTGCCGATCCTGACGCCGATGAAGCAGCAAATCACCCTGGCAGACGTGGCCGACGTTAAGGTCTCTACCGGACCGTCGATGCTGAAAACCGAGAGTGCGCGCCCGACAAGCTGGATTTATATTGACGCCCGCGATCGTGACATGGTGTCGGTGGTTCACGATCTGCAAAAAGCGATTGCCGAGAAAGTGCAGTTAAAACCGGGCACCAGCGTGGCATTCTCCGGGCAGTTCGAGCTACTGGAGCGCGCCAACCATAAGCTGAAACTCATGGTGCCGATGACGCTGATGATCATCTTCGTGTTGTTGTATCTGGCGTTCCGTCGGGTGGGCGAAGCGTTGCTGATTATCAGCAGCGTACCGTTTGCGCTGGTGGGCGGCATCTGGTTGCTGTGGTGGATGGGCTTTCATCTTTCCGTGGCGACGGGCACTGGTTTTATTGCCCTTGCCGGGGTCGCCGCCGAATTTGGCGTGGTGATGCTGATGTATTTACGTCACGCCATAGAGGCCGAGCCGTCGTTGAATAATCCGCAAACATTCAGCGAGCAGAAGCTGGATGAAGCGTTATATCACGGCGCGGTCCTGCGCGTGCGCCCGAAAGCGATGACGGTGGCGGTGATTATCGCTGGTCTGCTGCCGATTCTGTGGGGAACGGGAGCAGGTTCAGAGGTGATGAGTCGCATCGCCGCGCCGATGATTGGCGGCATGATCACCGCACCTTTGCTGTCGCTGTTTATTATCCCGGCAGCGTATAAGCTGATGTGGCTGCACCGACATCGGGTACGGAAATAAAAGCAGGATACCCCGTTTAACCGTGTGGATTGTGTCTTGCGACGATGGGCACTAAATGTTAAAAGGTGCCCCTCAACAAAAAAGACACACAGGGGAAAGGCGTGAAAAACGCGTCAACCGTATCGGAAGATACTGCGTCGAATCAAGAGCCGACGCTTCATCGCGGATTACATAACCGTCATATTCAACTGATTGCGCTGGGTGGCGCAATTGGTACTGGTCTGTTTCTTGGCATTGGCCCGGCGATTCAGATGGCGGGTCCGGCTGTATTGCTGGGCTACGGCGTCGCCGGGATCATCGCTTTCCTGATTATGCGCCAGCTCGGCGAGATGGTGGTCGAAGAGCCGGTATCCGGTTCATTTGCCCACTTTGCCTATAAATACTGGGGACCGTTTGCGGGCTTCCTCTCTGGCTGGAACTACTGGGTGATGTTCGTGCTGGTGGGAATGGCAGAGCTGACCGCTGCGGGCATCTATATGCAGTACTGGTTCCCGGATGTTCCAACGTGGATTTGGGCTGCCGCCTTCTTTATTATCATCAACGCCGTTAACCTGGTGAACGTGCGCTTATATGGCGAAACCGAGTTCTGGTTTGCGCTGATTAAAGTGCTGGCGATCATCGGTATGATCGGCTTTGGCCTGTGGCTGCTGTTTTCTGGTCACGGCGGCGAGAAAGCCAGTATCGACAACCTCTGGCGCTACGGTGGTTTTTTTGCCACCGGCTGGAATGGGCTGATTTTGTCGCTGGCGGTAATTATGTTCTCCTTCGGCGGTCTGGAGCTGATTGGGATTACTGCGGCAGAAGCACGCGATCCGGAAAAAAGCATCCCGAAAGCAGTGAATCAGGTGGTGTATCGCATCCTGCTGTTTTATATCGGTTCACTGGTGGTTTTACTGGCACTCTATCCGTGGGTGGAAGTGAAATCCAACAGTAGCCCGTTTGTGATGATTTTCCATAATCTTGACAGCAACGTGGTGGCTTCTGCGCTGAACTTCGTTATTCTGGTGGCATCATTATCGGTGTACAACAGCGGGGTTTACTCTAACAGCCGGATGCTGTTTGGTCTTTCTGTGCAGGGGAATGCGCCGAAGTTTCTTACCCGTGTTAGCCATCGCGGCGTGCCGATCAACTCGCTGATGCTTTCCGGAGCGATCACTTCGCTGGTGGTGCTGATTAACTATCTGCTGCCGCAAAAAGCGTTTGGTCTGCTGATGGCGCTGGTGGTAGCAACGTTGCTGTTGAACTGGATTATGATCTGTCTGGCGCATCTGCGTTTTCGTGCAGCGATGCGACGTCAGGGGCGTGAAACACAATTTAAGGCGCTGCTCTATCCGTTCGGCAACTATCTTTGCATCGCCTTCCTCGGCATGATTTTGCTGCTGATGTGCACGATGGATGATATGCGCTTGTCGGCAATTCTGCTGCCGGTGTGGATTGTATTCCTGTTTGTGGCGTTTAAAACGCTGCGTCGGAAAGCGAAATAATAGTGCAGGTTGGATAAGGCATTCACGCAGCATCCAACAACACGATGACAACCGCTCTCATCCATTCGATGAGAGCGGTTTTTTAATTACTGCTTAAATGCTTCTGCCAGGGAGCGAATATCATTGCTGGTTGGCGACTGATGAAGTCGCAGACCAAACTCTTCGACGATCGCAAATATATGGTCGAATATATCAGCCTGAATGCTTTCATATTCCAGCCACACCACCGTATTAGTAAACGCGTAGATCTCGAGCGGTAAACCGTTATCGCCCGGAGCTAACTGGCGCACCATTAAGGTCATATCTTTACGAATCCGCGGATGGTTACGCAGATATTCGTTCAGATAGGCACGAAAGGTTCCAATATTGGTCATTCGGCGCAGGTTTAATACCGACTCCGTAGAACCTTGCTGGCGATTCCACTCATTAATTTCCTGATGGCGGCTGGTTAAATAAGGCTTTAACAAATGCGCTTTATTCAGCCGCTGCATTTCAGTTTCATCAAGAAAACGAATACTGGTGACATCAATACTGATACTGCGCTTAATACGTCGCCCGCCAGAGGCTGACATCCCGCTCCAGTTTTTAAAGGAGTCAGATACCAGCGACCAGGTGGGAATAGTGGTAATAGTATTGTCCCAGTTGCGCACTTTGACGGTGGTTAAGCCGATATCGATCACCGCGCCATCCGCGCCGTATTTTGGCATTTCCAGCCAGTCGCCCAGTTTCAGCATATCGTTTGCGGAAAGCTGAATGCCTGCAACCAGACCAAGAATCGGATCTTTAAACACCAACATCAGCACGGCGGCCATCGCGCCAAGACCACTGATCAGAATTGCTGGCGACTGACCAATCAGCAGTGAGATCATCAAAATGCCGACCAGAATCGCGCCGATCAGTTTAATCCCCTGAAATATCCCTTTTAACGGCAACTGTTTTGCCGCCGGGAATTTCTGTGCCAGATTCAAAATAACATCCAGCAGAGAGAAGACAGAAAGCAGCGCATACATCATGATCCACAACTGCGCGCAGGTGGTCAGAATATCAGCGCTTCGGTGCCTTTTTGCAGCCAGAATACCGCCTGAATATTGACGATAATCCCCTGGAGGGTAAAAGCTAAACGGTGGAAGAGTTTATTTTGGGTAATGATTTGCAGCCACAGCCGTGAGCTGGCGATGGCACGTTTTTCGAAGGTACGTAGTACCACCCAGTGCAAAATAATATGCACTACAACGGCGGTCAGAAAAATAATACCGAAAATCATCACCATCGAGGTGGTGTGATCAAACTCAATACCCGCTAAATCTTCAACCTGGGATATTAAATCCTGCATAACGTCTCCTATATACAACAGCGGCCTATGATGACGGCAGAAACAGGGTTATGCAAATCAGGAGAATCTGATGGAAGAATTTCCTGCGAGGGCTGATGGCAAATATAAAATTGCCTGATGCGCTACGCTTATCATGCCTACCTTGAATGAATTGGCACGAACTTGTAGGCAGGATAAGGCACTTTGTCAGCAATCTGAGCCGGGATGGGGTCCCGGCTGTCAGGATAATTACACTTCGGTTAAGGTGATACTTTGCGGCAGACGAGATTTCGGCAGCGTCGCGTTAAAATCTTCAACGCTGTGATGACCTACCGGAACAACCACCAGACTGGTGTAGCCTTTCTCTTTCAAACCAAATTCTGCATCGAGGATGGCGGCGTCAAAACCTTCGATGGGTACCGCGTCCAGACCCAGCGCCGCCACGCCGAGCAGGAAATTACCGACGTTGAGATAAACCTGTTTTGCCATCCACTCTGCATCATCATGCAGATCTTTACGGTGCATATCGGCGAAGAACTTGCGACCTTTATCGTTCGCGGCTTTCGCTTCCGGCGTGGCAAAGCGGCCATCGGCATCTTCCTGGTCAACAACCAGCTTCAGCCAGGCATCGTCCATCGCAGTTTTTGCACAGAACACCACGACGTGCGAGGCATCAAGCATTTTACGCTCGTTGAACACGTAATTACCGGCAGCGGATTTGGCAACACGCGCTTTACCTTCTTCCGTGCTGGCAACAATAAAATGCCATGGCTGGGAGTTGGTGCTGGATGGGCTGTATTGCAGGAGAGTTTTGATCTGCTCGGCCTGTTCCGGGGTAAGTTTTTTGCTGGCATCAAATGCCTTAGTGGAATGACGCTTTAAGGCGACAGAAATGATATCCATAAAGACTCCATGTGTAAGTAATTTTGCGTGCCAGCAGATTACAAGGTTCAACGAGAAATGGTAAGCGAGAAAAATGCGCTATAGATTTCCACTTTAGCCAGGGCGCAGCCTTTTTTGATCGCGTTTAGCCAGACCATCAACCACCAGATTCCACGAATCGTTGATCAGATCGCAAAGTAACGCTTCGGAGATTTCCTCGCCGGGATACACCGAAATCCAGTGCTTTTTATTCATGTGATACCCTGGCTTAATGCTTGGGTATATTTGCTGATTTAACAGGGATTTTTGTGGATCGGACTTCAAATTGATAAAGGGAACACCGCGCAGCTCCGACGACAGCATAAAAATCTTGCCGCCAATTTTAAACACATCGAACTCCGGGCCAAAAGGCCAGCAAAGCTCGACAAAGGGTAACTCAAGGGCCAGGCGTTTCGCCGTTTCGTGCAGTGATTGCTTATCCATAAACGTTCCTTTAGGCGAAGGAGAATAAGCAAAGTATGCCGCGAAGTACGGCGATAATCGACGTTTAATCCGCCAGCGAGAACCAGCGTCGCCAGATAAAGCGCAGAACAAAATACTCAATAGCGCCCAGCACTAAAAACCACAGGCAAAACAATAAAGTGTAAAGCTGGCTAAGATCCATCAGATGGAACGTGGTCACCAGTTTTTGTGCCAGCGTCAGCCCCAGTGCGGGGGCGGGCAGCAGCAGGCAAGAGAGAAAAGCCATCAGCAAGATGCCTGCTGCGGTGGTCAAGGTTTCTAAAGGGTGTTTCATAACATTGTTAAATGTAAGTTAAAACACCATTGTCAGGGATATTCTTCTGTAAGGCAATTCCCGGCTTAGTCACCGGCCCAGATCTCACAATGCTTTTTCACCAACCCAATCAGCGAGCCGCCATCGGCGACGAAATCACGCATCAGCTGCGCTTCATTCAGACCGCTGGCGACCTGGCGATGCAGGGCCTCAATCGCGCTCGATGCACCAATTTTATGTGCGGAAGGGGCGATTTTTTCCAGCAATCGCAAGGTATCTTCCGTTAGCGGTCGACGATCGCCGGTGTGCGGATCGGTAATGACGCCTTCCAGCCCATAGCGACAGGCCTGGAAACGGTTGAATTTATACAGCAGGTAATCTTTCTCCTGATGTTTGAACGGGCGTTCCGTCAGTAACCAGTGGGCGGTAGCCTGAATCAATCCCGCCATATTTACCGCATGGCTAAGGGTTAACGGAGTATCCATCACCCGAACCTCCACCGTGCCAAAATGAGGACTGGGGCGAATATCCCAGTGCAGATCTTTAATGCTGTCGATCATCGTGGTGTAACTCAGGCAGCGAAACAGGGCTTCAAATTGTTGCCAGTTACTGACCCACGGCATCGGGCCATTATCGGGAAAGGCGGAAAAAATATTCGGTCGTGAGGAGGCAAAACGCGTATCCGTTCCCTGCATATACGGCGACGCGGCGGAAAGGGCGATAAAGTGCGGCACAAACCGTGACAAGCCGTGCAGCAAATAAATGGCGTCATCGCCACTGGCGCAGCCAACATGGACATGCTGACCAAAAACGGTCGCCTGCTGGATGAGATAGCCAAAGTTTTCCAGCGTTCGTTGATAGCGTTCGTTATCGCATACCTCCTGACGCTGCCATTTCTGAAACGGGTGCGTGCCACCGCCGCAAATTTCCAGATGATGGTCTGCGGCTGCCTGCAATACGACTTTCTGCATCGCTGAAAATTGCCCGGCAGCCTGGTTGATATCACGGCAAACATCCGTCGCCAGCTCCAGCATACTTTCGGTGATATCGTGCTTTACCTCTCCGGCCGTGATCTTATTTTTAACCGCGTCAATCAGCATTGAAGAGTCCTGGCTTAAGTCATAGCCCGGCGGATTAACCACCTGCATTTCCAGTTCAATACCGAGGGTAAAAGGTTCAGAAACATGAAAATCGGGTAATGGCATAGGTTTCTCTTATGTTGGCGTTTTCTATTCAGTATAGAAGTCGGAGCGGCTGGGCGAGATGCGGAAGTTCTGGAATGTTTCTTTCTTTGGTGATGGTGAACTGATTGTGACTGAAGCAATTTGGCTACTTTTGCAATGTGACCAGTTGCGTCATAGCTGGCTGGCGGCGAAGAATTTTGACGATTGAGGCATGCAGAAAAAAACGGGTTCAGCTTCGGTTGATCAAATGGGGAGTGAGAAGTCCGAAACAGGATTTACTGTATAAATAAACAGCTATTTTGCTAAGGAAGGGTAAGATAACGGCGGGTGCCTGAAGCTTTCCGGTTTCAGGTTTACTTTGAGGTCTGGAAAGATGAAGCCCCAGGACGATATTTCTATCAACCCTGGGGCTGCCACTCCAAACCCGAACAATTTGGATGGTAGTCCCTTCTTCGCATGGAGGCAATATAAACATGCTGACGAAATATGCCCTTGCGGCAGTCATAGTGCTGTGTTTAACGGTGCTGGGATTTACGCTTCTGGTCGGAGACTCACTGTGTGAGTTCACCGTAAAGGAACGTAATATTGAGTTTAAGGCTGTTCTCGCTTACGAACCGAAGAAGTAGCCGTTGTGCGGGGAGCAATCCCCGCATATCCGGTTGTCAGGTCAGGGTGGTAAGGCACCTGCTTTATACTTTCGCCCGCGGTCAGTGATGGCTGCGGGCGATTTCGTTTTAAGGGCAATGATCAGTTTTGCCGACAGAAGTCCGAAACAGGATTAACTGTATAAATAAACAGCTATTTTGCTAAGGAAGGGTAAGATAACGGCGGGTGCCTGAAGCTTTCCGGTTTCAGGTTTACTCTGAGGTCTGGAAAGATGAAGCCCCAGGAGATATTTCTATCAACCCTGGGGCTGCCACTCCGAACCTCAACAACTCGGATGGTAGTCCCTTCTTCGCATGGAGGCAATATAAACATGCTGACGAAATATGCCCTTGTGGCAGTCATAGTGCTGTGTTTAACGGTGCTGGGATTTACGCTTCTGGTCGGAGACTCACTGTGTGAGTTCACCGTAAAGGAACGTAATATTGAGTTTAAGGCTGTTCTCGCTTACGAACCGAAGAAGTAGCCGTTGTGCGGGGAGTAATCCCCGCATATCCGGTTGTCAGGTCAGGATGGTAAGGCACCTGCTTTACACTTTCGCCCGCGGTCAGTGATGGCTGCGGGCGAACCGTACCAGATGTTGTCAATTAATCGTGTTGGCACAGCGTTATGACTATCTTTTGTTTAAGCTGCCAGTGCACAGCAAACTGCTCATCCTCTAGTCGAATGATGATCCGCTGTTTATTCCAGCTAATTATCTGATAATCCAGAAAACCTGGAGCGGCCTGTATCTTGTTTGCCTTAAATGCACTCTCTTTGGCGGAAAATGCCAGTGTCAGCGCCAGAGAAAAGGCTAAACCGCAGTCTGCGAGTCGCTCGTGTTCCGCTGGCGTAATAATGTTGTCTGTCAATTCTGCCGCTGTTTGCGCAGAAAAAATTTCTTCAATATCAATGCCAATCGGTTGACGAGATACCACGGCTAATGCCGTAGTCCCGCAGTGGCTAATACTGCCGTATACCTCCGCAGGCCACACAGGTTGGCGTAGCTCGCCGATTGCGGGTACACATTTATAGCCATATTCCCGCAACGCATAAACAGTAGCGATCCGCCCGGCCAAATGTTCGGCTTTGCGTTTCCGCCCAGCGTTTTGCAGTTGCGCGTAGTGCGGCAGCCAGAGTAAATCCTGCTCGCGAAAACTCGCCGGATCAAACTCAACAAAATGCAGCGTATGTCCGGCAAAGGGGAGGGCGGTATGCGTAGTTTTCATGTCGACCATATTTGAGACTGATGACAAACGCAAAACTGCCTGATGCGCTACGCTTATCAGGCCTACGTGATCCTGCAATATATTGAATTGGCAAGATTTTTGTAGGCCGGATAAGGCGTTCACGCCGCATCCGGCATGAACGACGCGCACTTTGTCAACAATCTGACGTTAGCATTAGAAGTGAGTATTAACGCTCATGTACCACGTACGTCCCGGCTCGTTATAGGTATACGCCCCGGCTCCGGCGATATAGTTGGCTCCTGCCAGATCGCCTGTGGTCTGGGCATTACCCGCACGCCACAAACGCTTGTCGAACAGGTTGTCCACGCCGCCGGTCAGACTGACATTCTTCGTCACATCCCAGGTCGCGCTCAGACCCACAATGCTGTAAGGACTGATTTCTTTGGTTTCCGGTCCAACCGCTGGCTGGCCTTTATAGTTGTACTTCTTCGGCTGCTGCTTGCCGTACCAGGTGAAGGTCGTTTGCATCGACAAATCTTCCCGTGCCTGCCAGCTCAGCGTTGAGTTCAACGTATACTCCGGGATGATCGACAAACGGTCGCCCGTGGTTTTGTTTTCACTCTTCAGCATATAAGTGATGTTATTGGTCCACATCACCGTTTCGCTAACCGGTACGTTTAACGATCCTTCCAGACCTTCAACCACTGCTTTCGGCACGTTATCCCACTGGTAGAGATCGGTGCCGGCTGCGTTTTGCCCTACAGCCACATAGCCCGCTTCAATCTTATTGCGATAATCGTTACGGAACCAGGTGACACCCGCCAGCCAGCCGTCGCGTTTGAACTCCAGACCAATCTCTTTGTTGATACTGGTTTCCGCTTTCAGGTCATCGTTCCCCTGCAGATAGCAGCCGCCCGCGCTGGCGTAACAGCCCTGACCTTTACTGTAGAGAATGTAGTTCGGGTTAGTCTGGTACAGGCTCGGCGCTTTATAGGCGCGGGCAATGCCCATTTTCAGCGTGAAGTCATCGCCTAAACCTTGCGATATGTTCAGCGCCGGACTCCAGTTATCGCCAACAATGCTGTGATGATCGAAACGCAGCCCCGGCGTTACGATGGTGCTGTCAGTCAGCTCCATGTTGTTTTCGGCAAACAACGAGAAAATTTCTGCTTTTGAATATGGGCTACGGTCGGTGGCGCTCACGCCATCAATAGCACCACCGGTATTCGTTCCGGTCAGCGCCTGGGTGTTGGAACTCAAGTCCTTCATCCGCTGCTGATTCCACTCCGTACCCAGCGTCAGCGTTTGGTTAACAAGGAAATCAATCGGCAGGTTAACTTCGCTGTGCAACATCACGTCATCAACATCGATATCGACGAAATCCTGTGTCGCTTTTTCGTTAAATTTCCCTTCGGTGCCGCCCGCCAGACCTTCCGGAATACGCGAGTTACGCGTGTGTTCGTACTGTACCCAGTTGCTGGTGGTCACACCGTTATCCCAGCCGCCGTTCCAGGTCAGCGAGTAGTTCTGGCGATACAAGCGGTTAGTTTCATCACCATATTTTGAGCGGGTATAGGAATCGGAGTTGGTGTTCTGTGTGTCGCCCGCATACAGGTTGCCCTGGCGGCTGTAGCCTGCTTCCAGTTCGAGTGATTGCAGAGGCGCGAAGTCCCAGCGAACTACGCCATTAATATCCTTGTTGATCACCCCTTCGCGCCCGGCGGGCAGCGTATCCGCATATGTACCGGCACGCGCGGACTGATGCCCCCGGTTAATATCCCACGCGTCAGCCTGAGTTTTGTCGAGGTTGCCATATAAACGGAAGCTGAATTCATCACCCAGCGGGCCGGTCAGGCTGAAGTTGGTACGTTTGGTGGCACCTTCCTCTTTATGTTCTGGGGCGTTGAAATAAGCATCCCAGGAGCCGTGCCATTCGCCGCTGCCTTTTTTGGTAATGATGTTAACCACGCCGCCCGCCGCGCCGTTGCCATAACGCGCAGCTGCCGGACCACGCAGAACTTCAATACGTTCAATCATTTCAGGCGGCACCCAGGAAGTATCACCACGGGTATCGCGCTCGCCACGCCAGCCCTGACGCACCGAGTTACGGCTGCTGACCGGTTTGCCGTCAATCAAAATCAGCGTGTTTTCCGGCCCCATGCCGCGAATATCAATCTGGCGGTTATTACCACGCTGACCACTGGTGGAGTTACCGGTCAGGTTAACGCCTGGCATGGTACGGATAATCTCCGACACATCGCGGGCGACGGGGTTTTTGCGGATTTCATCTGCGGTGATGGTCGAAACGCCAGGCGCCTGCAAGTTCTGCTCGGCGGCGGTAACGACAATGGTATCGTCATGTGAAACAGGAGTATCAGTTGGCTCTTGTGCCTGTGCTACCCCATAAATCCCCAGATTGACCAACAAGGCCAGGGAATGAATCTTCTTGTTCATTGTTTTATTCCTGCATTTTTGCCACGAATTGCAACTGTCGGGCATGGTCGTCATCAACACGACGCATCCCGCTACCGCGAAAACCTTTGATCCTGAAAGACACGCAGTGCAGTTGGTTAATTAATGTCCGCGCTTCCCACGGCGCGCCATTACGCTATTGCAAATGCAAATGGTTATCAATAATATTATCAATATATTTCTGCAATCAATGAAAAAAATCACAATAAACATAAGGTTATGATGTGGCGGCGTTAAAGGTGGGAAGTGATAGCTGGTGGCAGTCGAAACATGGCCCGGAATGGCAGCGTCTTAATGACGAAATGTATCAGGTCACTTTCTGGTGGCGTGATCCACAAGGTTCTGAAGACTACTCGACGATAAAGCGCGTATGGGTCTACATTACTGGCGTCACCGATCACCATCAGAACAGCCAACCCCAGTCGATGCAGCGAATTGCAGGTACCGATGTCTGGCTGTGGACGACACAACTCAATGCCGATTGGCGCGGCAGCTACTGCTTTATTCCCACCGAACGCGATGACATTTTTTCTGCACCATCCCCTGATCGCCTCGAGTTACGCGAGGGATGGCAAAAATTACTCCCCCAGGCGATAGCCGATCCGCTGAATCCACAAAGCTGGAAAGGCGGGCGAGGGCACGCTGTTTCTGCACTCGAAATGCCGCAAGCGCCACTGCAACCGGGTTGGGATTGTCCGCAAGCGCCAGAAACGCCTGCCAAAGAAATTATCTGGAAAAGTGAACGGTTGAAAAATTCACGCCGTGTATGGATTTTTACCACCGGTGATGCAACAGCAGAAGAACGCCCGCTGGCAGTTTTGCTCGATGGCGAATTTTGGGCGCAGAGTATGCCCGTCTGGCCTGTGCTGACTTCGCTGACCCATCGTCAGCAACTTCCTCCCGCCGTGTATGTGTTGATCGACGCTATCGACACCACGCACCGCGCCCACGAACTGCCGTGTAATGCCGATTTCTGGCTGGCAGTACAGCAAGAGTTATTACCCCAGGTGAAAGCTATTGCCCCTTTTAGCGATCGCGCCGATCGCACCGTGGTCGCCGGGCAGAGTTTTGGTGGACTTTCCGCGCTGTATGCCGGACTGCACTGGCCTGAACGCTTTGGCTGTGTATTAAGCCAGTCAGGATCGTACTGGTGGCCGCATCGGGGCGGGCAGCAAGAGGGCGTGTTACTTGAAAAGCTAAAAGCTGGTGAAGTTAGCGCCGAAGGTCTGCGCATTGTGCTGGAAGCGGGTATTCGCGAGTCGATGATCATGCGGGCCAATCAGGCGCTGTATGCGCAATTACACCCCATAAAAGAATCCATTTTCTGGCGTCAGGTTGACGGCGGACATGATGCGCTTTGTTGGCGCGGTGGCTTGATGCAGGGGCTAATCGACCTCTGGCAACCACTTTTCCATGACAGGAGTTGAATATGGCATTCAGTAATCCCTTCGATGATCCACAGGGAGCGTTTTACATTTTGCGCAATGCGCAGGGGCAATTCAGTCTGTGGCCGCAACAATGCGCCTTACCTGCAGGCTGGGACATTGTGTGTCAGCCGCAGTCACAAGAGTCCTGCCAGCAGTGGTTGGAAGCCCACTGGCGTACTCTGACACCGGCGAATTTCACCCAGTTGCAGGAGGCGCAATGAGCCAGCATTTACCTTTGGTCGCTGCACAGCCCGGCATCTGGATGGCAGAAAAACTGTCGGATTTACCCTCCGCCTGGAGCGTGGCGCATTACGTTGAGTTAACCGGAGAGGTTGATGTGCCATTACTGGCCCGCGCGGTGGTTGCCGGATTAGCGCAAGCAGATACACTGCGGATGCGTTTTACGGAAGATAACGGCGAAGTCTGGCAGTGGGTCGATGATGCGCTGACGTTCGAACTGCCAGAAATTATCGACCTGCGAACCAACATTGATCCACACGGTACTGCGCAGGCATTAATGCAGGCGGATTTGCAACAAGATCTGCGCGTCGATAGCGGTAAACCACTGGTCTTTCATCAGCTGATACAGGTGGCGGATAACCGCTGGTACTGGTATCAGCGTTACCACCATTTGCTGGTCGATGGCTTCAGTTTCCCGGCCATTACCCGCCAGATCGCCAATATTTACTGCACATGGCTGCGTGGCGAACCAACGCCTGCTTCGCCGTTTACGCCTTTCGCTGATGTAGTGGAAGAGTACCAGCAATACCGCGAAAGCGAAGCTTGGCAGCGTGATGCGGCATTCTGGGCGGAACAGCGTCGTCAACTGCCGCCGCCCGCGTCACTTTCCCCGGCACCTTTACCGGGGCGCAGCGCTTCGGCAGATATTCTGCGCCTGAAACTGGAATTTACTGACGGGGAATTCCGCCAGCTGGCTACGCAACTTTCAGGTGTGCAGCGTACCGATTTAGCCCTTGCGCTGACGGCTTTGTGGCTGGGGCGATTGTGCAATCGCATGGACTACGCCGCCGGATTTATCTTTATGCGTCGACTGGGCTCGGCGGCGTTGACGGCTACCGGACCCGTGCTCAACGTTTTGCCGTTGGGTATTCACATTGCGGCGCAAGAAACGCTACCGGAACTGGCAACCCGACTGGCAGCACAACTGAAAAAAATGCGTCGTCATCAACGTTACGATGCCGAACAAATTGTCCGTGACAGCGGGCGAGCGGCAGGTGATGAACCGCTGTTTGGTCCGGTACTCAATATCAAGGTATTTGATTACCAACTGGATATTCCTGGTGTTCAGGCGCAAACCCATACACTGGCAACCGGTCCGGTTAATGACCTTGAACTGGCGCTCTTCCCGGATGAACACGGTGATTTGAGTATTGAGATCCTCGCCAATAAACAGCGTTACGCTGAGTCAACGTTAATCCAGCATGCTGAACGCCTGAAAATGCTGATCGCCCAGTTCGCCGCGGATCCGGCGCTGTTGTGCGGCGATGTCGATATTATGCTGCCAGGTGAATATGCGCAGCTGGCGCAGATCAACGCCACTCAGGTTGAGATTCCAGAAACCACGCTGAGTGCGCTGGTGGCAGAGCAAGCGGCAAAAACACCGGATGCTCCGGCGCTGGCAGATGCGCGTTACCAGTTCAGCTATCGGGAAATGCGCGAGCAGGTGGTAGCGCTGGCGAATCTGCTGCGTGAGCGCGGCGTTAAACCGGGCGACAGCGTGGCGGTGGCACTACCGCGCTCGGTCTTTTTGACCCTGGCGCTACATGCGATTGTTGAAGCAGGTGCGGCCTGGTTACCGCTGGATACCGGCTATCCGGACGATCGCCTGAAGATGATGCTGGAAGATGCGCGTCCGTCACTGTTAATCACCACCGACGATCAACTGCCGCGCTTTGCCGATGTTCCTGATTTAACCAGCCTTTGCTATAACGCCCCGCTTACCGCACAGGGCAGTGCGCCGCTGCAACTTTCACAACCGCATCACACGGCCTATATCATCTTTACCTCTGGCTCCACCGGCAGGCCGAAAGGAGTAATGGTCGGGCAGACGGCTATCGTTAACCGCCTGCTTTGGATGCAAAATCATTATCCGCTTACAGGCGAAGATGTCGTTGCCCAAAAAACGCCGTGCAGCTTTGATGTCTCGGTGTGGGAGTTTTTCTGGCCGTTTATTGCCGGGGCTAAACTGGTGATGGCTGAACCGGAAGCGCACCGCGACCCGCTCGCTATGCAGCAATTCTTTGCCGAATATGGCGTAACGACCACGCACTTTGTGCCGTCGATGCTGGCGGCATTTGTTGCATCGCTGACGCCGCAAACCGCTCGCCAGAGTTGCGCGACGTTGAAACAGGTTTTCTGTAGCGGTGAAGCCTTACCGGCCGATTTATGCCGCGAATGGCAACAGTTAACCAGCGTGCCGTTGCATAATCTATATGGCCCGACGGAAGCGGCGGTAGATGTCAGCTGGTATCCGGCTTTTGGCGAGGAACTGGCACAGGTGCGCGGTAGCAGTGTGCCGATTGGTTATCCGGTATGGAATACGGGTCTGCGTATTCTTGATGCGATGATGCATCCGGTGCCGCCGGGTGTGGCGGGTGATCTCTATCTCACCGGCATTCAACTGGCGCAGGGGTATCTTGGACGACCCGATCTGACCGCCAGCCGCTTTATTGCCGATCCTTTTGCCCCAGGTGAACGGATGTACCGTACCGGAGACGTTGCCCGCTGGCTGGATAACGGCGCGGTGGAGTACCTCGGGCGCAGTGACGATCAGCTAAAAATTCGCGGGCAGCGTATCGAACTGGGCGAAATCGATCGCGTGATGCAGCGTTGCCGGATGTCGAACAGGCCGTTACCCACGCCTGTGTGATTAACCAGGCGGCAGCCACTGGTGGTGATGCGCGTCAATTGGTGGGCTATCTGGTGTCGCAATCGGGCCTGCCGTTGGATACCAGCGCATTGCAGGCGCAGCTTCGCGAAACATTGCCACCGCATATGGTGCCGGTGGTTCTGCTGCAACTTCCACAGTTACCACTTAGCGCCAACGGCAAGCTGGATCGCAAAGCCTTACCGTTGCCTGAACTGAAGGCACAAACGCCGGGACGAGCGCCGAAAGCGGGCAGTGAAACGATTATCGCCGCGGCATTCTCGTCGTTGCTGGGGTGTGACGTGCAGGATGCCGATGCTGATTTCTTTGCGCTTGGCGGTCATTCGCTACTGGCAATGAAACTGGCAGCGCAGTTAAGTCGGCAGTTTGCCCGCCAGGTGACGCCGGGGCAGGTGATGGTCGCGTCAACCGTCGCTAAACTGGCAACGATTATTGATGGTGAAGAAGACAGCTCCCGGCGCATGGGATTCGAAACCATTCTGCCGTTGCGTGAAGGTAATGGCCCGACGCTGTTTTGTTTCCATCCGGCATCCGGTTTTGCCTGGCAGTTTAGCGTGCTCTCGCGTTATCTCGATCCACAATGGTCGATTATCGGCATTCAGTCGCCGCGCCCTCATGGCCCCATGCAGACGGCGGCAAACCTGGATGAAGTCTGCGAAGCGCATCTGGCAACGTTACTTAAACAACAACCGCGCGGCCCTTATTACCTGCTGGGTTATTCGCTGGGCGGTACGCTGGCGCAGGGCATTGCGGCGCGGCTGCGTGCCCGTGGCGAACAGGTGGCATTTCTTGGCTTGCTGGATACCTGGCCGCCAGAAACGCAAAACTGGCAGGAAAAAGAGGCTAATGGTCTGGACCCGGAAGTGCTGGCGGAGATTAACCGCGAACGCGAGGCCTTCCTGGCTGCTCAGCAGGGGACTGCGTCGACGGAGCTGTTTACCATCATTGAAGGTAATTACGCTGATGCAGTGCGTCTGCTGACGACTGCTCATAGCGTACCGTTTGACGGTAAAGCGACGCTGTTTGTTGCTGAACGCACGCTTCAGGAAGGTATGAGCCCCGAACGCGCCTGGTCGCCGTGGATAGCTGAGCTGGATATTTATCGTCAGGATTGCGCGCATGTGGATATTATTTCTCCAATAGCATTTGAAAAAATTGGACCAATTATTCGTGCTGCTCTAAATAAATAACTTTATCTTAAATGCAAATCCATAATTACGGTAAATAATTATGGATTTTGTTATTTGTTGTATTAATATTTGCTGAGTGGTTTGTCTGAAAATGCGCCAAACATTGCGTTTGCTGCGTGGAATTTACAAAGTTCAGCTTCGGATAATTCTCACCAACTGGTAAAGTGTGCGCCGTGGAAATTTACCCTCATTGGACTCATTTTCAGGTTATACCGTATGTCAACACTGAATATTAAGCAGGAAAGCGACTCGCATTTTCCCGATTATCATCTGGCGCCAGCCAGTAATAATGAAATTGATTTACTTAATCTTATCGAAGTTTTATGGCACGCAAAAAAACAGATCATGGCTGTCGTTTTTGCCTTTGCCTGTATCGGGTTGCTGGTGTCATTTATCCTACCGCAAAAATGGACCAGTGCGGCGGTTGTAACGCCGGCAGAACCTGTGCAATGGCAAGAGCTGGAGAAAATATTTACTAACCTTCGGGTACTGGATCTGGATATCAAAATTGATCGTACAGAAGCATTTAACCTGTTTATCAAGAAGTTTCAGTCTGTTAGTTTGTTGGAAGATTATCTTCGTTCATCGCCGTATGTTATGAACCAATTGAAAGAGGCGAAAATCGACGAACTAGATTTGCATCGCGCAATTGTCGCATTGAGCGAAAAAATGAAAGCGGTGGATGACAATGCCAGTAAGAAAAAAGATGAACCGTCATTGTATACCTCCTGGACGCTAAGTTTCACCGCACCTACCAGTGAAGAGGCACAGAAAGTGTTGGCCGGGTATATCGATTATATCTCTGCGTTGGTGGTGAAAGAGTCGATAGAAAACGTCCGTAATAAACTGGAAATCAAAACCCAGTTTGAAAAAGAAAAACTGGCGCAGGATCGTATAAAAACGAAAAATCAGCTTGATGCAAACATTCAGCGCCTCAATTATTCACTCGACATTGCCAACGCGGCAGGAATTAAAAAGCCCGTATACAGTAATGGTCAGGCCGTTAAAGATGACCCTGATTTCTCTATTTCTCTCGGTGCAGACGGTATTGAACGCAAACTGGAAATTGAAAAAGCAGTCACTGACGTTGCGGAACTGAATGGTGAATTACGTAATCGTCAGTATCTCGTCGAGCAATTAACAAAAACAAATGTCAACGATGTGAATTTTACGCCGTTTAAATATCAGTTGCGTCCGACGTTGCCGGTGAAAAAAGACGGTCCGGGCAAAGCGATTATTGTGATCCTTTCGGCGCTGATCGGCGGTATGGTTGCTTGTGGTGGCGTGCTGTTGCGCCATGCGATGGCATCCAGAAAACAGGATGCCATGATGGCAGACCACTTAGTTTAAATCTTCGCGGTTGAAGGTGCCGTTCGTCCGAGCGGCACCACGAGCGGCGTTCCGGCCACCGGATCGTCAATAATCATGCAGCGCAGACCATAAATGCGCTCGATCAATTCAGCAGTGACAATCTCCTTCGGCGCTCCCTGAGCAACAATTTTCCCTTCCCGCAGTGCAATCAAATGGCTGGCGTAACGACAGGCCTGATTAAGATCGTGCAGCACTGCCGCCAGGGTATAGCCTTTCTCGCGATTCAGTTCGCTTAACAGTTCCAGCAAATCAATCTGATGACTGATATCCAGCCAGGTCGTGGGTTCGTCGAGCAGCATAATTGCCGTTTCCTGGGCCAGCACCATCGCGATCCACGCCCGCTGGCGTTGTCCGCCAGAAAGGGTATCCACGCTTTGATCCGCCAGATGGGTGATTCCCGTGGCTTGCATCGCTTTCGTTACCGCTTCTTCATCTTCTTTGCGCCAGCGGGTAAACAGCGGTTGATGCGGGTAACGCCCACGCGCTACCAGCTCCTGCACGGTGATATCTCCCGGCGTGGTAGCATTTTGCGCTAACAGACCAATCCGCCTGGCAACTTCTTTACTGGCGTAATGTTGAATGTGCTCGCCATCCAGCCAGACATGCCCGTGAGCAGGCGTCATCAGGCGGCTTAACGTGCGCAGCAATGTTGATTTGCCGCAGCCATTTGGCCCGATAATTGCCGTGAAGTGACCATCAGGTATTTCTACAGTCAGATTTTCCGCAACGGTATATTTGCCATATCCCAGGGTTAACTGTTCGCCGCGCAAACGGGCTACTGATTCGGTCATTTTTTGCGAGACTCCTGAATTAACAAGACGATAAGGTAAATACCGCCGAGGCTGACGGTAACGACGCCAACCGGAAGTTGATACGGCATAAACAGTTGTTGGGCGCAGAGATCGGCCGCCAGCAGTAACAGCGCCCCGCACAGCGCCGCCTGGGTCAGCCCCCAGCGAGCGGTGCCGCTAATGCGTCGGGCAATGTGCGGCGCGACTAAAGCAATAAAGGAAATCGGCCCGGCAAGCGCTGTTGCCGCAGCGGTAAGCACCACTGCAACCAGCATCATTAACAGCCGCGAACGTTCGACGCTGACGCCCAGCGCACACGCGGTATCATCGCCCATTTCCAGCAAGCGCATTCGCCGCACCAGCAAGGCGGCGGCAATGAGCATCAATATAATGATGGGTGCGGAAGGCGAGGTTTTTGCCCACGTCAGGCCGTTGAGCGATCCGGCATTCCATAATCCTGCGGTTAGCGCCGTTTCTAAAGACGCTTTCAGCAGCAGCCAGGTATTAAAGGCCACCAACATGGCGCGGACGCCGATGCCGATAATAATCAACCGAAA
Organism: Escherichia sp. E4702; assembly: GCF_963883545.1. NCBI lineage: Bacteria > Pseudomonadati > Pseudomonadota > Gammaproteobacteria > Enterobacterales > Enterobacteriaceae > Escherichia > Escherichia sp. E4702. Next base: position 218,352 of record NZ_CAWORF010000021.1, on the reverse strand, counting down.
GGTGTCGATACCGTTACGCCAGGCGAGCAGCCAAACCAACAGCGAAGTGACAATGCCGCCCACCATTGCTGCCAGCGCGATAGCCGTCAGGTCCTGACCAAACAGCACCATCGCCACCAGCACTCCACTCCACGCCCCGGTGTTAAAGCCCATTACGTCAGGGCTGCCGAGCGGGTTACGCATCAGCGACTGAAAAATCGCGCCGCTGACGCCCAGTGCCGCGCCAATCAACAGCGCCATCAGCACGCGTGGCAAACGCCATTCGGTGACCACCATCGTCATACTGCGCGGCGAATCACCCATCAACGCGGCGAATACCTGCGAGGTTTCCAGCGTGACGGCACCGCTACGTAATCCCCAGATACCTGCAACCACACAGGCGGAAACCAGCAGCAAACAGGTGATGATTAATCGGCGAGAGACGTAAATCATGCACCACCTCGCGTTTTACGTCGCACGAGGAAGATCAGCACCGGCGCGCCAATAAACGCACTGACCACGGAAACGCGCAGTTCACCGGGCACAATCACCCGCCCGATGATATCGGCAAACAGCAGCAGGGCAGGGGTGGCGAGTAGCGTGACGGGCAGCGACCAGCGATGATCGGCACCTACCAGCCAGCGCGCCATATGCGGCATCATCAGGCCAATAAAGGCAATCGGGCCAACTACCGCCGTCGCACTACCACAAAGCACGGTAATCGCCAGCAGACCAATCAACTGTGTGCGCGCCACGCGACTGCCCAGCGCCGTCGCGGTGTCGCTGCCAAGGCTCAAACTGTTCAGCGCACGGCTCAGTAATAGCGCAGTTGCTCCGGCGATCAGCACCGGGATCAGCACCACTTTTAAGGTGTGTAAATTACGAATATCCAGCGAACCGGCTTGCCAGAAACGCAGTTGATCGTAGACGTCAGGATTAAGCAGGGCGATGCCGCTGGTCAGCCCTTCCAGCACCGCCGCCAGCGCCACGCCCGCCAGGGTTAAACGCACCGGACTTAACTGCCCGCCGCCCTGGCTGCCGGTAAAGGCAACAATCAACGAGGCCACCAGCGCCCCGGCGAAGGCCATCGCCAGTTGTTCCTGCGCGGATGAGTAACCAAACAGCGCAGCTCCCAGCACAATGGCAAAGCTGGCTCCGGCGTTCACGCCAAGCAAGCCGGGGTCGGCAAGTGGGTTTCGGGTGAGGGTTTGCATTAACGCCCCGGCAAGCCCAAGCGCACCGCCGGCCAGTAAACCGGCAAGGGTGCGCGGCAGTCGCGCGTCGAGCACGATGGTGCAGTCGGCGCTCTGACAGGTGCCGGAGAAGGCCTCCAGCACGACGGAAGCGGGGAGTGATTTTGCTCCAATGAGCAGGCTTAATGCCGTCGCGATAATCAGTAATAACAGCAATCCGGGCACGGCAATGGCGCGTGTCACGGCAACAGAACCAGACATACGAACTCCCATGATAATGAAATTAATTATCGTTATCGATCTTATTTGGATATGTTAGCATGTGCAGCCTAAGAATAGGTATTTAAAATATTTGATGGCAAGGCATTGTAATGAATAAACAATCCTGGCTGCTTAACCTCAGCCTGTTGAAAACGCACCCGGCGTTTCGCGCAGTATTCCTCGCTCGTTTTATCTCAATTGTGTCTCTGGGTTTGCTCGGCGTCGCGGTGCCGGTGCAGATCCAGATGATGACGCATTCTACCTGGCAGGTGGGGCTTTCGGTGACGCTGACCGGCGGCGCGATGTTTGTTGGCCTGATGGTCGGCGGTGTGCTGGCGGATCGCTATGAGCGCAAAAAAGTGATTTTGCTGGCGCGCGGCACCTGTGGCATTGGCTTCATTGGACTGTGCCTGAACGCGCTGCTGCCGGAGCCGTCATTGCTGGCAATCTATTTACTCGGATTATGGGATGGTTTTTTCGCATCGCTTGGCGTTACGGCGCTACTGGCGGCGACACCTGCACTGGTAGGGCGTGAAAACTTAATGCAGGCCGGGGCGATCACCATGTTGACCGTGCGTCTGGGGTCGGTGATTTCGCCCATGATTGGCGGTTTACTGCTGGCGACCGGAGGCGTAGCCTGGAACTACGGGCTGGCGGCAGCGGGCACGTTTATTACCCTGCTGCCGTTGTTAAGCCTTCCGGCGTTGCCACCGCCACCGCAGCCGCGTGAGCATCCGTTGAAATCACTTCTGGCAGGTTTTCGTTTTCTGCTCGCCAGTCCGCTGGTGGGAGGGATTGCGCTGCTGGGTGGTTTATTGACGATGGCGAGCGCGGTGCGGGTACTGTATCCGGCGCTGGCTGACAACTGGCAGATGTCGGCGGCACAGATTGGTTTTCTCTATGCGGCGATCCCGCTCGGCGCGGCTATTGGTGCGTTAACCAGCGGGAAGCTGGCACATAGCGCGCGACCAGGGTTATTGATGCTGCTCTCCACGCTGGGATCGTTCCTCGCCATTGGTCTGTTTGGCCTGATGCCGATGTGGATTTTAGGCGTGGTTTGTCTGGCGCTGTTCGGCTGGCTGAGCGCGGTTAGTTCGTTGCTGCAATATACAATGCTGCAAACGCAAACCCCGGAAGCGATGTTAGGGCGGATTAACGGTTTGTGGACGGCGCAAAACGTGACGGGCGATGCCATAGGCGCGGCGCTGCTGGGCGGTTTGGGAGCGATGATGACACCGGTTGCTTCCGCAAGCGCGAGCGGTTTTGCTTTGTTTATTATCGGTGTGTTGTTGTTGCTGGTGCTGGTTGAGTTGCGGCGTTTTCGCCAGACGCCGCCGCAGGTGACAGCGTCTGACAGTTAATGCTTAAAACAGCGCCTTAAGTCGTTCCAGCACTTGCATGGCGCTGTAGTAATCCAGTCGGAACGTCTCGGTTCCCAGCGCATAAACCTGCTTGTTTTGTACTGCAGGCAGGTGCGCGAGCAGCGGATTAGCATAAATCGCATCGGCGTCTTTCTGATCACCGGCGAACAGGAATAGCGATTCACCGTTTAACCCAGCAGCCAGATTTTCCCCACCAAGCTGAATGATGTCATGGCGTTTGCCCTGGCTTTGGCTGGCGTTTAACCCTGCTGGCAACTTCGCCAGCGTAAAGCCGAGTTGTTCCAGCATCTGCCCTTGTGCTGATTCCGGCGTCCAGAGATTGGCACTGTGTGCAGCGGCGGTATAGACAATGGCAGTGACCGGCTGCGGCGGTAATTTGATTTGCTCTTTCGCCGCCGCCAGTTGCTTATCAAACTGCGCAATCCGCTCTGCCGCTTGTTTCTCATGCCCGGTAATTTCGCCAAGTTGCGTTAACAGCGACTGCCAGCTTTTGTCGTCGTAATTGATGATTAATGTCGGGGCGATGGTAGAAAGCTGATCATACAGCGCCAGCGCCGAATCCCCGCCAGTTGCGCTAATTAAAATCAGATCCGGCATTTGCGCGGCAACGGCTTCGGCGCTCGGTTCGCCGATATAGAGCCGTTGCAGTTTGCGTTCTTTCGCCACATCGCTCCACTGGCGCAAGAATCCTTGGTCGTCCGCGACGCGGTTATTTGGCGTGGTCGCGCCGCTGGCGATCACCGGAGCATCAATAGCCAGCAGTGAGCCGGTCAGGGTGACGCTGGTGGAAACAATACGCTGCGGCTGGCTTTCCAGGGTATGAGTGCCACGGCTGTCAGTAATCTGACGCGGCCAGTCGGCGGCCTGAACTGCGGCTATTCCTGAAAGCAAAAGTCCTGTTAATAGAAGGGCGTTGCGGTAGAGCGGGGCGAGTCTCACAAATCAGCTTCCTGTTATTAATGAAGTTAATGCTTCTCATTTTCATTGTAACCACAACCAGATGCAACCCCGAGTTGCAGATTGCGTTACCTCAAGAGTTGACATAGTGCGCGTTTGCTTTTAGGTTAGCGACCGAAAATATAAATGATAATCATTATTAAAGCCTTTATCATTTTGTGGAGGATGATATGGATACGTCACTGGCTGAGGAAGTACAGCAGACCATGGCAACACTTGCGCCCAATCGCTTTTTCTTTATGTCGCCGTACCGCAGTTTTACGACGTCAGGATGTTTCGCCCGCTTCGATGAACCGGCTGTGAACGGGGATTCGCCCGACAGTCCCTTCCAGCAAAAACTCGCCGCGCTGTTTGCCGATGCCAAAGCGCAGGGCATCAAAAATCCGGTGATGGTCGGGGCGATTCCCTTCGATCCACGTCAGCCTTCATCGCTGTATATTCCTGAATCCTGGCAGTCGTTCTCCCGTCAGGAAAAACAATCTTCTGCCCGCCGTTTCACCCGCAGCCAGTCTCTGAACGTGGTGGAACGCCGGGCAATTCCGGAACAAACCACGTTTGAACAGATGGTTGCCCGCGCCGCCGCACTAACTGCCACGCCGCAGGTCGACAAAGTGGTGTTGTCACGGTTGATTGATATCACCACTGATGCCTTCATTGATAGTGGCGTACTGCTGGAACGGTTGATTGCGCAAAACCCGGTTAGTTACAACTTCCATGTCCCGCTGGCTGATGGTGGTGTTCTGCTGGGGGCCAGCCCGGAACTGCTGCTACGTAAAGACGGCGAGCGTTTTAGCTCCATTCCGTTAGCCGGTTCCGCGCGTCGTCAACCGGATGAAGTGCTCGATCGCGAAGCGGGTAATCGTCTGCTGGCGTCAGAAAAAGATCGCCATGAACATGAACTGGTGACTCAGGCGATGAAAGAGGTACTGCGCGAACGCAGTAGTGAGTTACACGTTCCTTCTTCTCCACAACTGATCACCACGCCGACGCTGTGGCATCTCGCAACTCCCTTTGAAGGTAAAGCGAATTCGCAAGAAAACGCACTGACTCTGGCCTGTCTACTGCATCCGACTCCCGCGCTGAGCGGTTTCCCGCATCAGGCCGCGACCCAGGTTATTGCTGAACTGGAGCCGTTCGACCGCGAACTGTTTGGCGGCATTGTGGGTTGGTGTGACAGCGAAGGTAACGGCGAGTGGGTGGTGACCATCCGCTGCGCGAAGCTGCGGGAAAATCAGGTGCGTCTGTTTGCCGGAGCGGGGATTGTGCCTGCGTCGTCACCGTTGGGTGAGTGGCGCGAAACGGGCGTCAAACTTTCTACCATGTTGAACGTTTTTGGATTGCATTAAGGAGTGAGGATGAGCATTCCATTCACCCGCTGGCCGGAAGAGTTTGCCCGTCGCTATCGGGAAAAAGGCTACTGGCAGGATTTGCCACTGACTGACATTCTGACTCGCCACGCTGCGAGTGACAGCATCGCGGTTATCGACGGCGAGCGGCAGTTGAGTTACCGGGAGCTGAATCAGGCGGCGGATAACCTCGCGTGTAGTTTGCGCCGTCAGGGCATTAAACCTGGTGAAACCGCGCTGGTACAACTGGGTAACGTCGCTGAACTTTACATTACCTTTTTCGCGCTGCTGAAACTGGGCGTTGCGCCGGTGCTGGCGTTGTTCAGCCATCAGCGTAGTGAACTGAACGCCTATGCCAGCCAGATTGAACCCACATTGCTGATTGCCGATCGCCAACATGCGCTGTTTAGCGGGGATGATTTCCTCAATACTTTCGTCACAGAACATTCCTCCATTCGCGTGGTGCAACTGCACAACGACAGCGGTGAGCATAACTTGCAGGATGCGATTAACCATCCGGCTGAGGATTTTACTGCCACGCCGTCACCAGCTGATGAAGTGGCCTATTTCCAGCTTTCCGGTGGCACCACCGGCACACCGAAATTGATCCCGCGCACTCATAACGACTACTACTACAGCGTGCGTCGTAGCGTCGAGATTTGTCAGTTCACACAACAGACGCGCTACCTGTGCGCGATCCCGGCGGCTCATAACTACGCCATGAGTTCGCCAGGATCGCTGGGCGTCTTTCTTGCCGGAGGAACGGTTGTTCTGGCGGCCGATCCCAGCGCCACGCTTTGCTTCCCATTGATTGAAAAACATCAGGTGAACGTCACCGCGCTGGTGCCGCCAGCAGTCAGCCTGTGGTTGCAGGCGCTGGCTGAAGGCGAAAGCCGGGCGCAGCTTGCCTCGCTAAAACTGTTACAGGTCGGCGGCGCACGTCTTTCTGCCACACTTGCGGCGCGTATTCCCGCTGAGATTGGCTGCCAGTTGCAGCAGGTGTTTGGCATGGCGGAAGGGCTGGTGAACTACACCCGTCTAGATGATAGCGCGGAGAAAATTATCCATACCCAGGGTTACCCAATGTGTCCGGACGATGAAGTGTGGGTTGCCGATGCTGAAGGAAATCCACTGCCGCAAGGGGAAGTTGGACGCCTGATGACGCGCGGTCCGTACACCTTCCGCGGCTATTACAAAAGCCCACAGCACAATGCCAGCGCCTTTGATGCCAACGGTTTTTACTGTTCCGGCGATCTGATCTCTATTGATCCAGAGGGTTACATCACCGTGCAGGGGCGCGAGAAAGATCAGATCAACCGTGGCGGCGAGAAGATCGCTGCCGAAGAGATCGAAAACCTGCTGCTGCGCCATCCGGCGGTGATCTACGCCGCACTGGTGAGCATGGAAGATGAGCTGATGGGCGAAAAAAGCTGTGCTTATCTGGTGATAAAAGAGCCGCTGCGCGCGGTGCAGGTGCGTCGTTTCCTGCGTGAACAGGGTATTGCCGAATTTAAATTACCGGATCGCGTGGAGTGTGTGGATTCACTTCCGCTGACGGCGGTCGGGAAAGTCGATAAAAAACAATTACGTCAGTGGCTGGCGTCACGCGCATCAGCCTGAAGGAGAGAACACGATGGCTATTCCAAAATTACAGGCTTACGCGCTGCCGGAGTCTCACGATATTCCGCAGAATAAAGTCGACTGGGCCTTTGAACCGCAACGTGCCGCGTTGTTAATCCATGATATGCAGGACTATTTTGTCAGCTTCTGGGGTGAGAACTGCCCGATGATGGAGCAGGTGATCGCGAATATTGCTGCGCTGCGCGACTACTGCAAACAGCACAATATTCCGGTTTATTACACCGCCCAGCCGAAAGAGCAGAGCGATGAAGATCGGGCGCTGTTGAATGATATGTGGGGGCCGGGCCTGACCCGTTCGCCGGAACAGCAAAAGGTGGTAGATCGCCTGACGCCAGATGCCGACGACACGGTGCTGGTGAAGTGGCGTTACAGCGCGTTTCATCGTTCTCCGCTGGAGCAAATGCTCAAAGAGAGTGGACGTAACCAGCTGATTATTACCGGGGTATATGCCCACATTGGCTGTATGACCACCGCAACCGACGCATTTATGCGCGATATTAAACCGTTTATGGTGGCGGATGCACTGGCCGATTTCAGTCGTGACGATCATTTGATGTCGCTGAATTATGTGGCCGGACGTTCTGGCCGGGTGGTGATGACCGAAGAATTACTGCCAGCCCCGATCCCTGCCAGCAAAGCGGCGCTGCGTGAGGTGATCCTGCCGTTGCTGGACGAGTCCGATGAACCGTTCGATGACGACAACTTGATCGACTACGGTCTGGATTCGGTGCGGATGATGGCGCTGGCGGCGCGCTGGCGCAAAGTGCATGGCGATATCGACTTTGTCATGCTGGCGAAAAACCCGACCATCGACGCCTGGTGGAAGCTACTCTCCCGCGAGGTGAAATAATGGATTTCAGCGGTAAAAATGTCTGGGTAACTGGCGCGGGGAAAGGTATCGGCTACGCCACGGCGCTGGCGTTTGTTGAAGCGGGAGCGAAAGTCACAGGTTTTGATCAAGTGTTCGCTCAGGAGCAATATCCCTTTGCGACCGAAGTGATGGATGTTGCCGATGCTGCGCAGGTGGCGCAGGTATGTCAGCGACTGTTAGCTGAAACGGAGCGACTGGACGTGCTGGTCAATGCGGCGGGAATTTTGCGCATGGGCGCGACCGATCAGCTCAGTAAGGAGGACTGGCAGCAGACTTTTGCGGTCAACGTCGGCGGCGCGTTTAACCTGTTTCAGCAAACCATGAACCAGTTTCGTCGCCAACGGGGCGGGGCGATTGTCACTGTGGCGTCCGATGCCGCACACACGCCGCGTATTGGCATGAGTGCTTATGGCGCGTCGAAAGCGGCGCTGAAAAGCCTGGCGTTGAGTGTCGGGCTGGAACTGGCGGGTAGCAGTGTGCGCTGTAATGTGGTTTCACCGGGCTCCACCGACACCGATATGCAACGCACGCTGTGGGTGAGCGATGACGCTGAAGAGCAGCGTATTCGCGGCTTTGGCGAGCAGTTTAAACTCGGCATTCCGCTGGGAAAAATCGCCCGTCCACAAGAGATCGCCAACACGATTTTGTTCCTCGCCTCTGACCTCGCCAGCCATATCACGCTACAGGATATTGTGGTCGATGGCGGCTCAACGCTGGGGGCATAAGCATGATCTGGAAACGCCATTTAACACTCGACGAGCTGAACGCCACCAGCGATAACACGATGGTGGCGCATCTGGGAATTGTGTATACCCGTCTGGGCGATGATGTACTCGAAGCCGAAATGCCGGTCGATATCCGTACTCATCAGCCGTTCGGTTTACTACATGGCGGCGCGTCGGCGGCGCTGGCGGAAACTTTGGGATCGATGGCCGGATTTATGATGACCCGCGATGGGCAGTGTGTGGTGGGCACGGAACTTAACGCCACACATCATCGCCCGGTGTCTGAAGGCAAGGTACGCGGCGTCTGCCAACCGCTGCATCTTGGGCGGCAAAATCAGAGTTGGGAAATCGTTGTTTTCGATGAACAGGGGCGGCGTTGCTGCACTTGTCGGCTGGGTACGGCAGTTTTGGGATGAACCCGACAGAATTAAATGAGATTGCAGGAAAACTCGGTTAACGGAGTGATCGAGTTAACATTGTGAAGTTAAATATTGGTTTCAACTCCGATTTACATGGTTGCTGTGTTGTTAAATTGCACAAAGATGTTATAGAAACAAAATGTAACATCTCTATGGACACGCACACGGATAACAACTATGAACAAATCAGGGAAATACCTCGTCTGGACAGTGCTCTCTGTAATGGGAGCATTTGCTCTGGGATACATTGCTTTAAATCGTGGGGAACAGATCAACGCGCTGTGGATTGTGGTGGCGTCGGTCTGTATCTATCTGATCGCTTACCGTTTTTATGGCCTGTATATCGCCAAAAATGTACTGGCGGTTGACCCGACGCGTATGACGCCAGCGGTGCGCCATAACGACGGACTGGACTATGTGCCGACGGACAAAAAAGTGCTGTTCGGTCACCATTTTGCGGCCATTGCCGGAGCAGGTCCGTTGGTTGGGCCGGTACTGGCGGCGCAAATGGGCTACCTGCCAGGGATGATCTGGCTGCTCGCCGGGGTGGTTCTCGCCGGTGCGGTGCAGGATTTCATGGTGCTGTTTGTTTCTACGCGCCGTGACGGTCGCTCGCTGGGTGAGCTGGTCAAAGAAGAGATGGGGCCAACCGCCGGGGTGATTGCGCTGGTGGCCTGCTTTATGATCATGGTCATTATCCTTGCCGTGCTGGCGATGATCGTGGTGAAAGCCCTGACTCATAGCCCGTGGGGAACGTATACCGTTGCGTTCACCATTCCGCTGGCGCTGTTTATGGGGATCTACCTGCGCTATCTGCGTCCAGGGCGTATTGGCGAAGTGTCGGTGATTGGTCTGGTGTTCCTGATTTTTGCCATTATCTCTGGCGGCTGGGTGGCAGAAAGCCCGACCTGGGCACCGTACTTTGACTTTACCGGCGTGCAGTTGACCTGGATGCTGGTGGGCTACGGTTTTGTGGCGGCGGTGCTGCCGGTGTGGTTGCTGCTGGCCCCGCGTGACTATCTCTCTACCTTCCTGAAAATCGGGACTATCGTCGGTCTGGCGGTAGGCATTTTGATTATGCGCCCGACGCTGACCATGCCTGCGCTAACCAAATTTGTTGATGGTACTGGCCCGGTATGGACCGGTAACCTGTTCCCGTTCCTGTTTATCACCATCGCCTGTGGCGCAGTGTCTGGCTTCCATGCGCTGATCTCTTCCGGCACCACGCCGAAGATGTTGGCGAACGAAGGTCAGGCGTGCTTTATTGGCTACGGCGGGATGTTGATGGAATCCTTCGTGGCGATTATGGCGCTGGTTTCTGCCTGTATCATCGATCCGGGCGTTTACTTCGCCATGAACAGCCCGATGGCGGTGCTGGCTCCGGCAGGGACGGCGGATGTGGTCGCTTCTGCCGCGCAGGTGGTGAGTAGCTGGGGCTTTGCGATTACCCCGGATACGCTCAACCAGATTGCCAGCGAAGTGGGTGAACAGTCGATCATTTCCCGTGCGGGCGGTGCGCCGACCCTGGCGGTGGGGATGGCCTACATTCTGCACGGCGCGCTGGGCGGCATGATGGATGTGGCGTTCTGGTATCACTTCGCCATTCTGTTTGAAGCACTGTTTATTCTGACCGCAGTAGATGCAGGTACGCGTGCTGCGCGCTTTATGTTGCAGGATCTGCTGGGCGTGGTTTCTCCGGGCCTGAAACGGACCGATTCACTGCCTGCTAACCTGCTGGCAACGGCGCTGTGCGTGCTGGCGTGGGGCTACTTCTTGCATCAGGGCGTGGTCGATCCGCTGGGCGGTATTAACACTCTGTGGCCGCTGTTTGGTATTGCCAACCAGATGCTGGCAGGGATGGCGCTGATGCTCTGTGCTGTGGTGCTGTTCAAAATGAAACGTCAACGTTACGCCTGGGTGGCGCTGGTACCAACGGCCTGGCTGCTGATTTGTACCCTGACCGCAGGCTGGCAGAAAGCGTTTAGCCCGGATGCGAAAGTCGGCTTCCTGGCCATTGCTAACAAGTTCCAGGCAATGATCGACAGCGGCAATATTCCGTCGCAGTATACTGAGTCACAGCTGGCGCAACTGGTGTTCAACAACCGTCTGGATGCCGGGTTGACCATCTTCTTTATGGTGGTTGTGGTGGTGCTGGCGCTGTTCTCGATTAAGACGGCACTGGCGGCGTTGAAAGAGCCGAAGCCGACGGCGAAAGAAACGCCGTATGAGCCAATGCCGGAAAATGTTGAAGAGATCGTGGCGCAGGCAAAAGGCGCGCACTAAAGTCAGAGTGAGGGGGGGATGTTGGTATAGTGCCGAGCGTTCCCCTTACTCTCAGCAATTCCAGTCCGGATAAGGCGTTCGCGCCGTATCCGGCAATATTTCAGCAACCTGATTACCGGAGGTATTGATGTTTGATTCACTGGCAAAAGCCGGAAAATATTTAGGTCAGGCGGCGAAGCTGATGATTGGTATGCCTGATTACGACAACTATGTCGAACATATGCGGGTTAATCATCCCGATCAAACGCCGATGACCTACGAAGAGTTTTTCCGTGAGCGGCAGGACGCGCGCTACGGTGGAAAAGGCGGCGCGCGCTGCTGCTAAATTTGTACGTCAGGCTTTAAACGATTCCACTTTTTCGAACGCTGCACGCAAGGTATCTGGTGTCAGCGTGACCGGCAGGTAATGAATGGATTCCACCGGACGTAAGGTGTGGGCAATCACTTTGTCGATCTCTGCCTGATTATTGATATCCACTTCCAGCTCCGCCAGCGTAGTCGGCAGATGAAAACGCTGATACGCTCCAGTTAATTGCGCGAGCACATCATCCTGACCCAGCAAGGCGCTTTGCACCAGAATTCCGTAGGCGACTTTGGTGCCGTGGAGAAACTTCTCGGTTTGCGGCAGGACAGTCAGACCGTTATGCACGGCATGAGCCGCCGCCACACGCGTAAAACGATCGCCCAGACCACCGACCATTCCACCTCCGGCGATAATCGCATCCACCACATCGCAAAATGATTGCGTTAACTGCTGATTTTGCTGATCGGCAAGCGCCTGTTCGCTACTGTTTAACAAGACGTCGCGAATGGCCTGTGCATTATTGATCCCCAGCCGCACGGTTAGCGGCAACGTTTCTGGTTGCGGAGCCAGCACCACCGCTTCATACCATTTCGCCAGCGTGTCACCGATCCCCGCCAGCAGATATTCTTGCGGCGCGTTGAGGACAATCTCCGGTTCCACCAGCACCATAAAATTGGCGTCGTCGAAAATCTCATAATGCAGCGCCTGTCCGGCATCGTTATACCAGACGGAGAGCGGTGTCCAGGCGGCGCAGGTAGCGGCGATCGTCGGAACGGCAACAAATGGCAGACCGAGACGGCGGGCGAGGGCTTTCGCGGTGTCGAGCAGTGCGCCGCCGCCGACGCCAATCACTACGCTGCGATCGTCACCGGACTCAGCCGCCAGTTGCTGTACATCGCTTTCGCTGCAATGACCGCGAAACAAAATATGCTTTGCCCCCCGCAGTTCAAACGCTGGCGGAAGTTTGGTTTGCGCCGCAGCAATGGCGCGTTCGCCGTAGATCCACACCGCGCGAGAAAGTTGTTCATCAGTGAAAAAATCGTGCAGGTGATTGAAACTTCCAGGATGAGAAAAGTAGTTAGCCGGGCCGACGACCACGCGGATAGGATTGTGAGGCATGTTGTGTTGTCCTTATTGTTTTATTTAGACATCTAAACGTCTTGATTGCCAAATACTAGCATCGTGTTATAGTGCCTTCAACACGCAACTTCGTCAGGTACAATAAAAATGACAAATAACCCTCTGATTCCACAAAGCAAACTTCCAAAACTTGGCACCACTATTTTCACCCAGATGAGCACGCTGGCGCAGCAACACCAGGCGATTAACCTGTCGCAAGGCTTTCCTGATTTTGATGGTCCGCGCTATTTACAGGAGCGGCTGGCGTACCACGTTGCCCAGGGGGCAAACCAATACGCGCCCATGAGCGGCGTGCAGGCATTGCGCGAGGCGATTGCTCAGAAAACGGAACGTTTGTATGGCTATCAACCAGATGCCGATAGCGATATCACCGTAACGGCAGGGGCGACGGAGGCGTTATACGCGGCGATTACCGCATTGGTGCGCAATGGCGATGAAGTGATTTGTTTTGATCCCAGCTATGACAGTTACGCCCCCGCCATCGCGCTTTCTGGGGGAATAGTGAAGCGTATGGCACTGCAACCACCGCATTTTCGCGTTAACTGGCAGGAGTTTGCCGCATTGTTAAGCGAGCGCACCCGACTGGTGATCCTCAACACCCCGCATAACCCCAGTGCAACTGTCTGGCAGCAGGCTGATTTCGCCGCTTTGTGGCAGGCGATCGCCGGGCACGAGATTTTTGTCATTAGCGATGAAGTCTACGAGCACATCAACTTTTCACAACAGGGCCATGTCAGCGTGCTGGCGCATCCGCAGCTGCGTGAGCGGGCGGTGGCGGTGTCTTCATTTGGCAAGACCTATCATATGACCGGCTGGAAAGTGGGTTATTGCGTTGCGCCAGCGCCCATCAGTGCCGAAATTCGCAAGGTACATCAGTATCTGACCTTTTCGGTGAATACCCCGGCACAGCTGGCGCTTGCCGATATGCTACGTGCAGAACCTGAGCATTATCTTGCGTTACCGGACTTTTATCGCCAGAAGCGCGATATCCTGGTGAACGCCTTAAGTGAAAGTCGGCTGGAGATACTACCCTGCGAAGGTACTTACTTTTTGCTGGTGGATTACAGCGCCGTGTCTACGCTGGATGATGTTGAGTTTTGCCAGTGGCTGACGCGGGAGCACGGCGTAGCGGCAATTCCTCTGTCGGTGTTTTGCGCCGATCCCTTCCCACATAAACTGATTCGTCTCTGTTTTGCCAAGAAGGAATCGACGTTGCTGGCAGCAGCTGAACGCCTGCGCCAGCTGTAGTTATTTAACTGTCCATGCGCGGGAATATTGACGGTCGGCAAACAACTCTTGCAGACCGTTAATTTGCTTCAGGCGCAGCACTTCGTCGCTGTCCATTCCCAGCTCTTTGCCAATTTTATTATCGTCCCATCCCAACTGGCTGAGTTCACGGACGATTTCCGACATGGCGGTGATTTGATGGCGTCCACGAGCGCGGTTGTGGCGAATTGTTGCAGCGATGCGTTGATTACGCGTACCTTCAAGACAGGTCACCGGCAAATAACCTTTTAAGCGTAATTTTAACGATGATAAGCCTTTACCTATTTCATGGCGGTGAAAACCATCAACAATTTCCAGAGCATTTTTATCTGTATGCGTGACCACAATGGGTTGCGTAAAGCCATCTATTTCAATGGATTTTTGCAGCAGTTTTTTCTCTGGTGGTGCCACATTATTGGGGTTGTAATCATTCGGCACGAGCTGGCTATTTTTCACCCACAAAACACAATCCACCGGCTCTTCACGAAAGGGGCTAACCTGATGGATCGCCATGCGGATTTCATTAATCGCTTTGATGCGATCGTCTTCCGGCAAGCTGGCGAGAAATTGGGTTAAATCCTGCGTTAATCGTTGTTGCATAGTATCCCCCATTCCTGACGTTTTCCTTTTATCCGTTCGTTATAACGCTGATAGTTCTTCGCTTTCGTAGGGCTAAATGATAATGCCCGGCACCAGTAATCGTTATTGAGTAAAACTTTGCATATTCGCCGCCAGGAGGGGATATCTTTCGTGCCAATGTCCCCTTGCTGGGTTTGTGGAACCTCGATGCCTTTTTTCTGATACCAGTGCAAATAAATGGCGATTTTATTGCGGTAATGCTCCGCAGTTTTTTCCGGCATGCTATTGAGCAGCAATAATGCATACTCTTGCCAGTCTAAATGCTCTGGCTTGAGGATTTTCCGATGCCCATAGAAATGATTGTCATGTCCGGCGTAAATTCCGCCGCTTTTTACACCGCTGACTCGTGCGCACATAGCAGCCCAGCGATCCGGTTCGATAACGTGATAGAGCCATAATCCCTGTCGTTGCTCCGGGCCAAAAGGTTCGCAAATTCGCATTTGACGCAGAGGGACGCCCGCCTGATACATTAGGTTATACAGAGGGTTGCAGAGACTTTGATGATTTGCATACCAGGTCCAGATATCAGCCACTTTCCAGTCGTAGATGGGGTAAATGTACCAGCTATGACCGCCTGGTGCGGCCGTAGTCCAGGGTTTATCGTCGGCAAAACGCTGTTTATTCGAACTGGCGATAGCAACGAAACGGTTATAGGACTCGTCAGCCCGGATGCCGATCATCATGGCCGCAGGACGTTTTTGCGAAAACCATTCGGCAAATTCACGCACGAAATGTTCAAAAGTCATGCCTGGCTGGTAAAACGGGAAATAAGCGGGATCGGTTATTGCATCTCCCGGGGGCTGGCGTACCCATTCAACATCAGGTTCCCAGCATTGCCATTCGGGTTGATATTGAGAAAGAGAGTTTTGCGTCGTAAGAGGCAGCGCTACCCAATAAAATTCTTCAATGACATCTGCATACTGCTCTCGTAGGGACTGAATATAGTGAATAGTTAAAGAAAACTGTGCTTCCCAGTCGATAAACAGAACGTATATTTTTTTGCCCATTTTTCTGGCCAGATTCGCGGTTAGATGAAGCATTAAGCCTGAATCTTTACCGCCAGAAAATGAGACACAAACGCGGGGTAGGGTGTTGAGTGTCCAGGTAATACGCTCTTGTGCAGCTTCCAGAATATTGAGCGGAAGAGGAATTTTATAAATAGACATCTAAAGATGCTCTCTGAACCTGACAGGTAGATAATGCGATAGTTTTTTAATTATAAAGTAAATAAATTCAAATAAGATATATTATTTTATGTATTTATAGTGTGAATTTTTCATTGAAAAACATTTTGCCAACGGATAGATGTTTATTATAAATTGTCATTCAAACGATCAATGAATCGTGAGAACGTAAGGTTATTTAATGATGATTTATTATAGGACATATAAAGTGTGTTTGAAGGCAACGGGTGTTCAAGTTTTATTTGTTTTAGCTGAAGTGTTTTATGATAACTGCGGTATAATTCGTAAGGCACAATACCAATTAAATCGGTAACTGCAATTGTATTAATAATGGTAAACAGAGAGGAACTACGAAACGATATTTTACGGTTTGCCATGAGTGCTTCTATTTCCATCTGGAAATCTTCTAATCCAGGGATTTTAGATATCAGAAAGGTAAATTCTTCATCAAGAATTTGTGCATGGGTGCTCCGTTCATTTATTCTCGGATGGGTAGTACTACAGATGAGTGTATTACGAATTGACTGAAAAGGGATGCAGCTCACAGAACGGCTGATAACTGGTGCCAATGTCACTACGAGATCCGCTTTGCGGTAAGCCAGTAAATCTTCGGCGCTTTCTACGGCCATCATAATGTCATGATGTTCAATGTCGATAACCGCATCCTGGCGCAGACTATTGATCAAAAGGCTGCTGTTTGTCGCAGAGATGAATTGTGGACCATAGATTATAAATTTTTTCTTTAATTCAGATTTATTGACGATATTTATTGTTTGTTCCAGGTTTCTAAGGTTTTTCTCAAGATGATGATGAAGATTTAACCCAGTAGTCGTTGGCGTAATACCTTTTCCGGCACGAGTAAACAAAGGATCATTAAATTGCGTACGTAAGCGTTGCAGGGACTGACTAACCGCAGAGGGCGTTATATATAGCGATTCTGCAGCCTTACTAATGCTGAGATGTTGGTAAATGCACTCGAAGATTACCAGTAAATTCAAGTCAAATTTTTTTAAGTCGTAAAGATTGGCCATGATGTACTCCATTCATATCATTGCACTCATCATGATATTCATTAAATCTATAATATGAATTAATATATTTGTATTTATTATGTTCTTTTACTTAACTCATGATTAAGTTTTTCTAAAATAGCATAGCCGATTTATTGTTTGTGATCAATTCTTGCGGTTTTCAGGATAACTGAAAAGCCGTATATATTCCAGTTATCCATGATTTAATATTATTTATTTCCCATGATGATATTTAAGGTCTTTTGATCCGGTAATCCGACCGCCTGTTGCAATGTATTCTCCGGGCTCATGTAGTAGATAGCAGGCGTGACGTTTGCGCCAAGTTCATCCATCAGTTTTTCATTGGCACTTAAGATTTTCATTTGCTCTGCACCAACGGTGGCCGGAATGTTTAGCTTTAGCTTCTTGTCTGATGCTTCATACTCTTGCCATGCTTTAGCCGGATCTTTAGCCGCGAGGATCGCCGCAGCAGTCGCTGGGCTTTCCGGTTTGATTACGCCAACCAGTAGTGTGCGAATCTGGACTTTGCCAGCCTCAACCCACGGGCGCGTCTGCTGCCAGAACTGTTTACAATACGGACAAAATGGATCGACAAAGACATAAACCATAACAGGCGCATCTTTTTTGCCGTCGAGGAGCCAGTGGGATTGCTCCATCCGTTGCCACATTTCTCGACCGACTGGCGCATAAATTTCTTTCTCAATAAGTGTGTTACTCAGGTTTTCACCTTTTTCGTTGTACATATAACCTGAGATAGCGTGCTTGCCGTCTGGTGTCAGGTAGATAGTAACTCCCATATCCTGATACTTTCCGAGATAACCTTTCATTCCCCCGGGGGCATCAAAAGATTTGAGGATAGTAATACCCTGTTTTTCAATGGCTTTTACTGGGGCTGGAAGTTCCTCTGCGAAGGCGACTGCAGGAAGCAGAGCCAATAAAAGTATCTTTTTTAACATTAATTTGTCCTTTTCAGTCAGTGCAAAATTTGAGTAAAAGGCATAACCTATCACTGTCATAGGTAAGAGCTTAGAACAGGTGATTGCCCTTTGTTTATGAGGGTGTTGTAATCCATGTCGTTGTTGCATTTGTAAGGGCAACAGCGCAGCCTGCTGAACAGGCGCTGAAGATACCAAAGGGTAGTTCAGATTACACGGTCACCTGGAAAGGGGGCCCATTTTACTTTTTATCGCCGCTGGCGGTGCAAAGTTCACAAAGTTGTCTTACGAAGGTTGTAAGGTAAAACTTATCGATTTGATAATGGAAACGCATTAGCCGAATCGGCAAAAATTGGTTACCTTACATCTCATCGAAAACACGGAGGAAGTATAGATGTCCTTGATTAACACCAAAATTAAACCTTTTAAAAACCAGGCATTCAAAAACGGCGAATTCATCGAAATCACCGAGAAAGATACCGAAGGCCGCTGGAGCGTCTTCTTCTTCTACCCGGCTGACTTTACTTTCGTATGCCCGACCGAACTGGGCGACGTTGCAGACCATTACGAAGAACTGCAGAAACTGGGCGTAGACGTATACGCAGTATCTACCGATACTCACTTCACCCACAAAGCATGGCACAGCAGCTCTGAAACCATCGCGAAAATCAAATACGCGATGATCGGCGACCCGACTGGCGCCCTGACCCGTAACTTCGACAACATGCGTGAAGACGAAGGTCTGGCTGACCGCGCGACCTTCGTTGTTGACCCGCAGGGTATCATCCAGGCAATCGAAGTTACCGCTGAAGGCATTGGCCGTGACGCGTCTGACCTGCTGCGTAAAATCAAAGCTGCTCAGTATGTAGCTTCTCACCCAGGTGAAGTTTGCCCGGCTAAATGGAAAGAAGGTGAAGCAACTCTGGCTCCGTCTCTGGACCTGGTTGGTAAAATCTAAATTTCCTTCGTCTTTCGCGCTACCAACTCCGGCGCGAAATACTTCGGAAATTCACCTAATTCTTCGGGTGCTGCGGCACCCGATTTTCTTCCCCGCATCATGATGCAAGCTGCATCCAGGTAGCCGATGAAGGCCGCTTGCATGATGATGTTTAAAGCCCAGGAGATAAACATGCTCGACACAAATATGAAAACTCAACTCAAGGCTTACCTTGAGAAATTGACCAAGCCTGTTGAGTTGATTGCCACGCTGGATGACAGCGCTAAATCGGCAGAAATCAAGGAACTGTTGGCTGAAATCGCAGAACTGTCAGACAAAGTCACCTTTAAAGAAGATAACAGCTTGCCGGTGCGTAAGCCGTCTTTTTTGATCACCAACCCAGGTTCCAACCAGGGGCCGCGTTTTGCAGGCTCCCCGCTGGGTCATGAGTTCACCTCGCTGGTACTGGCGTTGCTGTGGACCGGTGGTCATCCGTCGAAAGAAGCACAGTCTCTGCTGGAGCAGATTCGCCATATTGACGGTGATTTTGAATTCGAAACTTATTATTCGCTCTCTTGCCACAACTGCCCGGACGTGGTGCAGGCGCTGAATCTGATGAGCGTACTGAACCCGCGTATTAAGCACACGGCGATTGATGGCGGTACGTTCCAGAACGAAATCACCGATCGTAACGTGATGGGTGTTCCGGCAGTGTTCGTAAACGGGAAAGAGTTTGGTCAGGGCCGCATGACGTTGACTGAAATCGTCGCCAAAATTGATACTGGCGCGGAAAAACGTGCGGCAGAAGAGCTGAACAAGCGTGATGCTTATGATGTATTAATCGTCGGTTCCGGCCCGGCGGGTGCGGCGGCAGCAATTTACTCCGCACGTAAAGGTATTCGTACCGGTCTGATGGGCGAACGTTTTGGTGGTCAGATCCTCGATACCGTTGATATCGAAAACTACATTTCTGTACCGAAGACCGAAGGCCAGAAACTGGCAGGCGCGCTGAAGGTTCACGTTGATGAATACGATGTTGATGTGATTGATAGCCAGAGCGCGAGCAAACTGATTCCGGCAGCGGTTGAAGGCGGCTTGCATCAGATTGAAACGGCTTCCGGCGCGGTACTGAAAGCTCGCAGCATTATCGTGGCGACCGGTGCAAAATGGCGCAACATGAACGTTCCGGGCGAAGATCAGTATCGCACCAAAGGCGTAACCTATTGCCCGCACTGCGACGGTCCACTGTTTAAAGGCAAACGTGTGGCGGTCATCGGCGGCGGCAACTCCGGTGTGGAAGCGGCAATCGACCTGGCAGGGATTGTTGAACACGTAACGCTGCTGGAATTTGCCCCTGAAATGAAAGCCGACCAGGTTCTGCAGGACAAACTGCGCAGCCTGAAAAACGTCGACATCATTCTGAATGCGCAAACCACGGAAGTGAAAGGCGATGGCAGCAAAGTCGTTGGTCTGGAATATCGTGATCGTGTCAGCGGCGATGTTCACAACATCGAACTGGCTGGTATTTTCGTTCAGATTGGTCTGCTGCCGAACACCAACTGGCTGGAAGGCGCAGTAGAACGTAATCGTATGGGTGAGATAATCATTGATGCGAAATGCGAAACCAACGTCAAAGGCGTGTTCGCTGCTGGTGACTGTACGACGGTTCCGTACAAGCAGATCATCATCGCTACGGGCGAAGGTGCTAAAGCCTCTCTGAGCGCTTTTGACTACCTGATTCGCACCAAAACTGCATAAGAAGAAGTAAGATTCACCTGCAATTGCTTAGCCGCCGGGGTCAAACCTGGCGGCTTTTTTTATAAAAAAACGCCCTGCCGGGATTGCTCAGGGCAGGGCGTCATAAATGCGTTAATTTGTTAACGAACGACTAATACCGGCAGATTGGCGTGACGGATCACGTTGGAAGCGTTGGAACCTAACAGATGGGTTGAAATCGATGGATTTCGCGAACCGATAACCACAACATCCGCATCCAGTTCTTTAGCTAACTCGTTCACTTCATCTCGCACGTTACCAAAACGGACATGTGGTTTGATACGGGATGGATCAATATTGAAATGGCCGACCATTGTCTGTAGGCGTTCTTCGGCTTCATGTTGCAAATGTTCTTCGAAACGACGCACATCAGCAGCAAAACGGTGCAGACTAAGGCTTGCGGCGCCCGGTAATACATGGAGTAAATGAATTACGCCATCATCCTGGGCGAGAAATTCAGCGTGACGAACGGCTTTGTCGCTCAATTCCATTTCAAATACGTCTACTGGCATAATGATTGTTTTGTACATAAGCATTCCCTCCTTGCTATTGCATGAACATATAACAGCATATTATTGATTATGATTCTATGATTTGCGAAGTTGATTTGATCTGGGATAGCAATTGATCTGGAAAATGGATTAAGTCAGCTACTACCAGCGTTGCTCAAGATATAGCACTGCCACAACAATAATTGCTGCAATGAATATATAAAACGCAGTAATACCGAGAGCTTCGCTCATAGGGGGGATCCGCTGGTGGATAACTTGTTCAGATTAGAACGCAGCGGTGAAGAGCAAAATGATAAATCTGGTTGATATTTGAGCGGAAAGAGGATGCAGAAGCATCCTCCGGGCAAAGCGAATAACGCTTGTGCAGATGGGATTAAAGCAGGTACTCGCCAGCGGCTTCAGGCTGGTATTCGAGTTCCAGCACTTCAAGGTGGGTAGCAACGCCGCCCGGAAGTTCCCAGTGGATGGTATCGCCAACGCGCAACCCCAGCAGTGCGGCACCAACCGGAGCCATAACGGAAAGTTGAGTATTGCTGTCGGTCATCTTTGCCGGATACACCAGTGTACGCACACGGACTTCGCCATCGCTAAGATTGCGGAATTTAACCCGGCTGTTCATCGTCACCACATCGTGTGGCATCTCTTCTGGCGAACACATTTGGGCGCGATCCAACTCTGCGTTTAACGCGTCGGCGATTGGCAAACCGGCATAGGCAGGTTGCTCCAGCAGAATATCGATGCGTTCGGCATCCAGGTCGTTAATGATGATTGTTGGTCTGGACATTTTTACTCCATGTCGTCGGTACTGCGAGTGTCGCAGATAAACATACCCAAAAGAAAACCCTCACCGTCAGGCGGCGAGGGTTTAGCTCATATGATGATACTGACTGTTGCTCACTCTTTGAAGTGATTTACATCACATTCAGGTAATTCCTTAATGCTGAGCGATTTGTATAAATCTTAATCGAAAAACAGCGTAAGGGATAAATTTTCGTGATGGATTAACTTCCGCTGCGCTGGATCTCAATAACCTGCTTTATCAATCACAAAGTTTTTGCCACAGTTGCCTGGGTGTGGTTGTGGCAAGAATGAGTTTGCAGAAAGCGGCGCATTGATGGCGTCAGCTTTGATTGAAATCTGGATTTCAGTCAAATATGCCGGATTACCCTGGCAGGTTAACTTGACTGCTTTGACGTTCTCTTTCCCCCAGCTTTTGGCAAAGGCGGCGTCAAAGTCACTGCGGCTCACGGTTTTACCGTAGTTATCCGCAAGGAATTTTCCGGCTGTGCTTTCTTTGATCTCTTGATTCAGACGTACCATCGTACCGAAGTAAGCGTCCGGATCAAAACCAAAGCAGGCGCCGTGTTTCGCGTATTCATAACGTTCCAGACAGGAACGACCACCTGCGCCTGGCATAACTTCACTCAATTTAGCTGCTGTTTCCAGCGATAACCCTGTTTCCGGTGAAGAACACATCCGGCTGGCGCGAGCTTCCGGCAGGTTTGGGACTGGGCGAGTGGCGCAGCCGAAGCGCATCCATCGGCGTTCATCAACGCCACGCGCAGCAACCGATTTAGGCAATCCCGGCCACAGGCCATGAACGGTCAGAAAATCAGCTTTGTTGCTCGTTTCGGTTTGCAGTCGACACTCATCGCGTTCGTTACGATTTCGATCGTGCTGACTCTGGCAAAACCCGGTTTGCCAGGAAAGAGCTAAAACGTAACGATCAAAATCGCCATACTGTTTTGCCTGTAATGCAGCGGCGTTGACAGAAGATAAGGGGAGCAGAGAAGCCGCCAGTAAAGCGGCGTTACGCCAGAATGTTTTCATAGTGGGTGTGGAACTCATACATGCACTGAATACTATCTATTAAATCATAAAAAAGCCCGCCAGGTTGGCTAACCTGGCGGGCGCGGTGATTTATTCAGCGTTTGGCGAAGGTATTAGTTCCACATGGCGAGAATCGGCCAGCCTACCAGAAGCAGCATGGCAATATAAATCACCCCGAAGATAGCCCCAAGACGCCAGTAATCTTTTGATTTCACATAGCCGCAGCCGTAAATAATCACACCAGGGCCAGTAGCATATGGGGTCAGACAGCCCATGATACCGATAGACAGCACCAGCAGAATACACAGTTGTTCCATCGGTACGCCCGGAATACCTTTACCGACCGCCAGAATGACCGGCAGCATGGTTGCAGTGTGCGCAGACAGACTGGCAAACAGGTAATGAGCAAAATAGAACACCAGCACGAGGACGATAACCGTCGCATTTGGCGAAAAACCTTCCAGATGCGTACTCATGGTGCTGGCGAACCAGTCGATAAATCCGGAACGAGTCAGGCCATTAGCCATGACGACCAGCGTTGCCAGGTTAACCAGCGTGTTCCATGCGCTGTTATAGCGGGTAATGTCTTTCCACGGCACAACGTGCAGCGCCAGCATCAGCGAAACTGCCAGCAGACCAACCGCAGTGGCGTTAATCACTTCGCTGCCAAATACCCATAAACCTAAGCTGAGTAATACAAGGCCAATCAGCGTCCACTCTCTGCGTGTCAGCGCCCCCATGGTTTTTAGTTCATCACCCGCCCAGGTTGCCACTTCTTCACTGTGTGTGATTTCCGGTTTGTACAGCACGTAGGAAAGCCACGGCGCAATGATAAGCAAGATAACCCCAACCGGCAGGAAGCAGAGGAACCACTGTAACCAGCTAATCTGGATACCGGCAATTTTGCTGACGAACTCCAGACCCAGCACGTTTGGTGCTGCACCAGTGACAAACATAGAGGAGCTAAGACTGGTACTAATGACCATCATCCACATCAAATAGCCGCCAATACGACGCGCGGACGGATCGTTCGGGAATGATTTAAATAGCGGCGGCAGGTTTTTAATGACCGGAAAAACTGTACCCCCGGTACGCGCGGTGTTGGACGGTGTAAACGGTGCCAGCAGAATGTCGATAATGACAATCGCATAACCCAACGTCAGCGTGCGTTTGCCCATGAATTTCACCAGGAAAAGGGCAATGCGACGACCTAACCCGGAAACTTCATACCCTAATGCAAAAATAAATGCGCCAAATACCAGCCAGACTGTGGTGCTGGAAAAACCAGCCAGCCCCCATTTCAGCGCCTGTTTTTGCGCATTAAACGCTGGGTCAGCTAATTCTTTGGCATCAAAGAGCAGGTAATTACTGCCAATAACGCAAATGGTTACTGCAATAAAACTGATCGCTGTTGCCGGGATTGGCTCGAGGATCATGCCGACAATCATTGCCACAAACACAGCGAAGTAATGCCATGCCTGCGGCGGCATACCGTCAGGTACAGGGATAAGAAACATGACACCCATCACCACCAGTGGGGCCAATAGTTTCCATATATTATCTTTTGCTAAAGACATACGGGTTCTCCGAAAATTAATATTTCCAAATTTATCAAGTGCTTAAATAATTAAATCTGTGCTAAAAACCAGGTAAGGATCAGCAGGTCGGCACTGCCGCCTGGACTGAGATTTCGTTCGATACACTCCCTGTCGAACTGCCGGAGATAATCGAGATCGGCGGGGGTTCGGATGCCCCCTTTTTGCAATAGTGTTTGCGCCTCGCGCTGTAGCCAGCGCAGGCCCCCCTCGCCGCCGCGCGATGCAACGTTGGTATCGCCGTTGGTAGCCATCAGTAGGAGCAAGGTATCGAGCAATGCCAGTTCAGGATCTAGCCCCTGATCCAACAGAGTGAGGTAATGCGGAAGTGCGTGGTTGATCACCAGTGGATAACCTGCTTCGGCTTCACCGCGCGCGCCGGTAAGGCCTAGTTGCTGGTACAACCGTTGACCTGCGGTCAGTTGTTGATTATTGGTACGCAGTTCGCGATCGGTCAGACCACGGCAGAAACTTGCCGCCGTAGAACAAACGGTTGTGGGCGTTACCGGCTGGTTGAGCTGAAGCAAACGGCCAATCGCCGCGCACAGTAGCCCTAAAGAAAAAATGCTGCCTTTATGGGTGTTTACGCCCGCAGTGGCGCGGAACATATCGCCTTCACAGGCCATACCAATTGGGCGTAATCCGTGGAGTACTGCTTCGGGGGCCATTTCTGCACTACAGGCACCAAATTCGATAAAACGGGGTAACCAGGCCTGGATCGCCAGTGCGCTACGGTGGAAATCTTCCAGCGCCATATCTTTGTGCGCACCGCAGTTAATGCGATCCACGAGGCCTGGTTTCGGTGACAGATTGACTTCAGTCAGCATGGCGCGCCAGCCCAGCAGGGCATATTCATCGATTAATGACGTCGCAAGCTTTGTGGTTTTAGTTGACGTTGCAGGCATCGACATCGTTCAGCAGCGCCTCCATGCGGTTGAGTAAATCGGTCAGTTGGTGGGTTTTCCCGCGCGCGCAGACGGCTGCGCTTTGCTCGCACAGCAGGCAGCGGCGAGGCGGCAGCGAATAATCGCGGCGGGAGAGAATTTCGCCTTCGGGCGTCAGGACATCGATATCCCATAAACGCCCGAGAGGATGGCTATGTTCAAGCTCAATGGTGGCGAGCTTGAGGTCGCGAGCTGGAGCGGCAATGCTCAACATGCCCTCCGGCCCGCTGGCGGAAACCAGTGCAGCCTGCTCCTGAATTTGCCAGCCCTGTTTTGCGGCTAAGGCACGCAAGGCTGTCACGCCATGATTAAAAATTCGGCGTGTGACCTCGCTGTCTTTAATCGGACCCGGCGCAACCACGGTAAAGGAGACCAGTGGAACAGGATGGCGCTTGAGCCAGGCGTGTTGCCGTGCTTGCCTTTCATCCCGGCTGACGAGCAGCTCGGGAATTGACACCGCATGGTGGCTGGCGAGTTCAGGAAGCAGGTGCATGGCTTATTCCTTCACCTGATGCACAACGTCAATCACCGAGCCATCGCGGTAGCGCACGACGGCAACGACGCGGTCGGTGAATTCAATCGGCTGTGGTTCACCGGTCAGCAGACGCGCACGTTCGCGCAGCCACTCAATGGAAACCACTTTAATGCCTGCTTCCTGCAGACGTTCTGCCAGTTCCGGACGTGCCGGGTTAACAGCGATGCCGTGGTCGGTGACCAGAATATCGACGCTGGCCCCTGGGGTAATGCAGGTCAGCACGTTATCCACCAGAGTCGGGATACGACCGCGCACCAGCGGCGCAACAATGATGGAAAGCGCAGAGGCAATTGCGGTATCGCAGTGACCGCCGGAAGCGCCACGCAGCACGCCATCAGAGCCGGTCAGCACGTTGACGTTGAACTGGGTATCAATTTCCAGCGCGCTCAGTACCACCACGTCGAGACGATCAACCGATGCGCCTTTAGAGCCCCAGTTAGCGTACTGGTTGGCACTGATTTCGATGTGATTGGGGTTACGGGCCAGCGATTGCGCAGCGTGGCTGTCAAAGCTCTGCACATCCAGCAGTTTGCGGATCAGACCTTTTTCGTGCAGATCAACCATCGTTGCGGTAATGCCACCGAGGGCGAAGTCGGCGCGAATATCGCGGCTACGCATTTTGTCTTCCAGGAAACGGGTTACCGCAAGCGAAGCGCCGCCGGTGCCGGTCTGCAGGGAGAAACCTTCTTTGAAGTAGCCAGAGTTGACAATCACATCCGCAGCGCTGCGGGCAATCAGCAGTTCGCGCGGGTTAGTGGTCATACGGGTTGCGCCAGCGCCGATTTTTGCGGCATCGCCGACACGATCAACTTTGACGATCAGATCAACCTGATCCTGTTCAATGCTCGCCGGGTTATGCGGATAAGGCAGCAGTTCTTCGGTGAGCATCACCACCTGTTTTGCGTTGTCGGCATCAACCATTGCATAACCGAGAGAACCGCAGCAGGCTTTTCCGGTGTAGCCGTTGGCATTACCGAATTCATCACAGGACGGGACGCCGAGGAAAGCAACGTCGATGTTCAGTTCGCCGCTCTGTACCAGATGCACGCGACCGCCGTGGGAGTGGATTTGCACCGGTTCAGCCAGCAGGCCACGGGAGATTTCTTCTGCCAGTGGACCGCGTAAGCCGGAGGTATAAATGCGGGTAACCACGCCCTGGCGAATGTGTTCTACCAGCGGCGCATGGCAATCACTCAGGGAACTGGACGCCAGGGTCAGGTTTTTAAAGCCCATCTTCGCGATGACGTCCATCACCATATTGACGGTCAGGTCACCGCCACGGAAAGCGTGATGGAAGGAAACAGTCATGCCGTCCTGTAAACCAGAACGACGAATGGCTTCTTCCAGGTTGGCGCACAGTTTGCGATCGCGCGCTTTTTCAGCCTGATAGGTTTGTTTCGGCGAGTTCTGGAAAGCGGCAAGATCGCATTCAGCGTGACGATTCCAGGCTGCTACCCGTTCTTGTCGTTGAGATTGTTCAATTTTCTGCGTCATTTTGATTGCCTTATTCTTCGCGGATGCCGGAAAGTTCTGCACGGGAGAGCACCAGACGGGCGCGATCGATAACCGGACCGTCAACCATCTTGCCGTTCAGGGAAACGACGCCAAGGCCTTCGCGAGCGGCGGCTTCAGCGGCTTCTACGACGCGGCGTGCGTGATCCACTTCTTTCTGGGTTGGAGCGTAGAGGTTGTGCAGCAGATCAATCTGACGCGGGTTGATCAGCGATTTGCCGTCAAAGCCCAGCTGTTTGATGTGGGCGGCTTCTTGCAGGAATCCGGCTTCGTTGTTGGCGTCGGAATAGACGGTATCGAACGCCTGAATACCCGCAGAGCGCGCGGCCTGCAAAATAGAGCAGCGTGCGAACAGCAGTTCAGTTCCTTCCGGGGAGCGTTCTGTACGCAGGTTGCGCACGTAGTCTTCTGCACCGAGGGCGATACCGATCAAACGCTCGGAAGCGTGAGCGATTTCCACCGCGCGGGTAATGCCCAGCGGAGATTCAATCGCCGCCAGCAGCCCCGTGCTGCCGGGTTCGCGACCGCAGGCTTTTTCGATACGCAGGATCTCTTTTTCGATATCCAGAACGTCCTGAGCGGTATCGGTTTTCGGCAGACGCACAACGTCTGCGCCACCGCGAACGACGGCTTCCAGGTCGTTAACGCCCCATTCAGAATCCAGCGCATTCACACGTACGATGGTTTCAATATCGCGATACAGCGGATGTTGCAGCGCGTGGTAGACCATACGACGTGCGGTGTCTTTTTCACGCAGCGCCACGGAGTCTTCGAGGTCGAACATCAGAGCATCAGCTGGGTAGATGAAGGAGTTGCTGACCATCGCGGCATTGGCACCAGGCACAAACAGCATGCTGCGGCGGGTGCGAGTTTTACGTTGTTGCAGCGAAGCGGAAATCATTGGCAATCCTCCCATGGCAGCGCCGGGATACCGCTGGCGCGCGCCAGCAAGGCTTCCAGTCGTGCACGTAAAATGCAGTCCAGTGCGCCTTTGTCATCGACATTCAGCTGTACGCCGCGCACGTTATAGCGGGCGAGAACGTCCAGAATGGTGGTGCGAATCGCATCGCCAAACTGTTTCTCAACGCTGCTGTTGATTTGCAGGTCGATATCCTGCGTATCGAGTGGGGCGATGCGTATCATCACATCCCCAGACTCAAGGGTGCCTGCAACGGCGGGCTGGTTTATTTTCATTTTTCACCTGTTTCTTATGCGGGGGTCTTTTGACGAACTGCCGCGTCCTGGCGGGCGTGTTCAAGCAGATTCTGCAAGTAATGCAGAGTGGGTGCCGGGACCAGTGGCGCGATAGCCGTGAGATCGTTTTTCACCAGCAGTTGACGTACCCGGGAAGCGGATATCGGCAGTTCCTGGTAACGCAGTCGCTCAATTTCAACCAGTTCGATGGGCGGTGCGGAGATGGTCGGTGTTTCCAGCCAGTAGCGCATATCCTGGTTGTACTGGGCGGTCACGCGACAAATGGGTTCAGTACCAACAAAGCGGTGAGTAACGCCCAGCGCGGGCGCGAGGTACTGACGGAAAATTTTCAGGTCAATTTCGGTGTAACAATGGTTGATGACGCTCTGTTCTTTAATGAAGTAGCAGGGGAACGTGGCGCGGGAGATGATGTACTCGGAGCCGCGATGCACGGTCAGACGCGGAATATCGGTAGTGCCTTTTAACACCAGATCTAACCGGTCGTCATAGGGAAAGCGTGAAGAATCTTCTTTGACTAAAAACAGATGCAGCCAGTCGCACTGTGCCGCAGCTTGTTGAATCAGATAACGGTGGCCGTTAGTAAAGGGATTGGCGTTCATGACGATACAGCCAATCTTCTTCCCTTCATGACGGAATTTCTTCAGCGATTCGGCATAGCGTTTCAGACGTGTGGCGCTATTTTCCATCAACACCATCACGCCAGGTACGCTGGTTAACGTGTAGAAACCGCACTGACGGAACAGCGCCTCGTATTCGGTTTTGGTATAAATAAACAGATGCGTGCTGTGCCGTTCATAGGCGAGGTTTATCAGTTCGGTGGCTAATGTCAGCGCCAGTCCTTCACCGCGAACTGATTCACTAATAGCGACGCACTTAATGATATTTCCGGCAATTCCGCCGCAGGCAATAAGGCGGTCGTTACGGGTTACGGTAATAAATACCTCGACCGTGGTGTCAACACTCAAATCATTTTCATGCAGAAAGTGGGTAATTTCCGCCATCTTTTTATTTTCTGAACGTTTTACCCGGGTGAAAATATCATTGCCGAACATAATAAATAGTATCCTGAAGGTGTATGTTGTTATCGGGTTGCAACAAATGTTGTTCGATGTAGCAAATTGATAACCTTTTATTTTCAGTTGAGAGAAAGGGCTGTGAGTGAGGTATTTCTGTTTCTCCTTTCGCCATACATCCTAAGGAGTATTGCATCGTGAAATTTTGATTTATTTCACATAGAGTTAGTGGTTTTTTATTTATTTAATGGTTTTAAGTTTTTTAATTAATGTAATTACGAATTGACCCATAGGTTTAATTGATTTAATTGATTTAATGAATGAAATTTGTCACGATCATATTTGATATTTATAAATCGAGATTCAACATTTTAATTACATCCGCCAAAAAACAGGGCTTACCCCGCAAGGAAAACAATGTTGCAGCTTAATGAGAATAAACAGTTTGCTTTTTTCCAACGACTGGCGTTCCCGCTGCGTATTTTTTTGCTGATTTTGGTGTTCTCGATATTTGTCATCGCTGCGCTGGCGCAATATTTTACCGCCAGCTTTGAGGACTATTTAACGCTTCATGTTCGTGATATGGCAATGAATCAAGCGAAAATTATTGCCTCCAATGACAGTATCATCACTGCAGTGAAAACGCGTGACTACAAACGACTGGCTACTATTGCCAACAAATTGCAAAGAGATACCGACTTCGATTATGTGGTGATTGGTGACCGGGATTCGATCCGCCTTTACCATCCTAATCCGGAAAAGATTGGCTACCCCATGCAGTTTACCAAACCGGGAGCGCTGGAAAGAGGGGAGAGTTACTTCATCACCGGCAAAGGGTCGATAGGTATGGCAATGCGCGCCAAAACGCCGATCTTTGATGACGATGGCAAAGTCATCGGCGTGGTGTCGGTGGGGTATCTGGTAAGTAAAATCGATAGCTGGCGGGCTGAGTTTTTATTACCGATGGTGGGCGTGTTTGTCGTGCTGTTAGGCATTCTGATGCTGCTGTCGTGGTTCTTAGCTGCGCATATCCGCCGCCAGATGATGGGGATGGAACCAAAGCAGATTGCGCGCGTGGTCCGCCAGCAAGAGGCGCTTTTTAGTTCGGTTTATGAAGGGCTGATTGCGGTGGACCCGTATGGGCATATTACTGCCATCAACCGCAACGCAAGAAAAATGTTGGGGCTGAGTTCCCCCGGACGGCAGTGGCTGGGCAGACCTATTGCAGAGGTTGTTAGACCGGCTGATTTTTTACCGAACAAATTGATGAAAAACGTCAGGATGTGGTGGCGAATTTTAATGGTCTGAGCGTTATTGCTAACCGCGAAGCTATTCGTTCTGGTGATGATTTGCTAGGTGCAATTATTAGTTTTCGTAGTAAAGACGAAATATCTACCCTTAATGCGCAACTGACGCAAATTAAACAATATGTCGAAAGCCTGCGCACACTACGTCATGAACATCTCAATTGGATGTCTACGCTCAATGGTCTGTTGCAGATGAAAGAGTATGATCGTGTGCTGGCGATGGTTCAGGGGGAGTCCCAGGCTCAGCAGCAACTTATTGATAGTCTGCGTGAAGCATTTGCCGACCGCCAGGTGGCGGGGCTTCTTTTTGGTAAAGTGCAGCGCGCCCGGGAGCTGGGGCTAAAAATGACAATTGTTCCAGGCAGCCAACTTTCACAACTGCCGCAAGGGCTGGACAGCACTGAATTTGCGGCGATTGTGGGCAACTTACTCGATAATGCCTTCGAAGCCAGTCTGCATAGTGATAAAGGGAATAAGACAGTCGAATTATACCTGAGCGATGAAGGCGACGACGTGGTAATCGAAGTGGCCGATCAGGGCTGCGGCATTCCAGAGTCTCTTCGCGACAAAATATTTGAGCAGGGCGTCAGTACGCGTGCTGATGAACCCGGTGAGCATGGCATTGGGTTGTATCTTATTGCCAGCTATGTAACGCGCTGCGGTGGAGTTATCACTCTCGAAGAGAATGA
Source organism: Escherichia sp. E4702 (assembly GCF_963883545.1). Classification (NCBI taxonomy): domain Bacteria; kingdom Pseudomonadati; phylum Pseudomonadota; class Gammaproteobacteria; order Enterobacterales; family Enterobacteriaceae; genus Escherichia; species Escherichia sp. E4702. The sequence goes on along the minus strand of NZ_CAWORF010000021.1, from coordinate 186,931 downwards.
TCCCTGCGGTACTTTATTTTCAATCTATATTCCGAAAGTGAAACCTGATGACAGCTCCATTAACCCTATTGATCGTTGAGGACGAAACACCGTTGGCAGAAATGCATGCGGAATATATTCGTCACATTCCCGGCTTCAGTCAGATATTGCTGGCGGGAAACCTGGCGCAGGCCCGAATGATGATTGAGCGTTTTAAGCCGGGGCTTATCTTGCTGGATAACTATCTTCCTGATGGTAGGGGCATTAATTTGTTGCATGAGTTGGTGCAGACGCATTACCCCGGCGATGTGGTGTTTACCACTGCCGCCAGCGATATGGAAACGGTATCTGAGGCTGTGCGTTGCGGTGTGTTTGATTATTTAATCAAACCAATCGCTTATGAGCGTCTGGGGCAGACATTAACTCGTTATCGCCAGCGTAGACACATGCTGGAAAGTATTGATAGCGCCAGTCAGAAGCAAATTGATGAGATGTTCAACGCTTACGCTCGCGGTGAACCAAAGGATGAGCTGCCAACTGGCATTGACGCGTTGACGCTAAACGCAGTGAGAAAACTGTTCAAGGAGCCAGGTGTGCAACATACGGCTGAGACAGTAGCGCAGGCTTTGACCATAAGCCGCACCACCGCGAGACGTTATCTTGAATATTGTGCCAGCCGACATCTGATCATCGCCGAGATTGTTCACGGCAAAGTCGGTCGGCCGCAGCGCATTTACCACAGCGGATGAAGAGGGTGCCGGAGGATGCGCTCCTCCGGCCTGGGAAATTACTTACCAGCAACCGCGGCGGTCGTACCGGGCACCATCAACTCTGTAGCCACAATGACAATCACCAGCCCAACAAGCACCGGCACCGAGGTGCGTTTAACCACTTCAAAAGGTGATATTTTAGCCATCCCCGCAACGGCAACCACCACGCCAGAGACTGGCGAAAGCGTGCGCCCCAGGTTTGACGCCTGCAGCATCGGGATTGTCAGGTACGCTGGGTTAATGCCGGAAGAGTGTGCCAGTTTCGGGATCATCTCAACAAAGGCATAGAATGGCGCATTGCCGGAACCCGTGGTGACTGCTGCCAGCATTGTCAGGATAACCAGCACCAGCATCAGGATAATGCTCGCCGAACCGAACGAGGTGGCGATTGAGATCAGGCTCTGGATAAAGCCGATGGTGCTAAGGCCCTGAGCAAAAACCCCTGCGGCAACTAATAACATGACTACGTTAGCGAAGGCATCAGCCATGCCGCGGTAAGCCACCTCGAGGCCCGAAAAGACTTTTTGCGTATTAAAGCCGCGAAGAAATTCCAGAACAGAGGCAATCAGCATACAGATCACCAGAATGGTGATGATGTGCAATTGCGGACCCCATTTGCCGTCAAAAAATAGCACGCCAATGATCGGTGTAAATGGCAGAATGGCGTAAAACGCGGGCGCGGTGGTTGTGATTTCGCTGACATCTAACATTTCATGAGAGATGTGCTCTTTTTTGTCCAGATAACGTTGCCAGAAAAAGTGGGCAATCGCCATGCCGATAATCGCGGCAATTGAGATAGGAAGTGTTGTTTTGAAGGCGAAGTCAATCAGCGGCATTTCAGAAGCCTGTGCTGCCAGCACCACATCACCAGATGTTGGTGCGAGAATAATTGCTGCTGGTGAGGCACAAATGGCAGCTGCCGCGCCGCGACTGATACCAACGTTCACCATCACCGGGAACAACGTTGCCATCAGTAAAACGCCAAGACCGGTTGCGGAAGAGACTGCCAGTGACATCAGACAGGCGACAAAGTAGGCGGCAATCATCAGCAGGTAAGGGGAGTTAATGTACTGCAGCGGTTTTGATGCCAGTTTGACAACCATATCGTTCGCGCCGATGTGGGTCATATAAGCGGCAAAGCCACACAGCATCATGATCATCATGCCGAGATCGCCGCCACGGCTCATCAGTAATATTTTAATGTATTCAACGATATCTGTGGCGCTGTAGCCAGTGGAAGTCTGGCTGGAGGGTAAAACTTTGTGTCCCATTATAGCGCTGATGATCAGCAGTAGCAGGCCGCCAACAAATAGCACCCCGGTGGCGGAATACCCTTTAATGATGTAGCGAGCTACACCCACAATAACGACAACCCCAATAAGGAGTTCAATAAATGTCTGCATATTCTTTCCTGTCTCCAGAATCTACAATAAATAATAAAAAAGTCCTAAAATAAGAAAAAAATATGCCGAATAAATTGACATCGGATGCTGATTGAAATCAAGAAAGCTGTCATTAAGACATTGATGTTGTTGTTTTTATACCTGGATAACAAAATTTATTTTAGGGGGAGTAATTACAACATGGTGATGTTTATAAACTGATGAATAATTGATGCGATTTTGTTAATTAATTTATGGTGTTTTGTCCGTCCAAAAAATAATCTTGTATGCGTATCATGTGGCAATGCGAACAATGACTTTATTGATGGTTTATTGTATCTAATTGAAAAATAAATGAATGATAATTATTTTTATGGGTGTAACTTTTATTTGCATGAGTTGTTCTTTAGCTGAAAATATTTCTTAGTCTCCGGAATAATCCGATGGTTTTATTAGTAAATTTCATGAAATAAATTTTTTCAGACACTCGGATTATTCTTTATGTTTGCCTTGTTAAGGTTGTATTTATTTTTCTTTGGCTATGCTGGTAATATATTTTTGATAAGTTTTCTGTGGTTGCTAATGGGCGCTAGTAAATGTGTTACCGTATTTTCCTTTACTTTTATTCAGTTAATCAGCATTGAAGAAGTTTCTGCTAGTGCAGAGCAATGGATTGCGACATTTAAAGATAATGTCGCAGAAACCTGGCTGCGGCCAGAACATTATGATCTGTATATTCCCGCCATTACCTGGCATGCACGTTTCGCTTATGACAAAGAAAAAACCGATCGCTACAACGAAAGACCGTGGGGTGGCGGTTTTGGTCAGTCGCGTTGGGATGAGAAAGGCAACTGGCACGGTTTGTACGTGATGGCGTTTAAGGATTCATGGAATAAATGGGAGCCCATTGCCGGATACGGTTGGGAAAGCACCTGGCGACCGCTTGCCGATGAAAACTTTCATGTCGGTCTGGGATTCACCGCTGGTGTGACGGCGCGTGATAACTGGAACTACATACCTGTTCCGCTGATACTGCCATTGGCTTCTGTGGGCTATGGCCCTGCAACTTTTCAGATGACCTATATCCCTGGCACTTACAACAATGGCAATGTTTACTTTGCCTGGATGCGGTTTCAGTTTTAGACAAGTCATGTTTTAATAAAAACCTTAAAAATCAGTATGTAATGAAATTAACATCAAAAATAACGCGACTTTTATCACTTTTTAGTAAAGTTGCACTGGACAAAGCGTACCACAATTGGTGTACTGGTAACCGACACAGCATTTGTGTCTATTTTTCATGTAAAGGTAATTTTGATGTCTAAGATTAAAGGTAACGTTAAGTGGTTTAATGAGTCCAAAGGATTCGGTTTCATTACTCCGGAAGACGGCAGCAAAGATGTGTTCGTACACTTCTCTGCAATCCAGACTAATGGTTTTAAAACTCTTGCTGAAGGTCAGCGCGTAGAGTTCGAAATCACTAACGGTGCCAAAGGCCCTTCTGCTGCAAACGTAATCGCTCTGTAAGATACGTCAGCAAGAATTCAAAACCCGCTTATTCAGCGGGTTTTTTTTGGTCTTCAGTGTGCGGTTGATGCTGAAAATAGCCAAAAAGCCAGTGCGGTCATGGCAAAGGAACCTAACAGGTTAACGAAGACGTTCAGTAGCGCCCAGCCAAAACGCCCCTCCTGCAATAAAAACACCACTTCTGCCGAAAATGTTGAGAAGGTCGTTAGCCCGCCACAAAAACCAGTGGTGATTAATACTTTCCACACCGGATCGATATTAGTCATGCGGCTAAACCAGGCAAATCCCATTCCTATGATAAATGCCCCAATCAGGTTTGCTGCCAGAGTTCCGAGTGGAATAGCCTGGTGCAGTGGGTTAAACCGCATACTTAACATCCATCTCGCCACGCTTCCCGTACCACCACCAATAAAAACTGCTAAAAGGAGTTGTAACACAGCTAAATCCTGCTATTTGATTTGTATGAGTGATAAGTTTAACGCCGAATATTCGTCGTTGGCGAATTTTACAACTCTGACAGGAGGTGGCAATGCTGGTTGCCGCAGGACAATTTGCTGTTACATCAATATGGGAAAAGAACGCTGAGATTTGCGCCTCGTTAATGGCACAGGCGGCGGAAAACGACGTATCGCTGTTTGTCCTGCCGGAAGCGCTTCTGGCGCGCGACGATCTTGACCCGAATTTGTCAGTTAAATCGGCACAGTTGCTGGAAGGGGAATTCCTCGGACGTTTACTGCGGGAAAGTAAACGTAACATGATGACGACGATTCTGACGATTCATGTTCCCTCAACCCCTGGGCGCGCGTGGAATATGCTGGTGGCGCTGCAGGCGGGGAAAATTGTCGCCCATTATGCCAAATTGCATCTCTATGATGCGTTTGCCATTCAGGAATCGCGCCATGTGGATGCAGGTGATGAAATAGCCCCTTTACTGGAGGTTGAAGGCATGAAAGTGGGGCTGATGACCTGCTATGATTTACGCTTTCCAGAGTTGGCATTAGCCCTGGCATTACAGGGCGCGGAAATCCTGATCCTGCCAGCGGCCTGGGTTCGCGGGCCACTCAAAGAGCACCACTGGTCAACCTTGCTAGCCGCTCGTGCTCTGGATACCACCTGTTATATGGTGGCAGCGGGGGAGTGCGGGAACAAAAATATCGGGCAAAGCCGGATTATAGATCCCTTTGGCGTCACCATTGCGGCAGCGGCAGAAATGCCAGCGCTCATTATGGCGGAAGTGACGCCCGAACGTGTGCGTCAGGTGCGCGCGCAACTTCCCGTCTTAAACAACCGTCGCTTTGCGCCGCCGCAATTATTATGATGTTTTTTTACTCGGCGCTTGATTCACCTTGTTACAGATTGCTATTGTGTGCGCGCGTCGAATGACCGTTAATATTCTCTGGTTTTTAAGGCGCGTTCTGTTGCCAGTTTTATGTCAAGAAGGTATCTATGGGTGAGATTAGTATTACCAAACTGCTGGTAGTTGCGGCGCTGGTCGTTCTGCTGTTTGGGACTAAGAAGTTACGTACGCTGGGCGGAGACCTGGGAGCGGCCATTAAAGGGTTCAAGAAAGCGATGAATGATGATGACGCTGCGGCTAAAAAAGGCGCAGACGTTGATATTCAGGCTGAAAAGCTCTCTCATAAAGAGTGACGTGGCGAGCAGGACGCTCCCTCAATATCTTGTTCGATAAAAAAACCCGCTTCAGATAGCGGGTTTTTATCAGACAGATGTAAGCAATTATTACGCGACTACTTAACTTCCATCCCTTTCGCCTGCAAGTCGGCGTGATACGAAGAGCGGACAAACGGACCGCATGCAGCATGAGTAAAGCCCATCGCCAGCGCTTCGGCCTTCATTTCATCAAACTCATCCGGGCTAACGTAGCGTTGTACCGGCAGGTGATGGCGGCTTGGCTGCAGATATTGCCCCAGTGTCAACATGGTTACACCATGGCGGCGCAGATCGCGCATGACTTCAATAATCTCTTCATTGGTTTCACCCAGCCCCACCATCAAACCGGATTTGGTTGGGATCTCCGGATGCGCTTCTTTAAAGCGTTCCAATAGTTTTAGCGACCAGTTGTAATCTGCGCCCGGGCGTACCTGACGGTAAATACGCGGTACGTTTTCCAGGTTGTGGTTGAACACGTCTGGCGGCGTGGCGGTCAGAATATCCAGCGCGCGATCCATACGACCACGGAAATCCGGCACCAGAGTTTCGATTTTGATTTCCGGGCTTTTTTCCCGGATGGCAGTAATGCAATCCGCAAAGTGCTGGGCTCCGCCATCGCGCAGGTCATCGCGGTCAACGGAGGTGATAACCACATAACGCAGCGCCATATCAGCAATGGTCTGCGCCAGTTTTACCGGCTCGTTGGCATCCGGGGCGACCGGGCGACCGTGGGCAACGTCACAGAACGGACAACGGCGCGTACAAATGGCGCCGAGGATCATAAACGTTGCTGTGCCGTGGTTGAAGCATTCTGCCAGGTTAGGGCAGGAGGCTTCCTCACAGACAGAATGCAGGCCATTTTTGCGCATTGCGGCTTTGATGCCCTGGATACGTGTAGAGTCCGCGGGAAGCTTGATTTTCATCCATTCCGGCTTGCGCAGCAGGGCTTCGCGCTCTGTTGCCACGTTTTTAACCGGGATAAGGGCCATCTTATCGGCATCGCGGTATTTAACACCGCGTTCCATCACAATGGGTTTACTCATAGCGTGCGTGTTCCAGTTGCGAATTACGAAGGAAAGCGTTTCAATTCAATGGATTGTTGTAATTATCAACTATTTTTGAATTAACGACTGGCAGTATATCATTGAAACGGCCCAGAAAGCAGCCAAAGCGGTCGCGAAAATGTAAAATTGTTGTTGGTTTGTGCCATTTTATCGTTCTGCGCTGTGAACGCTATGTAACGATACTTTTTCAAAACACATTCGATAGCATCAGTTCCCCGCGAAGCACTGGAACACGCTGACTACAATGACCCAATATGATTTGGGTCATTAATGAGGGGGAATTAAGCAGGGATATATTCTACGTCAGGATTTTTGAGTAGCGCTAAAATATTTGCCAGTAAGCGTGGTGCAATATTATCGGTGGTCGCATCAGGTTTCCATTGTGATATTTTTGCCATTTCCATCCCGGCATAACCACAAGGGTTGATACGTAAAAATGGCGAAAGATCCATATTGACGTTTAATGCCAGACCGTGGAATGAACAGCCGCGGCGAATACGCAATCCGAGCGAACAAATTTTCTTTTCCCCAACGTAGACACCTGGAGCATCAGCCCGAGGGTGCGCTTCAATATCCAGCTCGGCCAGGGTATTCACTACCGTTTGTTCGAGCAAGGTCACCAGTTCACGCACGCCCAGCTTCCTACGTTTGAGGTTAAGCAACACATACATCACCTGTTGCCCCGGCCCGTGATAAGTTACCTGGCCGCCGCGATCGCTCTGGATCACCGGAATATCACCCGGCATTAAAATATGTTCCGCTTTACCTGCTTGTCCCTGGGTAAATACAGGATGGTGTTCAACCAACCAGATTTCATCAAGGGTATTTTCATCACGGGTATCGGTGAATTCATGCATAGCCTGAGAAATAGGCTCGTAAGGCTGAAGGCCGAGCTGGCGGACAAGAATTTTATCCTGATACAAAACGGCATCTCCGTGGAGAATGAGTAAAAGTGGGGAAAATTATATCACAGCGAGGGGAGGGGAGTTACCCGACCAGAGGCCGGGTAACGGAGAAGCGAATTACAGAACCATACGGACGATATCGATTTTGCCCAGTTCTTCGTACAGAGTTTCAACCTGCTCGATATGAGTTGCGTTGATAGTGATAGATACCGAGTGGTAGTTGCCTTTGCTGCTTGGTTTTACCGTTGGGTTGTAGTCACCTGGCGCATGGCGCTGTACCACTTCAACCACCTGATCAATCAGCTCAGGTAACGCCTGCCCCATTACTTTGTAGGTAAAAGGAGTAGGGAATTCAAGCAGTTCGTTAAGTTTGGTTTTCATGTCAGCTCCGGCGTAACGTAATTAAATAGCAACTCCCGCCAGAGGGCGGGAGTTTTTTACTGATGCTTAGTATATGGGGGCGGAAATTACACTTTCAAGTGTTCAATTTTTAGCCGAACCAGTGATGGAACATTAATTTAATGTAATCAATGATTTTGCCGAAGAAGTTACCTTCCGGAATTTCCTGTAACACCACCAGCGGGCGTTGTTCGATAGTTTTGCCATCAAGCTGGAAGTTGATGGTGCCAACGACCTGGTTCTTTTGCAGAGGCGCATGTAGTTCACTGCTGTTCAGCACGTAGCTGGCTTTCAGGTCTTTCATGCGGCCACGCGGAATGGTCAGGTAAACGTCTTTATCAACCCCTAACGAAGCGCGGTCAGTATTACCAAACCATACCGGTTCAGAGGCGAACTCTTTGCCAACTTTCAGTGGGTTAACCGTTTCGAAGAAACGGAAGCCCCAGGTCAGCAGTTTTTTACTTTCGGTTTCACGGCCTTTGAACGTGCGTCCGCCCATGACTGCGGAGATCAGACGCATCTGACCTTCCGTTGCGGAGGCGACAAGGTTGTAGCCCGCCTTGTCAGTATGGCCAGTTTTGATTCCGTCGACATTCAGGCTGTTATCCCATAGCAGGCCGTTACGGTTGAGCTGGCGAATACCGTTAAAGGTAAACTCTTTCTCTTTATAGATAGCGTATTCGTTAGGGACATCACGAATCAGGGCCTGACCGATCAGCGCCATATCACGCGCGGAGCTGTACTGACCGTCAGCGTCCAGACCGTGTACAGTCTGGAAGTGGGTATTTTTCAGGCCCAGGGCGTTAACGTAACTGTTCATCAGACCAACGAAAGCATCCTGGCTACCGGCGGCGAAGTCAGCCATGGCAACACAAGCATCGTTACCAGATTGCAGGTTGATACCACGGATAAGCTGAGAAACCGGTACCTGCATGCCAGGTTTGAGGAACATCAGCGAAGAACCTCTGAACACCGGGTTACCGGTGGCCCAGGCGTCATTGCCGATGGTCACTAAATCAGATTCTTTGAATTTACCTGCTTTCATTGCCTGACCGATAACGTAGCTGGTCATCATTTTGGTCAGACTTGCAGGGTCGCGACGGACATCCGCATTTTGCTCGGCGAGCACTTTGCCGGAGTTATAGTCGATCAGGATGTAAGACTCCGCGTCGATCTGCGGTACACCCGGGATCATGGTTTTGATATTCAGGTCATCGGCATGTGCAGCAGAGATAAAGGCTGTGCAAAGAGCCGTGGTGAGCGCCAGGCGCTTCATGATACGAGCGGAAAAAATGGTATTCATGGTCTGAACTACGACATCCGTGATGGAATTTAAAATAAGTGCCCTACTATAGCAAATGCACTACCGCCAGGCATCTGACTTTCCGCGTGACTTTGTTAACGTCATTTACAGAAATTGACATTTCAGATGCCTGCTTTACGTTATTGCGCGGTGGTAATAAATGACTGTAATTGGGCTTCGGTTTGTAAACGTTGCTGTAAGGCACTGGCTTCAGCTTTGTTGGCAAATGGACCAAGCTGAATACGCCAGACCGCGCCGTTTTGGGTCACGCGACCGGGTACGCCGAACTTTTGTCCCAGTTGCTGTTGATACTGTTGCGCGCGTGCCTGATCGCTAACGGCCCCCACTTGCACCATAAAGTTACCGCTGGCGCTTTGCGAAGCGGCTTGCGGTGTCACCATTGCAGGTGTTGTTGCAGGTGCCGAGACAACGGGCTGTGGTGCAGGCGTCGGTTCGCTGCCTTCCAGTACGCCGGGCGCCAGGGTGGTCGGTGCGCCGAGGAAGCCGCTGCTGGTTACCGGCGCGCCGGTCGGATCTTCGCTTTTCAGCGTCGAGTTGCTGACCGGGAGAATATCACCCTGCGGGACAGACATAGAGTTTGTTCCGCTGCCGCCGTTTAAATCGGGCGGTGCAGGCAGGGCGTAAGTCTGTTTGGCAATGGTAGTACAAGCCATGCCTGGGCCAGAAAATGAACCATCCTGGGCGACGATAATAGGATCGATACGAACTTTTGTATTGTTCGAGGTGTTAAGACGGTCAGCTGCCGCGCGTGAAAGTGAAATCACACGGTCGTTGCCGTAGGGACCGCGATCGTTAATGCGCACCACGATCATCCGCCCATTAGCCAGGTTGGTGATTCTGGCGTAGCTGGGGATAGGGAGCGTTGGATGCGCCGCCGTCAGCTGCGTTGGATCAAATGCTTCGCCAGATGCTGTCAGATTGCTGCCAGGTTCGGCATCATAAATGGCTGCAAGGCCCGCCTGGCTAAAGCGTGAAGGGTCCTGCACGATTTTGTAGCTTCTGCCGTCGCGCTGATAATCCTGATTTGCCGTCGCGTTCAGTGGTTCGAAACGTGGTTCCGCCCCGCTAATTTCAACTATAGGGCCGTTACATACCGCAGGCTGCGGCACACTTACCGTCTGTTGCTGACCATCATCGCTAGTACATGCCGCGAGCATTCCTGCCGCGATGCAGATCCCGAGCCACTGCTTACGCATTTGCACCTCTTACACGCTTTTCGACAACATTTTCCTGTGGGTGTGGATTGACATCACAATCCCAAACCCAGCCATCAGCACTATGAGCGCCGATCCTCCATAACTGACCAGCGGGAGTGGAACCCCTACAACCGGCAGAATACCGCTTACCATACCAATATTTACGAAGACATAAACGAATAATATCAGCATTAAGCCGCCAGCCATGACGCGACCAAAGGTAGTTTGTGCTCTGGCTGCAATCCACAGTCCGCGCATGATGAGCAGAATATAGAGAGCAAGCAGAATCAAAATACCCACTAATCCCAACTCTTCCGCCAGTACCGCGAAGATAAAATCGGTATGGCGTTCGGGCAGAAATTCAAGCTGTGACTGGGTACCGTGCAGCCAGCCTTTACCGCGTAATCCGCCGGAGCCAATAGCAATTTTAGACTGAATAATGTGATAGCCCGCGCCGAGTGGGTCTGATTCCGGGTCGAGTAGCATCATTACGCGCTGGCGCTGGTAATCATGCATCAGGAAGAACCACAAGATTGGGATAAATGCTGCCACCAGTACCACTGCAACGCCAATCAGGCGCCAGCTAAGTCCGGAGAGAAACAGTACAAACAGACCAGAAAGTGCAACGAGGATTGACGTCCCCAAGTCAGGCTGCGCTGCCACCAGCAACGTGGGCATAAAAATCAGCACCAGCGCGATGGCGGTATTTTTTAACGACGGCGGGCAAACGTCACGGTTGATAAAGCGAGCCACCATGAGCGGCACAGCTATTTTGGCGATTTCCGAGGGCTGGAAACGGACGATACCGAGATCCAGCCAACGTTGAGCGCCTTTGGAGATGGCCCCAAAGGCATCTACCGCTACCAGCAAAATAATACAGATGATATAGAGATAGGGCGCCCAGCCTTCATAAACGCGCGGCGGAATTTGGGCCATCACCACCATAATGACCAGCCCCATCGCGATCTGGCCGATTTTACGCTCCATCATGCCGATGTCCTGGCCGCTGGCGCTCCAGATTACCAGGGCGCTGTAGACCAGTAATGCCAGTAAGATCAGTAGCATTGTGGGATCAAGATGGACTTTATCCCAGAATGTTTTTTTATTCGGATTATCCGTCATGATTAATGGTCCTCCGCAGCAGTAACCGCCGGGTTTTCTGCAGGCAGATCGGTGTTGTTGTCACCAAGCATAATATGGTCGAGGATCTGGCGCATCAGCGTACCGACCGCCGGGCCAGCCCCGCCGTTTTCCAGAATCATAGCGACAGCGACTTGCGGATTGTTATATGGCGCAAACGCGGTCATCAGTTTGTGGTCGCGCAGACGCTCGGCAATTTTGTGCGCATTATAGGTTTCGTTCGCCTTCAGGCCGAAGACCTGCGCGGTACCGGATTTCGCCGCAATTTTGTAGGGCGCGCTGGCAAAGTATTTATGTGCCGTACCGTTAGGACGGTTAGCAACACCAAACATGCCGTCTTTCGCCAGTTCCCAGTAACCAGAATGAATATCGCCTACCGGCGGTTCATGCGGCTGTACCCACGGCACTTGTTTGCCATTTTCGGCGGTGCTCATCAGCAAATGCGGAACCTTCACAATACCGTCGTTAATCAGGATCATCAGTGCTTTGTTCATCTGGATAGGGGTCGCTGTCCAGTACCCCTGACCGATACCGACCGGAATGGTGTCACCCTGATACCACGGTTTTTTAAAGCGTTTCTGTTTCCATTCGCGGGTCGGCATATTACCGGAACGTTCTTCCGACAGGTCGATACCGGTGTAATGACCGTAGCCAAATTTACCCATCCATTCAGAAAGGCGGTCGATGCCCATATCGTAGGCAACCTGATAGAAGAAGGTATCTGCTGACTCTTCCAGCGATTTAGTGACATTCAGGCGACCGTGGCCCCATTTTTTCCAGTCACGATAACGCTTTTCAGACCCCGGCAACTGCCACCATCCAGGATCAAACAGGCTGGTATTACGGGTGATCACCCCTGCACTTAATGCCGAAACCGCCACATAAGGTTTAACCGTCGACGCTGGCGGATAAACCCCCTGCGTGGCACGGTTCACCAGTGGTGTATTCGGGTCGTTCAGCAACGCGGAATAATCTTTGCTGGAGATACCGTCAACAAACAGGTTAGGGTCGTAACTTGGCGTGGAAACCAGCGCCAGCACGCCACCTGTACGCGGATCGGTGACTACAACAGCGGCACGACTGCCCGCCAGCAGTGTTTCAATATACTGCTGGAGCTTGAGATCAATTGTCAGGTAAATATCATGCCCGGCCTGCGGCGATACTTCTTTTAACTGGCGGATGACGCGACCGCGGTTGTTAACTTCAACTTCTTCATAACCCGTCTGGCCGTGCAGAACATCTTCGTAGTAACGTTCAATCCCCAGCTTGCCGATATCATGTGTTGCGGCATAGTTGGCCAGTTTGCCGTCATTATTTAGTCGCTCGACGTCTTTATCGTTAATTTTCGAGACATAACCGATAACGTGGGTCAACGCTGAACCATAGGGATAGTAACGACGTTTATAGCCTTTAACTTCCACACCTGGAAAACGATATTGGTTAACGGCGAAACGCGCCACCTGAACTTCAGTCAGGTTGGTTTTCACCGGAATAGAGGTAAAACGGTGCGAACGTGCACGCTCCTTTCGAAACGCGGCGATATCGTCATCGGTCAGGTCAACCACGCTGCGCAGGGCGTCCAGAGTCTGCTGCACGTTATCGACTTTCTCCGGCATCATCTCTATCTGATAGATAGTTCGGTTGAGCGCCAGAGGGATACCGTTACGGTCGTAGATAATGCCGCGGCTGGGGGCGATAGGCACCAGCTTAATGCGGTTTTCATTAGAACGGGTCTGGTAATCGGTAAAGCGAACAATTTGTAGGTTATACAAGTTGGCGATGAGCACGCCGGTTAGCAGCAAAATCCCCAAAAAGGCGACCAGCGCCCGGCGCACAAACAGCGCGGACTCTGCCGAATAGTCGCGAAAAGAGTTCTGTAATTTCATCCGCTGCGTTTTCTACTTAAGGCTACCATATCACTCACGGTGATAAGGATGGTTGGTGGTAATGCTCCACGCCCGGTACAGACTCTCTGCGACCAGTACGCGAACCAGCGGATGGGGGAGGGTAAGCGCCGAAAGTGACCAGCTTTGTTCTGCCGCCGCTTTACAGGCAGGCGATAACCCTTCCGGCCCGCCAATCAGCAAGCTGACATCGCGGCCATCCAGCTTCCAGCGTTCCAGTTCAGCGGCTAACTGCGGCGTGTCCCAGGGCTTGCCTGGGATATCGAGGGTGACAATGCGGTTTTTACCGGCAGCCGCCAGCATTTGCTCACCCTCTTTGTCGAGTATGCGCTTGATATCCGCGTTCTTGCCGCGTTTTCCCGCCGGAATTTCAATCAGTTCAAAAGGCATATCTTTCGGAAAACGACGCAGGTACTCGGTAAAACCGGTTTGTACCCAGTCCGGCATTTTCGTTCCCACGGCGACAAGTTGCAGCTTCACGCATTAACTCCAGAGTTTTTCCAGCTCATACAGGCGACGGCTCTCTTCCTGCATAACATGGACAATCACATCACCCAGATCGACCACAATCCAGTCGGCGCCGTTTTCACCTTCAACGCCGAGGGGCAATAAACCCGCCGCGCGAGATTCCTGAACCACGTGGTCGGCAATGGACATAACATGACGGCTGGATGTTCCCGTACAGATGATCATACAGTCGGTGATACTGGATTTGCCCTGAACGTCTAAGGCGATGATGTCCTGACCTTTGAGGTCATCAATTTTGTCGATAACAAAATCCTGGAGTGCTTTACCCTGCAAGTTTTCCCCCTGGGTGAAATAAAAAAGATAAAAATGGTCTGTCAGTATACCTGAAGCAGAGGCGATTTCGGGACAAATGTCAGCAAATCGGCTCTTGAAAGTGGGCTATCATCCCACCCCGCGTCACAGATTGCATCGCCATTTTTGTAAAACAATTTCTACAAAGTCGTGTATGGCGGAAACGTCAGGTTGCGGAGAATATCAGCCTGCCCGGGCCTGTCAATGTCCGTTGCGGCTTACCTGTAAAAAAACAGAAAAGTCATGCGTCTTCGCACCAGATGGCGCGGCTATTGAGGACACGTAGAGTTGCGAACTCGTCATTGATATCAATGGCGCTCCAGCAGCCCTGGTCTACACGAAAATGCCACATTGCCTCGGGAGGCATGCCGATTAAGCGGGCAATCAACAGGCTCAACACACCCTGGTGGCTAACGATCAATATGTTTTTGTGCTGCTGATACTCACCAAGTCCGGCAATAAACCTTTCTATCCGCTGTGAAAATGCCTGAAAGCCTTCACCGCGAGTAGGGACGGTATGCTGCCAGTCATTGCACCAGGCACTATAGTTTTCGGCATCTTCTTGCATCAGCTCGCGATGATGCCGCATTTCCCAGTCACCAAAAAACATTTCGTTGAGTTCAGGGATGATTTGCACGGGGAGTTGACGGTCGTCAAGAACCAGGCGCGCGGTGTGCTGCGCCCGTTCCAGTTCACTGCATAAAACCCTATCGAAGGGAACATCACGTAGCAGTGTATGCAAGCTTTTCGCCTGCGCGATACCGCGCTCTGTAAGTGGTGTAGGCGCATGACCGCTGTATAACCCGTCGACATTCGCTTGCGTTTCACCGTGACGAATTAACCACAGTCGCATCATTCCCTCCGTGACGGCAGATATCAGCGATACAAGCCTTGTTGGTTAATGTAAGTCAGTACCGATTCTGGTAACAATTCCTCACAAGATTCGCCGTTTTGCAAACGTTCGCGGATGATTGTCGCCGAGATGTTGAACCACGGCGTTTCGGCGAGATAAATTTTACCAGCAGGCTGAAGATGCAGATCTTCCGGATTATGCGTCAAATGATCTTCCAGCCACTGCTGGTACTGCGGTTGTGCCATTTCCAGCGGATAACCTGGACGTCGACAGACTATCAAATGTGCATTGTCGAGAATCGTTTCGTATTCATACCAGGTCGGAAAGTTCAGCAGCGAGTCCTGACCGATAATAAACGCCAGCGGCACATCTGGGCCTTGCTCCTGTCGCCACTCTTTTAACGTCTGCGACGTGTAAGAGGGGGCATTACGCTTTAACTCGCGTTCGTCAAGGGTAAACAGCGACTTGTCGGCAATCGCCAGTTCAAGCATGTGTTTTCGCTGCACGCTGTTCGCTTCAGGCTGGGGGCGATGCGGAGGAACGTTGTTAGGAATAATCGTTACTCGCGTCAGACCAATCAGATTCGCCAGCGTTTCCACAGGTTTTAGATGGCCATAATGCACCGGGTCGAAGGTGCCGCCAAACAGAGCTTGTAAAGATTTCATATCAACCGTCGATAAATACGTCTGCCAGTGGTTTATGGCACAAAAGAAGAGATAATCCCTCCAGTTCTGCCCACACTGACTGACCGTAATCTTGTTTGAGAGTAAGTTCCGTTCGTGTCAGGAGTTGTACAGCCTGACGTAACTGTGGCTGACTCAGGCGATTTAACGCTTCGCTAATCATGTTACGACGGTTCTGCCATACCCGATGCTTGTCAAACAGCGCACGCAGTGGAGTATGAGCAGACTGACGCTTCAGATTAACTAGCAGCAATAGCTCACGTTGCAAAGTACGCAACAATATCACCGGCTCACTGCCTTCCAGGCGCAACTGCTGAAGAATATGCAATGCACGCTTGCTTTTGCCACTCAACAAAGCGTCAACCCAATGAAAAGGGGTGAAATGAGCGGCATCATTCACCGCTTGCTCAACGCGCGGCAGTGTCAGTTTGCCGTCCGGCCAGAGTAGCGATAAACGCTCCAGTGCCTGTGCCAGCGCCAGCAGGTTTCCTTCATAACAGTAGCAGAGCACCTGATTCGCCGCGTCATCCAGTTCTAAATTGAGCTGTTTTGCTCGCGCGGCAACCCAGCGAGGAAGCTGGGCTTGTTCTGGGGTCTGGCAAGTAACCTGCACGCTACGGTTTGCAAGCGCGGTAAACCAGGCGGCATTTTCCTGCGCTTTGCTCAATTTATTACCGCGTACGATCAACAGCAAATCGTCATGCAGCAATCCGGTGAGCGTGAGGAGTTGTTCATTGATCGCCGCATTTGGTCCATTTTCAGGTAGCACTAACAACAAAGTTTGCCGACTGGCAAACAGGCTCATTGCCTGGCATAGCGAAAATATTGCGTTCCAGTCCGTGTTGGGATCAATGGAAAAAGTATGGTGTTCTTCAAACCCTTGTGCGGCGGCGACCTGACGAATGGCGTCCTGGCTTTCTTGCAACAACAGGGGATCGTTACCAAGTAAAAGATAGGCTGCGCGCAGCCCTTCAGTGAGCTGCGCGCGGAGCTGTTCCGGGTACAACCGAATCATCAGTTACCCAGCGTGGTGGAGACGCGTGCAGGCGTTGCTGTGGTATCCGTTGTTGCCGACGTTTCTTCGTCGGAACGGACGTCCGCAGCGCGAATGCTTGGCAGCTTACGAATAAGCTGTTCGGCGGCACGGTCGTACATCTCTTTAATGATCATGTCCTGCTCGTTATCTTTCGCTAACGCCATTTGCGGGTTATCGAAGAACGAACGGAAGACTTTGGCGCTAATCGGGTAGATATCACGGCCGGGGATCAACACGGTCGCATTAACCGTCATGATCATCTGATACTCTGCTGTTTGACCGTTACGGAATACCGATGCGGTATCTTTCGCAATGCTCACTTTACCCAAACGCAGGGATGGAACATCCTTACGCGTGGTTTCTTTATCGAGCAACTCGACGCCGTTCAGACGTAACTGATTACGCACTGCACGGCTTAACGGCCCGTTCGGGTCACCGGAGTCCAGGATCATAACCTTCATAGTGGAAGGGACCTGCGTGGTATCACGCAGATGCCAGCCACACCCGGCGGTGATTAACACCGCCAGAGATAACAACAATGTTGCCAGATATCGCACGCTTCCTCCCGCGCTTAGCCAACGACCAGATTGAGGAGTTTACCCGGTACGTAAATCACTTTACGCACGGTAACGCCATCAAGATATTTTGCTACCAGATGTTCCTGGCCAGCACGTTCGCGAACCTGTTCTTCCGTTGCGTCCACCGGAACGGTGATTTTGGCACGGACTTTACCGTTAACCTGAACAACGACCAGCGTGGAGTCTTCCACCATCGCTTTTTCGTCAGCCACCGGCCACGGCGCGTTGTCGATATCGCCTTCGCCTTTCAGCTCCTGCCACAGCGTGAAACAGATGTGTGGGGTGAACGGGTTAAGCATACGAACTACTGCCAGCAGCGCTTCCTGCATCAGGGCGCGATCCTGCTCGCCATCGGTCGGTGCTTTCGCCAGTTTGTTCATCAGCTCCATAATCGCCGCAATTGCGGTGTTGAAGGTCTGACGACGGCCGATATCATCGGTCACTTTAGCGATTGTTTTATGCACATCGCGACGCAGCGCTTTCTGATCTTCAGTCAGTGCATCGACGTTCAGTGCCGCAACATCGCCTTTCGTAGTATGCTCGTACACCAGTTTCCAGACACGTTTCAGGAAGCGGTTAGCCCCTTCCACGCCGGACTCCTGCCATTCAAGAGTCATATCCGCCGGAGAAGCGAACATCATAAACAGACGAACGGTGTCCGCGCCGTAACGTTCAACCATCACCTGCGGGTCGATACCGTTGTTCTTCGACTTGGACATTTTGCTCATGCCGGTATAAACCAGTTCATGGCCTGCCGCGTCTTTCGCTTTCACGATACGGCCTTTTTCGTCACGTTCAACGATAGCATCAACCGGGGAAACCCAGTTACGTTCGCCGTTTTCGCCAACATAGTAGAAGGCATCTGCCAGCACCATACCCTGACACAGCAACTGTTTCGCTGGTTCGTCAGAGTTCACCATGCCTGCATCACGCATCAGTTTGTGGAAGAAGCGGAAGTAGAGCAGGTGCATGATGGCGTGTTCGATACCACCAATGTAGATATCCACCGGCAGCCAGTAGTTAGCCGCTTCGGAATCCAGCATACCTTCTTTGTACTGCGGGCAAGTGTAGCGCGCATAGTACCAGGAGGACTCCATAAAGGTGTCGAAAGTGTCGGTTTCACGCAGCGCTGGCATACCGTTAACGGTAGTTTTTGCCCACTCCGGATCTGCTTTAATCGGGCTGGTAATGCCGTCCATCACCACATCTTCCGGCAGGATCACCGGCAGCTGGTCGTCCGGGGTCGGCATTACAGTACCGTCTTCCAGCGTCACCATCGGAATCGGCGCGCCCCAGTAACGCTGACGGGAAACACCCCAGTCGCGCAGGCGGTAATTCACTTTACGCTCGCCAACGCCCATCGCAGTCAGTTTATCGGCGATGGCGTTGAAGGCCGCTTCATGGTCAAGACCGTTGAACTCGCCAGAGTTGAACAGCACGCCTTTTTCAGTCAGGGCTTGCTGAGAAAGATCGGGTTCAGAACCATCAGCCGCCAGGATAACCGGTTTGATGTTCAGGCCGTATTTAGAGGCAAACTCGTAGTCGCGCTGGTCGTGACCCGGAACCGCCATAACTGCGCCCGTGCCGTACTCCATCAATACGAAGTTTGCTGCCCAAACGGGAATTTCTTCGCCCGTTAATGGGTGAACAGCTTTAAAGCCAGTATCGACGCCTTTTTTCTCCATCGTCGCCATTTCAGCTTCGGCAACTTTGGTGTTACGGCATTCGTCAATAAAGGCCGCCAGTTCTGGATTATTTTCCGCCGCTTTCTGCGCCAGCGGATGACCTGCCGCTACCGCCAGGTAGGTACAACCCATAAAGGTGTCCGGGCGAGTAGTATAAACAGTCAGCGTGTTGTCATAGTCGTTAACGTTGAAGGTGATTTCTACGCCTTCGGAACGACCAATCCAGTTACGCTGCATGGTTTTAACGGTGTCTGGCCAGTGATCCAGTTTATCCAGATCGTTGAGCAGTTCGTCAGCGTAAGCGGTGATTTTGATAAACCACTGCGGGATCTCTTTACGTTCAACTTTGGTATCGCAGCGCCAGCAGCAGCCGTCGATAACCTGTTCGTTCGCCAGTACGGTCTGGTCGTTCGGGCACCAGTTGACCGCAGAGGTCTTCTTATACACCAGGCCTTTTTTATACAGCTCGGTGAAGAATTTCTGTTCCCAACGGTAGTATTCTGGCGTACAGGTTGCCAGCTCGCGGCTCCAGTCATAACCAAAGCCCAGCATTTTGAGCTGGTTTTTCATGTACGCGATGTTGTCGTACGTCCACGGTGCTGGCGCGGTGTTGTTTTTTACCGCCGCGCCTTCCGCAGGCAGACCAAACGCGTCCCAGCCGATCGGCTGCAGAACGTTTTTGCCCAGCATGCGCTGGTAGCGGGCGATCACGTCACCGATGGTGTAGTTGCGTACGTGGCCCATGTGTAGTCGACCAGAAGGATAGGGAAGCATAGACAGGCAGTAATACTTCTCTTTACTCTCGTCTTCGGTTACTTCAAATGTGCGCTTCTCATCCCAATGAAGCTGTACTTTGGATTCTATCTCTTCCGGGCGGTATTGCTCTTGCATGGCAGCCAGTGGTCCTGTTTTCATTACGGCTACAAAAGTAGCGTTAGAGGTGGTTTTTCAGATCCGCATAGCATAGCCCAAACGTCCGCGTCAAAACAGCCTTTCGCGCACTCGACGTTGAAATCGCACAGCGGTAATCCTTGCACGAATTTACACACTCTGTGGGCAGTCTTGCAAAGTTGAGCGTAAATAACGTCTATTATTATAGCCAGTTAACGACACGGGAGATGAAATGATGAACAAGGTTGCTCAATATTACCGTGAACTGGTGGCGTCATTAAGCGAGCGACTGCGTAATGGCGAACGCGATATCGATGCACTGGTAGAACAGGCGCGTGAGCGTGTAATAAAAACAGGGGAGTTAACGCGGACCGAGGTCGATGAACTGACTCGGGCCGTCAGACGTGACCTGGAAGAGTTCGCCATGAGTTATGAAGAGAGCCTGAAGGAAGAATCTGACAGCGTTTTTATGCGGGTGATTAAAGAAAGCCTCTGGCAGGAACTGGCGGACATCACCGATAAAACGCAGCTTGAATGGCGTGAAGTTTTCCAGGATCTCAATCATCACGGGGTTTATCACAGCGGAGAAGTGGTAGGGCTGGGGAATCTGGTCTGCGAGAAATGTCACTTCCATCTCCCGATCTACACGCCGGAAGTGCTGACGCTATGCCCGAAGTGTGGTCATGATCAGTTCCAGAGACGCCCGTTCGAGCCGTAATAGTTTGATTTTGCACAGCAATAAAGAGAATTTGGGCCGAATGAAATTCCCCGGCCCTTGTTTTTTATCTCTACAGTAAATCTTCAATCTCACGGATTTCTTGACTGACATCCCTGGTACCGGATGACTGAACTTTACGATACAGGTCGAGAGCCTGTCGGAGATCAACAGGTCTTCCTTCTCCGTAGTGATACATAATGGCCAGGTTATACCAGGCAGTGGCGTGATCGCATTCAGCGGCTTTCGTAAACCATTCAAAGGCAGCGTTATAATCTTTCTCAACGCCTTGCCCATGTTTATACATATAGCCGATGTTAACGTAAGCGCCGATGCTTCCCTGAGCGGCAGCCTTCAGATACCAGTACATCGCTTGTTTATAGTCCTGGTCTACCCCTTCGCCAGCGTTATAAGCCCACGCAATTTGAAACTGGGCGTGCCGATTACCCTGCTGTGCGCTTTTCAAATACCAGAATGCGGCGAGAGTCTTGTTTTGAGCAACGCCTTCTCCATCTTTATAAAGATCGGCCAGATTGTCTTGCGCGTCACTATGGCCTTGCAATGCAGCTTGTTTGTACCAGAAAAATGCCAGCGCATAGTCTTGTGCGACTCCGTTGCCATTTCTGTACATCCACCCAAGATTATTTTGCGCATAAGACATTCCGCTCTCTGCGGCTATCTGATACCAGGCAACCGCTTCTTTATCGTTGGGGTCTTCTCCACGATCCAGTATCCAGCCAAGGACGTTGGAAGCGAAAGTATGTCCTTGTATGGCAGCTTTTTTCAGCCAAAAGATGGCTTGCTCATTATCTTTATGACGGCTTTTATCCTCGGAGTATTTCCGCCCTAAGGAATATTGTGCTTCACAATGGTCTTGCCCGGCGGCAAGCTTTAGCCAGTAAAAGGCCTTTTCGTCGTCCGGAGAGTCAATTGCGCTATCGCGATTGTAATAAAATCCAACAATATATTGAGCCTCACTATCGCCTTGTTCAGCACGTTCGATAATCTCATCTATTGATAAATTATCGCAGCGACTTGACGTAAAAATCATTATCATTTCCTTATGGTTGCAGATAAAGCATATTATATTTTTATATGTTCCATTTTTGCGTAAGCCTTATTTTATGCGTATTATGTTGCGTCAGAAAAGTATAAATAAATGAGCCTCGCAATGTAGTTTACATTCATTAAATGAATGTTTAAGGATAAATTATATGGACATGGAGTCGCAAAAAATATTGTTTGCACTTTCCACCCCGATGGAAATACGCAATGAATGCTGTTTACCTTCGCATTCATCCCCCAAAATGTATTTAGGTACATGCTTTTTTGACCTTTCTTCCTCCTGGGGAATTGATGACCGTGATGACCTGCTGCGCACAATTCACCGAATGATCGATAACGGTCATGCTGCACGGTTGGCTGGGTTTTATCATCACTGGTTTCGTTATTCGCCATGTGAATGGCGTGACTATCTTGCTGAATTAAATGAGCAAGGTCAGGCTTACGCGCAATTTGTCGCCAGCACCGCTGAATGCTGTGGCGAAGGGGGGATCAAAGCCTGGGATTATGTCCGGATGGGTTTTTTAAGCCGAATGGGCGTACTTAATAACTGGTTGAGTGAAGAAGAAAGTCTATGGATCCAGTCGCGCATTCATCTACGGGCGCTACGTTATTATAGTAACTGGCGGCAATACTTTGCCGGTTATACCTTTGGTTGGCAATATTGGCAGTCTCCCGAGGATGATAATCTGCCTTTATTACATGAATTCTTAGCGCGTAAAGAATACGACGATTCCGGCAATGATATGTTTTATCAATTATTTGCCAGTGACGATGCATATTACGCGACCTTACCCTGGCAACCACTGGCTGACTACCCCGCATGCCCGGAAACGCTTAAGGATATGAGCGACCTATGAAAAATTGCTGGAAGATCCTCGAAATAGAGGAAACAACTGACGTCGATATTATCCGTCGCGCTTATCTGGGGTTGTTACCGTCCTTTCATCCAGAAACCGATCCACAGGGCTTTAAACAACTGCGTCAGGCGTATGAAGACGCGCTACGGATTGCGCAGTCGCCAGCTAAATCTGTTTGGCAACCAGAAGAACATGAAGTTGCAGAACATGAAATTCTGCTCGCCTTTCGTGCGTTACTTGCCTCTGATAGCGAACGTTTTCTGCCCTCAGCCTGGCAGCGATTCATTCAGCAATTAAATTATTGCTCGATGGAAGAGATTGATGAATTACGCTGGTTGTTGTGCGCGATAGCTATGAACACTGCCCATTTATCCTTCGAGTGCATGGTGTTATTAGCAGAAAGATTGCGGTGGTTGCAGGAGGAAAACACCGAGGAAATAGACGAAGAAGAACTGGAATCCTTTTTATATGCCATTGCGAAGGGGAATATTTTTAACTTCCAGACCATCCTGCATCTGTCCGTTGCCGTGCAAAATGACACCATTGATTTTTACCAAATGTTCGCTCGGATTTGGTCATCGCATCCAGAATGGCTGACACTGTATTTAGCGCAACATCGCGCAGTGATTATCCCCGATGATGCAAAACTGCACAGAAATTTACTGTGCTGGTATACCTCAAGCCGCCTGGGATTACCTGAACTCCTGGATTACGCTCGGTCGTGGCGGGAAGCTGAACCTGATAATGAAGATGCGCGTTATTATGAATACGCGCAACGCGTCTATTGTGGGGAAGGCGAAAACCTGCTGGCAGAACTTTGTGATTACTGGCGCAAGTCTCCCTCTACCCAGGCGGATGCTTTAATGTTGCAATGGTGCCGTCAGCATCGGGTCGATTATTACCCATTAGTGGTGATGATGATTGAAGCTCGTGAACTGGTTAACGATCAGGGAAAACCGCTACTTTATGTCCCCGGCGACAGCGCCCGTACGCGCTTTCAATTATACGAAATACTCAGCCATGAAAAACTCTCTGCGCTGGGGCGTTCTCTGGTCGAGATGGTTTTGCACAAAGGGCGTAAGCCGCGAATCTCACTCACGCGTGATACAGAGCATCCCTTATGGCCATTATATTTAGTTGCTAAACAATTAGTACTGGCGAACCAGCCTACAGAAGAATCATTAATGCCGATCGTCGCTCGTCTTGATGCAGAAGATCGTTGCCCACTGGAAGCATTAATTATTCGTCGATTATTAATTCAGTCGGCGAATTTTACCGAGAAGCAAACCGTCGAACCGGAGCCGCAACCGCAGCCAATGCCTGTTGATGATGGTGGGCCGGGCTGTCTGGGCATCATTAAAATTATTTTCTATATTTTTATTTTTGCTGGTTTGATAGGGAAAATACTCCATCTCTTCGGGTGACAGTCGACGTTAATGTGCGGGAAGCCCAGCAAGCAATCTTTCCGCATTTTTGTAATGTTGTTTGGCGGCCAGTTTTAACCATTTTTGAGATTCATAATGGTTAACATTAATACCAGTGCCATTTCTGTAGATCAAACCCAAAGTATATTGAGCATGAGCATACCCTTGTTCAGCTGCTTCCTTATACCAGAGAATTGCTTTACGGGTATCGGGTTTGACTCCCAGACCTTTCAGGTAGATCCACCCCAGTTTGCTTTGTGCGCGCGGATTTTCCTGTTCTGCTGATTGCTCATACCAGTATCTCGCCTGTGTATAATCCAGTGGTTTACCGTCGCTACCATGAAGATAAAATTCGCCAAGGCGATATTGCGACGTTGAGTGACCATGAATCGCGGAAAGCTCCGTTGCTGCCGTGGTAAACGGAAGACTGCCTGGGGATCTTAAATAATCAAAGACATAATTCACCATAGCTTTATCGCGCAAAGTCGTTTTCTTAGGTTGGCTAATACAAGTGATAGCTGCAACTATAAATATTGCGAATATAAAATATATTTTTTTGTTCATTTATCAATACTTCGATTTTCTTTTTATTTTGAAAGCGTCAAGTTTATACTCATCATTAATAAAAAAGTAGTCAGTTAATGTACTTAAAGGATTGTTAATAAATGGATAAGGAAGAACAACGCCTTCTATTTGCGCTTTCTACGCCAATGGAGATTCTTAATAAGGGATGCAAGCCTGCACATGACTCGCCAAAAATGTATACCGGAATAAAAGAATTTGATCTGTCATCATCCTGGGGAATAAATAATCGTGATGATTTAATTCAGACTATTTACCAAATGACCGATGATGGTCACGCAAATGATTTAGCCGGGTTATATCTGGCATGGCATCGCACTTCACCTGAAGAGTGGAAAGCATTAATTGCTGGTAGCTCTGACAGAGGTCTGATTTATACCCAATTTGTTGCACAAACTGCTATGTGCTGCGGGGAAGGGGGAATCAAAGCCTGGGATTATGTTCGAATGGGGTTTCTGTCACGGGTCGGTGTGCTCAACAAGTGGCTGACGGAAGAAGAGAGTTTATGGCTGCAATCGCGCGTCTATGAACGAGCACACCATTACTATCAGAGTTGGATGCACTATTTTTCCGCCTATTCGTTAGGACGTCTCTACTGGCAATCCGCTCAGTGCGAAGACAATGCTTCGCTACGCGAGGCGCTGACCTTGTACAAATATGATAGCGCCGGGAGTCGGATGTTCGAAGAGCTGGTAGCGGGAAGCGATCGTTTCTATGCCACGCTTCCCTGGCAGCCATTAACTGCCCAACCTGAATGCCCGGTAACGCTTAAGGATGTGAGCGACCTATGAAAACATGTTGGCAAATCCTCGAAATCGAAAGCACAACACAAGTTGATATTATCCGTCAGGCTTATCTTGCTCGTTTACCGTTGTGTCATCCCGAAACCGATCCGCAGGGGTTTAAAGCGTTACGTCAGGCCTATGAAGAGGCGCTGCGACTGGCGGTAAATCCTGTCGAGGAAGCAGATTATGAAGAAAAAGATGCCGCCGCTGAACATGAAATACTACGTGCATTCAGGACATTACTGGATTCAGAAAGTGATCGTTTTCAGCCCTCCGCCTGGCAGAAATTTATTCAGCAATTAAATACCTGGAACATGGAGGATGTCGATCAATTACGCTGGCCGCTGTGTGCAATCGCTATAGAAGCGCGATATCTTTCATTAAATTGTGCTTCTTTGCTGGCAGAGCGTTTGAACTGGCATTCGTTTAATGACAGCGAAGGAATGGATGAAGAAGAGCGGGAGGCTTTTCTTGAGGCCATTCAGGCTGGTGATTGTTTCGATTTCCTTAGCCTTCTGGAATACCCCGTTGCGTTACAGAACCAGACTGTTGAATATTACTTCGCGCTGGAACGTTGCTGTCGTTACCATCCTGACTATGTCACTGCATTTTTGGCGATGGCAGGTCCGTGGTTAATTCCTGATGATGCGAAGTTGCATCGCAAACTATTGCGCTGGTACAGCTCGGTGCAAACAGGTATGGCGGAACTCATTCCTGTAGCCAAACAGTGGCAAATGGAAGAACCAGAAAGCGAAGATGCCCGATATTACTTGTGTGCTCAACGGTTGTTCTGCGGCGAGGGGGAAAGCCTGCTTGCCGATCTCTGCGTGTACTGGGAAAGTTACCCATCTACACAAGCCGATAATTTGTTATTGCAGTGGAGCAAACGTCATTGCCCGGATTACTTCGCGTTATTAGTGATGGTTATCGAAGCGCGAAGCATGATTGATGCACAAGGTAAGCCGTTGAAATATGTTCCTGGTGAGAGCGCCCGGACGCGGCTGTTATGGGCGGAAATTTTACATAGCGGAAAATTATCGCCGTTAGGTCAATCTTTTATCGAGTCGTTATTCTTCAAACGCAAAGCATGGGCGTGGTGGAAATCGAGAGTCGGTAGCGAGACAGGGCAAGATTCACCGTTACTGGATCTGTATCGGGTAGCGGAACAAGTAGTACTGGAAGCGTTTCCGAAACAAGAGATGCTGGCCCGTCTTAATACAAGGCTGGAAGGCGGAGACGCTCATCCATTAGAGGCCATTATCACCCGGATGCTGTTAACGAAAGTGAAACTCGAACCGGTGGATGAAGATGTCGATGAGCCTATACCTGAAAATCATGAAGAGATAAATGATGAGGATGAAAAACCACAGAGCATTACCAGCATTATTAAAATCAGCTTAACGGTGCTGGTGATAGGTTATGCTCTCGGCAAAATCGCGATGTTGCTCAGTTAGATGCGATGCTGACGCATCTTATCTTTCAATGTCGGATGCGATGCTAATGCATCTTATCCGACCTACGAGTAGGCCGGATAAGGCGTTTACGCCGCATCCGGCAGCCGTGTTTAAGGGATCTCAATGGCCAAATAATCGCTCGCCCGTCGACGAACTTCATCGACGCGGGCCATATCGTTTGACTGCAACGCCTCATCAAAATCGGTGATCACCCGGCCAATCTCTTCTCGCTCGTCACCCAGTGCACGCGCCCACAACTCTTCCAGTTTGGCTTTAAAGGTACGGTTGATGAGCATATCGCGCGGATAAATTTTCAATGCGGATAACCGCGCCCGACTCTCTTCAATCTGCTGAGCGCTCAATGTTACCGGACTGTGATTAATGACTCTGGACTTAACGCTGCCGTCTTCCAGAAGCACGTCAACTTCAAGCAACCCGTTGATATCATAACTAAAGCGAATATCAATCGACTGATAAGCCCCAGTTTTCTTCAACGGCACATCGAATGATTCCACCAGAATGTTATTTTTAACTTTGTGGTTTTCTCCCTGATAGACGTTAACCGTAATTGAATCCTGTTCCGGGTGCATGGTTGAGTAAGTTTCTACACGCGATACAGGCACAGTGGTGTTGCGTTCAATAATTGGCGAGAAAATGCCGGAAATGCCCTGGCGGTTAACTTCAACGCCCAACGAGTAGGGGCAAATATCGGTGAGGATCACTTCTTCAATGTCTTCGCTGCGTAAGCGGCAGGCGGCCTGGATCGCTGCGCCCAGCGCGACAATGGTGCTCGGGTCGTAACTTTGATACGGTAGTTTGCCAAACAGACGCACGGCGATTCGCTGCACCAGCGGCATTTGCGACGCACCGCCGACCAGTACCAGGCTGTCGATTTGACTCGGCTTCAGACGTGCATCGCGCAACGCCTGTTCAATCGGCACACGCAAGCGGTTGAGTAGCGGTAACCACAAATCTTCCAGTTCGTTCTCGTAAAATTCGCATTCACGTGTTTCTTCCTGGTACTGCCAGCGAATGTGCATTGGCGATTGATTGCTACATTTTGCCGCTTCCACACAGGCATACAAGGCTGCCAGTTCACTCTCGTTAAGCGCGGTTTTGGCAACTTCCGCGCGTTTTAAAACCTCATCGACCAGCATATGCGTAAAATCTTCGCCACCGAGGAAGTTATCGCCAGCGGAGGCGTGAACTTCAATCACCGGCGTGGCGTACTCGAGCACCGTGACGTCGAACGTGCCGCCGCCGAGATCAAACACCAGCGAACGGGTATTTTGCTGCGTATGCAGGCCATACGCCATCGCGGCTGCCGTTGGCTCGTTTATCAGGCGCACTGCATTTAGCCCGGCTAACTCTGCTGCTAAACGGGTATGCTTGCGTTGTTCATCACTGAAATAAGCAGGAACAGAGATCACCACATCTTTAATCGGACGTTGCAGAAATTCTTCGGCATCTTCTTTTAATGAGCGTAATACCAAAGAGGACAGTTCTGGCGCGTTAAATGTGTCGCTGCCTAACCGCCAGTTGGTATTACTGCCCATTGCACGTTTAAATAACGCTGCCGTTTTATCCGGATGCGAAGTACGCCTTGATACAGCCGGTTTTCCGACTAAAATATGATTATTTTCATCCATGCTAATTATGGATGGTGTTAAATATTCACCGAATTTATTTGGAATTAATTGTGCGGCACCGTCTTTCCAGACAGCAATTAAACTATTGGTAGTACCGAGATCGATACCAATGGCGAGTTCTGCATTATCCATTGCATTTATATCTTGAAAGAAAAAGAGATAACCAGATTAAGACCACCCTGGTAAAACGTGGTGATCTTAATCAATAAGGAGTATTAAGCGTAAAATTTCAGACGTTCAGCCAGTAAATCAACAAAGCCCTGACGATCAACATCGACCATTACAGTGGCATTCGGTTTATTACCGGTCAGATAGTAATAATCAACAACCGTCATCCCCTGGGTATATTTCCCCTGTGTTTCAACGCCGACCCAGCGCTCCACGGTGGTAAACAACTCGGGTTTCAATAGCCAGGCAATGGTGCATGGGTCATGCAGCGGTGCGCCGACAAAGCCCCATTTTTCGTCTTTATGATATTCGAGGAAGAAATCCAGCAGTTCGGCAACAATGGTTGAAATCGGGTTACCAATAGCGCGGAAACGCTCGGTGTCCTCAACGTGGATTTGTGCTTTGTGAGTAACATCCAGACCGGCCATCACCACCGGAATCCCGGACTGGAAGACAATTTCTGCCGCTTCCGGGTCAACGTAAATATTAAATTCAGCCGCAGGCGTCCAGTTACCAAGCCCCATTGCGCCGCCCATAATCACGATACGGGCGATTTTGCTGTGCAGTTCCGGATGGCTATTGAGCAGCAAGGCGACGTTAGTTTGCGGTCCGGTAGAAACAATGGTGACAAGTTCCGCACTTTCACGCAGCGTTTTCGCCATCAGCTCCACCGCCGTACAGTTTTGCGGTGCAAACGTCGGTTCTGGTAATGCCGGGCCGTCCAGTCCACTTTCGCCGTGTACGTTGTCCGCGATAATCAACTCACGCATTAACGGTTTTACCGCACCGCTTGCTACTGGAATATCGGTGCGATTAAGCAAGGTCAGCATACGCAGAACATTGCGTAATGTTTTATCGGGTGTCTGGTTTCCGGCTGAAGATGTGATGGCTTTGACATCAAGCTCTGGTGAGGCGAGGGCGAGAACTATTGCGATAGCGTCGTCATGACCTGGGTCGCAATCTAACAGAATTGGCAGTGCCATTGTTGCTCCTTGTTGTGTGTTTCTTTGCGACAAGGGTAACGCCGGAATGTAACAGATACGAGGACCGAAACGATAAAGCGTGAGATGGCGCGCACCTGGGTATGCGCGCCAGAAGGATTAGTGCAGGATTTTCGCGAGGAAGTCTTTTGCTCGGTCCGATTTCGGATCATCGAAGAAAGCGTCTTTCGGCGAGTCTTCGACGATTTTTCCCTCGTCCATAAAGATCACCCGATTCGCCACTTTACGGGCAAAGCCCATTTCGTGGGTCACCACCATCATGGTCATTCCTTCGTTCGCCAGTTCGACCATCACGTCCAGCACTTCGTTGATCATCTCCGGATCCAGCGCCGATGTCGGTTCGTCGAACAGCATCGCAATAGGATCCATGCACAATGCGCGAGCGATCGCCACACGCTGCTGCTGACCGCCGGAAAGCTGCGCCGGAAACTTATTGGCATGTGCGGAAAGTCCCACGCGCTCCAGCAATTTCAATGCTTTTTCACGAGCCGGCGCTTTATCGCGTTTAAGCACTTTCACCTGCGCCAGGGTCAGGTTTTCGATAATCGACAGATGAGGGAACAGCTCGAAATGCTGGAATACCATCCCGACGCGGGAACGCAGCTTTGCCAGATCGGTTTTCTTGTCGTTAACCACGATACCATCGACAGTGATTTCACCTTGCTGCACTGGTTCGAGGCCGTTGACGGTTTTAATCAGCGTTGATTTGCCGGAACCAGACGGGCCACAAACCACCACCACTTCGCCTTTTTTCACTTCGGTTGAGCAGTCGGTCAGCACCTGAAAGTGACCATACCATTTTGAAACATTTTTCAGGGTAATCATTATGCTGTCCTTCTTTTCAAGTAGCTGACCAACAACGACGCGCTAAGGCTAATAACGAAATAAACAAATCCGGCAAACAGGATCATCTCAACCTGCGTACCATCACGCTCACCGATGGTTGAGGCGGTACGGAAGAAATCGGCCAGAGATAACACATACACCAGTGAGGTATCCTGGAACAGTACGATGCCCTGAGTGAGCAGCAGCGGCACCATCGCGCGGAACGCCTGCGGCAGAATAATCAGTTTCATCGACTGCCAGTGAGTCATTCCCAACGCCAGCGCGGCGCTCGACTGACCACGAGAAATACTTTGAATACCGGCGCGGATAATCTCTGAATAGTAGGCCGCTTCAAACATCGAAAACGCCACCATCGCCGAAATTAAACGGATATCATTTTTTGGCGATAATCCCAGCACGTTTTGCAGAAAACCCGGCACAATCAGGTAAAACCACAGCAAAACCATAACTAAAGGAATCGAGCGGAATACGTTAACGTAGGCTTTGGCAAACCACGCAACAGGCGCAAAACTGGACAAGCGCATCACCGCCAGCATGGTGCCCCACAAAATACCAATCACGACTGCCGTGACGGTGATTTTCAGGGTGATCACCAGCCCGTCGAGCAGATATGGCAGGGAAGGGACAATGGAACTCCAGTCAAACTCGTACATTATTTGCCTCCCATGTTGCCGGGCAGGCGAACTTTACGTTCAACCAGCGTCATTACCAACATGATAACCGCGTTAATCAACACATACGCCAGCGTGATGGCGGTAAACGACTCCCAGGCGTGAGCGGAGTAATCGAGTAATTTACCCGCCTGCGCCGCCATATCTACCAGACCGATAGTCGAGGCGATGGCGGAGTTTTTCACCAGGTTCATCATCTCGGAGGTCATCGGCGGGACGATAACGCGATAAGCGTTAGGCAACAGTACGTAGCGGTAAGCCTGCGGTAGCGTCAGACCCATCGCCAGCGCGGCATTCTTCTGCCCACGCGGCAGCGACTGGATCGCGGCGCGTACCTGTTCGCAAACACGGGCGGCAGTAAACAGCCCCAGGCAGAGCATGGATGAAAGGAAAAATTGAATATTGGGATCCAGCTCGGCCTTAAACCACATGCCGATTTTCTCCGGCAGCAGCTCCGGGATCACCAGATACCAGGTAAAGAATTGCACAATCAACGGCACGTTGCGGAACAGTTCGACATACAACGTACCCAGACCGGAGAGAAAACGGTTTGGAACGGTACGTAAAATGCCGAAAAATGAACCGACGAGGAAAGCGATAATCCAGGCGCAGATCGACAAAGCGATCGTGACCTGAAAACCACTCCAGATCCAACCAAGATAGGTGGTGTTGCCGAACGGGGCTTGTTGTAAAAAAATACCCCAGTTCCAGTCTATAGACATAAATCTACTCCAGAAAAAAGAGGGTAGCAGCGTTAACTGCTACCCTCGAAGATTGTTACCCAGCGTATTGCGGTTTTCAGGCCCGATGGGGAACGACCATCAGGCGTATAGTCTGTCCGTGCTACGTAACAATCGAGAGGGCTGGAATTTCCGCCCCTGGTTCTTGTAATTAGTTCAGTGCTTTGTCATTCGGTTCTTTGAACAGTGCTTTCATTTCGTTTGACAGTTCGAAATTCATGTTCAGGTTTTTCGGCGGAATTGGATTTTTGAACCATTTATCAAACCATTTTTCCGCTTCACCGGAGGTCTGCACCTGAGCGATGGTGTCATCCATCAGCTTTTTGAACTGCGGATCATCTTTACGCAACATACAACCGTAGGCTTCCTGAGACTGCGGCTTGCCAACGATTTCCCAGTTGTCTGGTTTCTTCGCTTTCGCACGTTCACCGGCCAGCAGGGCATCATCCATCATAAAGGCAACGGCACGACCGCTTTCCAGGGTGCGGAAAGAGTCACCGTGATCTTTGGCGCTGATGATGCGCATATTCATTTTTTGCTCTTCATTCAGTTTGTTGAGCAAAACTTCAGAGGTAGTGCCGGAAGTGACGACCACGGCTTTGTCTTTCAGGTCGGCAAAATCTTTGATATCGCCGCCCTTTTTGGTCAGCAGGCGCGTACCGACCACGAAAATAGTGTCAGAGAAAGCCGCCTGTTTTTGGCGTTCGACGTTGTTGGTGGTAGAACCACATTCAAAATCGAAAGTGCCGTTTTGCAGCAGAGGAATACGGTTTTGTGAGGTGATCGGAATCAGTTTCACCTGCAAGTCCGGTTTGTTGAGTTTCTTTTTCACTGCTTCAACAATGGCGTTGGAGTAATCCTGCGAGTAACCCACCACTTTTTGCTGATTGTCGTAATAAGAGAAAGGCACTGAAGATTCACGGTGACCGACGACAATCACACCGTTTTTGGCGATTTTGTCCAGAGTACTGCCCGCTGCCGGGGCAGCGTCATCTGCCTGTGCCAGGCCTGCGGAAAGTGCCAGGGCCAGGATTGCTGTGGCAGGTTTACGTAATTGCATATCCAACTCCTTTATCTTCTGCGTTAAAAACGCATGGATACCCGTTGTGAGTGTTTGTGTTGTTATCATCTGCAACTTTATTGTGCAGTGTTGTGCTTGTTAGGTAACATTTAGTTTGGCTAAATGTAAAGATATTGCTGTTTTATTGTTTGTTTTTGCGAGATGCTCCGCACCATTCCGAAGCAAAATTCTTAAACCGCACCTTTTTGGTGCTACCGCTGATTTGTGATGGTGCAACCCGGTTGCGTCGCGGCTGATTTCATTGCTTACACAGTAAATAAAGCAACATACATGCCAAAAAATACTTAGGTGTGAATTAATTACGGTTGTAATTTTAGACTGAAAAAGTCATATTTCGGACAGTGTTAACTTTTCGGTATGGGACGTTTGCCGGGATGATAACTGCACACGGGAAAAATGCTTTTTACCTGTCTTTTCAAGGAAGAATCACCTTATGTCTGCATCTACGGTTAAGCCGTTAAATGTTCAATTACCCGCAATAACCCTTATCCTTTTTGCGTTTTGTGTTGGGATATTTTGTTACCTCGCACAATGGATGAGTTATGAAGAAGTCGATCAATCCGCACTTATCCATCTCGGCGCAAACGTTGCTTCTCTCACGTTGTCGGGTGAACCCTGGCGCTTATTGAGCAGTGTCTTTCTGCATAGTAGTTTTTCCCATTTGCTGATGAATATGTTTGCTCTCCTGGTGGTGGGGGCTGTGGCGGAACGGATTCTGGGGAAATGGCGACTCCTGATTATCTGGTTGTTCTCCGGCGTCATTGGTGGACTCATCAGCGCCTGTTATGCGTTACGCGAAAGTGAGCAGATAGTCATCAGCGTTGGGGCATCCGGGGCAATTATGGGGATAGCTGGCGCTGCGATAGCAACACAGCTTACTTCAGGTGCGGGTACACACCATAAAAACCAGCGGCGAGTATTTTCTCTGTTGGGTATGGTGGCGCTGACACTGTTGTATGGTGCCCGGCAAACAGGAATAGATAATGCTTGTCATATTGGCGGCCTGATTGCGGGTGGCGCGTTGGGGTGGCTGAGTGCGCGTTTATCTGGGCAAAACCGGCTTGTTACGGAAGGCGGGATTATTGTTGCGGGCAGTCTTCTTCTTATCGGGGCTATCTGGCTTGCGCAGCAGCAGATTGATGAATCAGTTTTACAGGTCAGGCAAAGCCTGCGTGAAGCGTTTTATCCGCAGGAGATTGAACAAGAGCGACGGCAAAAAAAGCAACAGTTAGCGGAGGAACGTAACGCCCTCAGGGAAACATTATCCGCTCCGGTAAGTCGTGAACAGGCCAGTGGTGATTTGCTCGCTGAGATTGCCGATATCCATGATATGGCGATCAGTCGGGATGGTAATACGTTGTATGCCGCAATTGAAAACACGAACAGTATTGTTGTTTTCGACCTCGGACAAAAGAAAATCCTGCATACCTTTACAGCGCCCATAGCGAAAGAAAAGTCAGTCAAACATTGTGGTGGCTGTAAAGATCAGGGCGTCAGATCGCTGGCATTAAGCCCGGATGAAAAGTTGCTTTATGCGACGTCATTTGAAGCGAATGCGTTATCGGTCATTAACGTGGCGACGGGGGAGATTATTCAGTCGATTACCACCGGCGCACATCCTGACAGCCTTATCCTCTCGCATGATGGAACAAAAGCCTGGGTGATGAATCGCACCAGTAATAGTGTGTCAGCCATTGATCTGGTGACTTATCAGCATGTGGCGGATATCCCGCTGGAGAAATACGACGGGACGGGGACAAGCGGTAAACCAGGCGCCTGGGTTATGGCACTTTCCCCGGATGAAAGAACATTACTGGTTCCGGGAGCAGGCAGAGGTAACATCGTGCGGATCAATACCATCACGCATCAGAAAGAAGACTTTCCCGCAGGTGATGCGCGTGGTGTCGTTTCTGCGATGGGATTCCGACCCAAAAATGGTGAGGTTATTTTTGCCGATAGCCAGGGGATTTCACGTATAAGCGTAGGGGATCAACAAGCCAGCATTATGACGCAATGGTGTAGCAGGAGCGTTTATTCCGTTGAGGGTATTAGCCCGGACGGTCAATATTTAGCGTTGGTGTCATATGGCCTGCAAGGTTATGTCATCCTGCTTAATATTAATGCCGGGCAGATTATTGGCGTTTATCCTGCCAGCTACGTTAATCACCTGCGTTTTTCAGCGGATGGTAGAAAAATATTTGTTATGGCGAAGAACGGGTTACTCCAACTGGACAGGACGCGCTCGCTTGATCCGCAGGCAATTATTCGTCATCCCCAATATGGCAATGTGGCTTGTATCCCTGAACCGTAAGAAAAAGGGGCATGATAATCATGCCCCACAGTGTGTTGAGAAAGTACGCTTCATCCTATAAAATCACGTAAATTCAACATGTTGCAAAAATCGCGTAGGCCTGATAAGCGTAGCGCATCAGGCACATTAACGTTTACGTGCTCGCAGACTCATCAACACAGCGGCAAAACTAAACAGTGCCGTCAGCACCCACAGCGGCCAGTTGCCGGTACGTGCGTACGGTGTGAGTCCGGTGGTTGGCGTCACGTTAGTGGTTAACACCTCGCGGGTGAACTGCGGGATCATCGCCTGAATCTCACCCTGCGGACCAATCACCGCCGTAATGCCGTTGTTGGTGCTGCGCAACAGTGGGCGCGCCAGCTCCAGCGCACGCATTCGCGCCATCTGGAAGTGCTGCCAAGGACCAATAGACTTACCAAACCACGCATCGTTGGAGATAGTCAGCAGATAGTCGGTATCCGGGCGGAAGTTATCGCGCACTTGCTCGCCAAGAATGATCTCATAGCAAATGGCCGCAGTAAGCTCAATACCATTTACCGATAGCGGTGGCTGGATATATGGCCCACGGCTGAACGACGACATCGGCAGATCAAAGAACGGTGCTAACGGACGCAGAATCGACTCCAGCGGGACAAACTCGCCAAACGGCACCAGATGGTTTTTGTTATAGCGATCGGCTGATTCATAGCTGTACGGTGCGCCTTTACCCAGTGTGATGATGGTGTTGTAGGTATCGTAGCGGTTCTGCTTATTGAGACGCGCGTCGACAATCCCGGTTACCAGCGAGCTACCTTTATCGCGCAACTCACCGTCCAGTGCTTTGAGGAACGGTTGCTGATTAATTTCCAGATCGGTTATTGCCGACTCCGGCCAGATAATCAACGATGATTTGCCCATCAGCGGTGCCGTTGCGTTGTAGTAAATCTTCAGCGTATTAAGAAGCTGACTTTCATCCCACTTCAGCGATTGCGGAATATCGCCCTGAACCATCGAAACCTGAATGGTTTTCTCCGGTTGCGGGGTAAACCACTGGATGTAACGCAGCGGGAAGGGAAGGGCAAACAGTACGACGGCCACCACCAGCGGACGCCAGTTGCGTTTGACTAACGCCAGTGCCAGCAGGCCGCTAACCATCATCAGCAGGAAGTTAATGGCTTCCACGCCCATTATCGGTGCCAGCCCTTTTAACGGGCCATCAATCTGGCTATAGCCGAACTGTAACCACGGGAAGCCAGTCAGCACCCAACCGCGCAGAAACTCGGTCACTTGCCAGAGAGCAGGGGCGGCAATCGCCACGCGCAGCCAGGTGGTTTTCGGCCACAGACGCGACAGCACGCCAGCAAACAGTCCAGTATACAGCGACAAATACGCCGCCAGCAGTACCACCAGGAA
This sequence comes from Escherichia sp. E4702, assembly GCF_963883545.1. NCBI lineage: Bacteria > Pseudomonadati > Pseudomonadota > Gammaproteobacteria > Enterobacterales > Enterobacteriaceae > Escherichia > Escherichia sp. E4702. The sequence continues at coordinate 150,384 of NZ_CAWORF010000021.1, read as the reverse complement.
GATGTTAACCGGGCCAGGCATTCCGCCAAAGGTCGCGATACTGACATAGACCCAGTTGATACCGCTGCCAAAGAGGCCAAATCCCCAGCAAATGCCAATAGCGGCAGACTGGAGTGGACGGCGGTTAAAGGTCAACGCCTGAAGCCCCATCAGCGAAATAATCGCCGCAGGCCAGACGTCGTAAGGAGAGAAGGCCAGCGTTCCGCAGGCACCGAATAATAACGCCAGCAGCAGGCGAATGCGCTGGCGTTCAATTAATGAGGCAAAAGCCATGTAGTTATCTATCCAGTTTCGGTTTTATTCATCCAGCTTCGGCTGGGGTGAGTCATCCGGGATTTTGACATGAACCTGAATAATACGCCGACTGTCGGCCATCGCCACTTTGAACTGGTAACCGTCGATGTCGATGGTTTCGCCACGCGCCGGAAGATGCCCAAATGCCTGCATCACCAGACCACCGATAGTGTCGACCTCTTCATCGCTAAAGTGGGTGCCGAACGCTTCGTTGAAGTCTTCAATGGAAGCCAGTGCGCGCACGGTCCAGGTATGACGACTCAGCTGACGGAAGTCGATATCATCTTCTTCGTCATACTCGTCTTCAATCTCACCAACAATCAGTTCCAGGATGTCTTCAATGGTCACCAGACCGGAAACCCCACCGAATTCGTCAATGACGATCGCCATGTGGTAACGCTGAGAGCGAAACTCTTTCAGCATCCGGTCTACGCGCTTACTTTCAGGAACGACAACCGCCTGACGTAACACTTTGTCCATGCTGAAGGCTTCAGCATCGCTGCGCATAAACGGCAGCAAGTCTTTCGCCATCAGAATCCCTTCAATGTGATCTTTGTCTTCGCTAATCACCGGGAAACGTGAGTGGGCGGACTCGATGATGACATCAAGGCATTCGTCCAGCGTCTGGTTGCGTTTCAGGGTAATCATCTGGGAGCGGGGGATCATGATGTCGCGGACGCGTTGGTCTGCGATGTCCATCACTCCTTCGAGCATATCGCGCGTATCTTCGTCGATAAGGTCGTTCTGCCCGGAATCACGGATCAGCGCCAGCAGTTCGTCACGGTTTTTCGGTTCACCGTGGAAAAGTTGGCTGAGTAACAGGGAGAAAAATCCCTTCTTGTTGCTTATCGTGTCACTACTGTGTGAATTGTCGTCGCTCATGGCGTCGTATGGGTTCTCATGTTAGTTAATCAAAACGCCGTCGTTAATCACCAACGGCGGGGACGTCTGCCAGTCAAATGCCTGGCAAATTATTCTTTCTCGGCAATGTACGGATCCTCATAGCCCAGAGCAAGCATAATCTCTGTTTCGAGGGCTTCCATTTCTTCTGCTTCGTCATCTTCGATGTGATCGTAACCTAACAAATGCAGACTACCGTGCACCACCATATGCGCCCAGTGCGCCTCCAGTGGTTTGCCTTGCTCCTGTGCTTCCTTCTCAACCACCTGACGGCAGATAACCAGATCGCCCAGTAGCGACATCTCCATGCCAGGCGGCACTTCAAACGGGAAGGAGAGCACGTTGGTCGGCTTATCCTTACCGCGATAGGTCAGATTCAGACTGTGGCTTTCGGCGGTATCGACCACGCGAATAGTCACTTCCGATTCTTCCTGAAACTGCGGGATCACCGCATTCAGCCATGTTTGAAACTGGCTCTCTTCCGGTAACCCGGAATTATCTTCACATGCCAGTTGTAAATCGAGGATCACCTGACTCATTTTTGTTCCTGTTCTTCGCGCTTGCGTTCTGCCGCCAGCGCCGCTTTACGTTTTTGTTCGGCTTCTTCCCAGGCTTCATAAGCGTTAACGATACGCGCCACCACCGGGTGACGAACCACGTCTTCGCTGTGGAAGAAGTTAAAGCTGATCTCTTCGACATCGGCCAGCACTTCGATGGCATGACGCAAACCAGACTTAGTATTACGCGGCAGATCGATCTGTGTGACGTCGCCGGTGATAACCGCTTTTGAGTTAAAACCGATACGGGTCAGGAACATCTTCATCTGTTCGATGGTGGTGTTCTGGCTTTCATCAAGAATGATAAACGCGTCGTTCAGCGTACGACCACGCATATAGGCCAGCGGTGCGACTTCAATAACGTTGCGCTCAATCAGTTTCTCGACTTTCTCAAAGCCCAGCATTTCAAACAGCGCGTCGTACAGTGGGCGCAGATACGGGTCTACTTTCTGGCTTAAATCACCAGGCAGGAAGCCCAGCTTCTCACCGGCTTCTACTGCCGGACGAGTCAGCAAAATACGGCGAATTTCCTGACGCTCCAGGGCATCAACAGCCGCAGCCACTGCCAGGTAGGTTTTACCTGTACCCGCCGGGCCAACGCCGAAGGTGATGTCATGGTCGAGAATATTGGCGATGTACTGCGCCTGGTTTGGCGTGCGCGGCTTAATTACGCCGCGTTTGGTTTTGATATTGACCGCTTTGCCGTACTCCGGCACGCTCTCCGCGCTTTGCTCCAGTACCCGCGCTTCTTTAATCGCAAGGTGGATCTGTTCCGGTTCGATATCCTGAATCTGACCGCGCATCGGGGCGGTATCGACATACAGGCTGCGAAGAATGTCTGCCGCGGCGGTGACGCAAATCGGGCGGCCGGTCAGTTTAAAGTGGTTATCGCGGCGATTGATTTCGATGCCGAGACGGCGTTCGAGCTGCTTGATGTTGTCATCAAACGGGCCGCACAGGCTCAACAGACGCGCATTGTCTGCTGGCTCCAGGGTGATTTCGCGAGTGTCTATGTTCAAACCGTTCCTCTTATCTGTATGCCGCCGGAAGCTGAACATTCACCGGCCTATAAGGAAATTATTCACGCCACAGGAAAAAGGCGCAAGCATTGCGATAAAGATGGGGATAAAGAGAGAAAAAACAAGGCCCACCGGAACGGCGGGCCAGTGATTATTGACGAAGTGCGTGTTGTTCATGCCGGATGCGGCGTAAACGCCTTGTCCGGCCTACAAATTCATGCGAATTCAATATATTGCTGGAATCATGTAGGCCTGATAAGCGTAGCGCATCAGGCAATTTGCGTTTGACGTCAGTCTCAAAACTTACCAGACCGGCGGGCCTGAGAATTACGGCTGATAATAACCCACGCCAAGGTCGTTTTCTTTGCGAGTACGGGCAATCACCGATTCCGGAGTTTCTGCCACGCGCAGACCCATTTCATCTTCAGTACGCACCACTTTACCGCGCAGAGAGTTCGGGTAGACGTCGGTAATTTCTACATCGACGAATTTACCGATCATATCCGGCGTGCCCTCGAAGTTGACCACGCGGTTATTTTCAGTACGACCGGAAAGCTCCATGATGCTCTTACGCGATGTACCTTCTACCAGAATACGCTGGGTGGTGCCGAGCATCCGGCGGCTCCATGCCATCGCTTGCTGATTGATACGTTCTTGCAGAATATACAGACGCTGCTTCTTCTCTTCTTCCGGAACATCATCAACCATATCGGCGGCTGGCGTACCCGGACGTGCAGAGAAGATAAAGCTGTAGCTCATGTCGAAATTGACGTCGGCAATCAGCTTCATCGTTTTCTCGAAGTCTTCGGTGGTTTCGCCAGGGAAGCCAACGATGAAATCAGAACTGATCTGAATATCCGGACGCGCCGCACGCAGTTTACGGATGATCGCTTTGTACTCCAGCGCCGTATGGGTACGGCCCATTAGGTTCAGAATGCGATCGGAACCGCTCTGTACCGGCAGGTGCAGGAAGCTCACCAGCTCCGGCGTGTCGCGGTACACTTCGATGATATCGTCGGTGAATTCGATCGGATGGCTGGTGGTAAAGCGAATACGATCGATCCCGTCGATCGCAGCAACCAGACGCAGCAGATCGGCAAACGATCCGGTGGTGCCGTCGTAGTTTTCACCACGCCAGGCGTTCACGTTCTGACCGAGCAGGTTGACTTCACGCACGCCCTGAGCCGCAAGCTGGGCAATCTCAAACAGAATATCGTCAGACGGACGGCTTACCTCTTCACCACGGGTGTAAGGCACCACGCAGTAGGTGCAATATTTATTGCAGCCTTCCATGATGGAGACAAACGCGGTCGGCCCTTCGGCGCGCGGTTCCGGCAGACGGTCGAACTTCTCGATTTCCGGGAAGCTGATATCTACAACCGGGCTGCGGTCGCCGCGCACGGAGTTGATCATCTCCGGCAGACGGTGCAGCGTTTGCGGCCCAAAAATAATATCGACATAGTGGGCGCGCTGGCGAATGTGCTCGCCTTCTTGCGATGCCACGCAGCCGCCGACGCCGATAATCAGGTCTGGATTCTTCTCTTTTAACAGTTTCCAGCGACCCAACTGATGGAAGACTTTTTCCTGAGCCTTCTCGCGGATTGAGCAGGTGTTCAGCAGCAGCACATCCGCTTCTTCCGCCACGTCGGTCAGTTGATAGCCGTGGGTGGCATCCAGCAGATCGGCCATCTTCGATGAATCGTACTCGTTCATCTGACAGCCCCAGGTTTTAATATGGAGTTTTTTGGTCATCGACTTGCTCTTGCGAAATAGTAGCCAGGAATGCAGGGCGCATAGTGTAATGCTTTGCTGCCGTTGTGACCAGTATGAGCGTTATCAGCCCTTGGGGGTAAAAATCCTGTAAACTTAAAGCATATTGCTAACAGGATGATTGACCATGACAAATCAACCAACGGAAATTGCCATTGTCGGCGGAGGAATGGTCGGCGGCGCGCTGGCTCTGGGGCTGGCACAGCACGGATTTGCGGTAACGGTAATCGAGCACGCAGAACCTGCGCCGTTTATCGCTGACAGCAAGCCGGACGTGCGTATTTCAGCGATCAGCGCCGCGTCGGTGTCTCTGCTTAAAGGTTTAGGCGTCTGGGATGCGGTACAGGCTATGCGTTGCCATCCTTATCGCAGACTGGAAACGTGGGAGTGGGAAACGGCGCATGTGGTGTTTGACGCAGCCGAATTAAAGCTGCCTCTGCTGGGCTATATGGTGGAAAACACTGTTCTGCAACAGGCGCTGTGGCAGGCGCTGGAAGCGCATCCGAACGTGACGTTACGTGTACCAACCTCGCTGATTTCGCTGCATCGCCATAATGATCTTCAGGAGCTGGAACTGAAGGGCGGTGAAACGATCCGCGCGAAGCTGGTGATTGGTGCCGACGGCGCAAATTCGCAGGTGCGGCAGATGGCGGGAATTGGCGTTCATGCCTGGCAGTATGCGCAGTCGTGTATGTTGATTAGCGTACAGTGTGAGAACGATCCCGGCGACAGCACCTGGCAGCAATTTACCCCGGACGGACCGCGTGCGTTTCTGCCATTGTTTGATAACTGGGCATCGCTGGTGTGGTATGACTCTCCGGCGCGCATTCGCCAGTTGCAGAATATGAATATGGCGCAGTTACAGGCGGAAATCGCGAAGCATTTCCCGTCGCGTCTTGGGTACGTGACGCCGCTTGCCGCAGGTGCTTTTCCGCTGACGCGTCGCCATGCGTTGCAGTATGTGCAGCCGGGGCTGGCGCTGGTGGGCGATGCCGCGCATACCATCCATCCGCTGGCGGGGCAGGGGGTGAATCTTGGTTATCGTGATGTCGATGCCCTGATTGATGTTCTGGTCAACGCCCGCAGCTATGGCGAAGCGTGGGCCAGTTATCCTGTGCTCAAGCGTTACCAGATGCGACGCATGGCGGATAACTTCATTATGCAGAGCGGTATGGATCTGTTTTATGCCGGATTCAGCAATAATCTGCCACCACTGCGTTTTGTGCGTAATCTCGGATTAATGGCGGCGGAGCGTGCTGGCGTGTTGAAACGTCAGGCGCTGAAATATGCGTTAGGGTTGTAGCCTTACAACATTGCCGGAAGCATGCCAACCGTAGGTCGGATAAGACGCGCCAGCGTCGCATCCGACTTTGAAGGATAAGACGTGTCAGCATCACATTCGGCATTGAATATACGCAGAAAAGCAAAAAGCTCGCCGAAGCGAGCTTTTTTAATGTGGCTGGGGTACGAGGATTCGAACCTCGGAATGCCGGAATCAGAATCCGGTGCCTTACCGCTTGGCGATACCCCAACTGGGTGCACTTACAAAGTAAGCGTCTTGAATAAATTGGCTGGGGTACGCTGAAATCCGCGTTCTGGAATTTCTCTTCATTCTCACTGGAAACTGTCGCTCAGGAGCTATTAGGCGAAGGAAAATCTATCGATAACCCGTGGGATCGGATGGACGAAATTGACCGCCGTTTCGCCGAAGATAAGCCCGCACTGGCGACTTATAACCTGAAAGATTGCGAGCTGGTGACGCAGATTTTCCATAAAACTGAAATCATGCCGTTTTTGCTCGAACGAGCGACGGTGAACGGCCTGCCGGTGGATCGGCACGGGGGGTCGGTGGCGGCGTTTGGTCATCTCTATTTTCCCCGTATGCACCGCGCTGGTTATGTCGCGCCTAATCTCGGCGAAGTGCCGCCACACGCCAGCCCTGGCGGCTACGTGATGGATTCGCGGCCAGGGCTTTATGATTCGGTGCTGGTGCTGGACTACAAAAGCCTGTACCCGTCGATCATCCGCACCTTTCTGATTGATCCCGTCGGGCTGGTAGAAGGCATGGCGCAGCCTGATCCAGAGCACAGCACCGAAGGTTTTCTCGATGCATGGTTCTCGCGGGAAAAACATTGCCTGCCGGAGATTGTGACTAACATCTGGCACGGGCGCGATGAAGCCAAACGTCAGGGCAACAAGCCGCTGTCGCAGGCGCTGAAGATCATCATGAATGCCTTTTATGGCGTGCTTGGCACCACTGCCTGCCGCTTCTTCGATCCGCGCCTGGCGTCATCGATCACCATGCGTGGTCATCAGATCATGCGGCAAACCAAAGCATTGATTGAAGCGCAGGGCTACGACGTGATCTACGGCGATACCGACTCAACGTTTGTTTGGCTGAAAGGCGCACTTTCGGAAGAAGAGGCGGCGAAAATCGGTCGTGCACTGGTGCAGCACGTTAACGCCTGGTGGGCGGAAACGCTGCAAAAACAACGGCTGACCAGCGCATTAGAACTGGAGTATGAAACCCATTTCTGCCGTTTTCTGATGCCAACCATTCGCGGAGCCGATACCGGCAGTAAAAAGCGTTATGCCGGACTGATTCAGGAGGGTGACAAACAGCGGATGGTGTTTAAAGGGCTGGAAACCGTGCGCACCGACTGGACGCCGCTGGCCCAGCAGTTTCAGCAGGAACTTTACCTGCGCATCTTCCGCAACGAGCCATATCAGGAATACGTACGCGAAACCATCGACAAACTGATGGCGGGTGAACTGGATGCCCAACTGGTTTACCGTAAACGGCTGCGCCGTCCGCTGAGCGAATATCAGCGTAATGTACCGCCACATGTACGCGCTGCACGCCTTGCCGATGAAGAAAACCAAACACGCGGTCGCCCCTTGCAATACCAGAACCGTGGCACCATTAAGTACGTATGGACCACCAACGGCCCGGAGCCGCTGGACTATCAACGTTCACCGCTGGATTACGAACACTATCTGACCCGCCAGCTTCAACCTGTGGCGGAAGGAATACTCCCCTTTATTGAGGATAATTTTGCTACACTTATGACCGGGCAACTTGGGCTATTTTGAGCAAAAAAAGAGTTCGTCAGATACCATTTTGATGCGTGACGAATGCCTTGCCATCCAGTACCATAGCGCCCTTTCCATTCCTGGACCTGAATAACACCACTACCACATTAGCCTGGTAGCGGGTAGTTATTGCCTGCAATTAAAGATATAGAGCCAAACACATATGCCTTTTACACTTGGTCAACGCTGGATCAGCGATACAGAAAGCGAATTAGGACTTGGAACCGTTGTCGCGGTGGATGCGCGAACTGTCACATTACTTTTCCCATCTACTGGTGAAAACCGTCTGTACGCACGCAGTGATTCCCCCGTGACCCGCGTGATGTTCAACCCTGGTGATACCATTACCAGCCATGACGGCTGGCAGATGCAAGTCGAAGAAGTAAAAGAAGAAAATGGCTTGCTGACCTATATCGGTACTCGCCTGGATACTGAAGAGTCCGGCGTGGCCCTGCGTGAAGTTTTCCTTGATAGCAAACTGGTGTTCAGCAAACCGCAGGACCGTCTGTTTGCCGGGCAGATTGACCGTATGGACCGCTTTGCACTGCGTTATCGCGCGCGTAAGTATTCCAGCGAACAGTTCCGTATGCCGTACAGCGGCCTGCGCGGTCAGCGTACCAGTCTGATCCCGCACCAGCTCAACATCGCTCATGATGTTGGTCGCCGCCACGCGCCGCGCGTTCTGCTGGCTGACGAAGTGGGGTTAGGGAAAACCATTGAAGCCGGGATGATCCTGCATCAGCAGTTGCTCTCTGGCGCTGCTGAACGTGTGCTGATTATCGTACCGGAAACTTTACAGCATCAGTGGCTGGTGGAAATGCTGCGCCGTTTCAACCTGCGCTTTGCGCTGTTTGATGATGAGCGTTATGCCGAAGCTCAGCACGATGCTTACAACCCGTTCGACACCGAACAGCTGGTGATTTGCTCGCTGGATTTTGCCCGTCGTAGCAAACAGCGTCTGGAACACCTCTGTGAAGCCGAGTGGGACCTGCTGGTGGTCGATGAAGCGCATCACCTGGTGTGGAGCGAAGACGCGCCGAGCCGCGAATATCAGGCTATTGAACAACTGGCAGAGCACGTGCCGGGCGTTCTGCTGCTGACCGCAACCCCGGAACAGCTGGGTATGGAAAGCCACTTCGCCCGTCTGCGTCTGCTGGACCCGAACCGTTTCCACGATTTCGCGCAGTTCGTTGAAGAGCAGAAAAATTATCGTCCGGTTGCGGACGCCGTTGCCATGCTGCTGGCAGGTAACAAACTGAGCAATGACGAACTGAACATGCTTGGCGAGATGATCGGCGAGCAGGATATTGAGCCGCTGTTGCAAGCAGCAAACAGCGACAGCGAAGATGCCCAGAGCGCCCGTCAGGAACTGGTTTCGATGCTGATGGATCGCCACGGCACCAGCCGCGTGCTGTTCCGTAACACGCGTAACGGTGTGAAAGGCTTCCCGAAACGCGAGCTGCACACTATTAAGCTGCCGCTGCCGACGCAGTATCAGACCGCTATTAAAGTCTCCGGCATTATGGGCGCACGCAAAAGTGCTGAAGATCGCGCTCGCGATATGCTCTACCCGGAGCGTATTTATCAGGAATTTGAAGGCGATAACGCCACCTGGTGGAACTTCGATCCGCGCGTTGAATGGCTGATGGGCTACCTGACCAGCCATCGTTCTCAGAAAGTGCTGGTGATCTGCGCCAAAGCTGCCACTGCGCTGCAACTGGAGCAAGTACTGCGCGAACGTGAAGGTATTCGCGCCGCGGTGTTCCACGAAGGCATGTCGATTATCGAACGTGACCGCGCTGCCGCCTGGTTTGCCGAAGAAGACACCGGCGCTCAGGTACTGCTGTGCTCGGAAATCGGTTCTGAAGGGCGTAACTTCCAGTTCGCCAGCCACATGGTAATGTTCGATCTGCCGTTCAACCCGGATCTGCTGGAGCAGCGTATTGGTCGTCTGGATCGTATCGGTCAGGCGCACGATATTCAGATCCATGTGCCTTATCTGGAAAAAACCGCTCAGTCAGTGCTGGTGCGCTGGTATCACGAAGGTCTGGATGCGTTCGAGCACACCTGCCCGACCGGACGCACTATTTACGATAGCGTATACAACGATCTGATTAACTATCTGGCTTCACCGGATCAAACCGAAGGCTTTGACGATCTGATCAAAAACTGCCGCGAGCAGCATGAAGCGCTGAAAGCACAGCTGGAACAGGGTCGTGACCGCCTGCTGGAAATCCATTCCAACGGTGGCGAAAAAGCCCAGGCGCTGGCAGAAAGCATTGAAGAGCAGGATGACGATACCAACCTGATCGCCTTCGCCATGAACCTGTTCGATATTATCGGTATCAATCAGGACGATCGCGGCGACAACATGATCGTGCTGACGCCGTCCGATCATATGCTGGTGCCGGACTTCCCTGGCCTGTCGGAAGACGGTATTACCATAACCTTCGACCGTGAAGTGGCGCTGGCGCGTGAAGATGCACAGTTTATTACCTGGGAGCATCCGCTGATCCGCAACGGTCTGGATCTGATCCTCTCTGGCGATACCGGTAGCAGCACGATTTCACTGTTGAAAAACAAAGCATTGCCGGTAGGTACACTGTTGGTAGAGCTGATTTACGTGGTTGAAGCCCAGGCGCCGAAGCAGTTGCAGCTTAACCGCTTCCTGCCGCCGACGCCGGTACGTATGCTGCTGGATAAAAACGGCAACAACCTGGCAGCGCAGGTGGAGTTTGAAACCTTTAACCGTCAGCTTAACGCGGTGAACCGCCACACCGGCAGCAAACTGGTTAACGCCGTGCAGCAGGATGTTCACGCTATCCTCCAGTTGGGTGAAGCGCAGATCGAGAAATCTGCCCGTGCATTGATTGATGCAGCGCGTAACGAAGCCGACGAAAAACTGTCTGCCGAACTGTCTCGTCTGGAAGCGCTGCGTGCGGTGAACCCGAACATTCGTGACGACGAACTGACCGCCATTGAGAGCAACCGTCAGCAGGTAATGGAAAGCCTGGATCAGGCAGGCTGGCGTCTGGATGCCCTGCGTTTGATCGTTGTAACGCATCAGTAACGGAGCCTAAAATGGGGATGGAAAACTACAATCCACCGCAGGAACCCTGGTTGGTTATCCTGTATCAGGATGACCACATTATGGTGGTCAATAAGCCGAGCGGTTTGTTGTCTGTGCCAGGTCGTCTGGAAGCGCACAAAGACAGTGTGATGACGCGCATTCAGCGTGATTATCCGCAGGCAGAATCGGTGCATCGTCTGGATATGGCTACCAGCGGCGTGATTGTAGTAGCGCTGACCAAAGCCGCGGAGCGGGAGTTAAAACGCCAGTTCCGCGAGCGCGAGCCGAAAAAGCAGTATGTGGCCCGCGTCTGGGGGCATCCATCCCCCGCAGAAGGTCTGGTGGATCTACCGCTGATTTGCGACTGGCCAAACCGCCCGAAACAGAAAGTCTGTTACGAAACGGGCAAGCCTGCGCAGACGGAATATGAAGTGGTGGAGTATGCGGCGGATAACACGGCAAGAGTGGTGTTAAAACCGATTACCGGGCGTTCGCATCAATTGCGTGTGCATATGCTGGCGCTGGGTCATCCGATTCTCGGCGATCGTTTTTATGCATCACCAGAAGCGAGAGCAATGGCACCGCGTTTGTTGCTGCATGCGGAGATGCTGACGATTACCCATCCGGCGTATGGCAATAGTATGACGTTTAAAGCACCAGCGGATTTTTAATCGTCACGCTGGCGAAGTTCGGTAGGCCGGAGAAGGCGTTCACGCCGCATCCGGCAATTTTGCGCCGATTGCCTGATGCGACGCGGGCCGCGTCTTATCAGGCCTACACTTTGAAACTTATTTAAATCCTTTCTGCTGCTTTATCAGTTCATACGCCTGCTGAATTTCCTGTGCTTTCTGCTTCGCCATCTCCATCATCTCAGGCGGTAAACCTTTCGCCACCAGCTTATCCGGATGGTGTTCACTCATCAGCTTACGGTAGGCGCGTTTAATGGTGGTCGCCTCATCCGTTGGCTTCACGCCCAGCACATTACAGGCATCTTCCAGCGTCGGGCCACGCTGCGCTTGCTGCCAGTTACCACCGCCGGACTGCTGCTGATAACCGCCGCCAAACTGTGCACCGCCCTGCATCATGCGCAAAAACTGGTCAAACTGGGCGCGAGAGATGCCTAATTCTTCAGCAATGACATACAGCACCGCTCGCTCATTCGGATGCAGCGAACCATCAGCAAATGCCGCCTGAATCTGGATCTCCAGAAACATACGAATTAAATCAAAACGCCCGAAGCAGACACTGCGGAACTGACGCATCTTTTCGCGCAGTGGGTAATTGTCTGATTTTCCCACCCGGAACGCATTTTGCGCCGCAGTACGGGAAGCACCATGAAGATTCATTCGCTCCATCAGCTGGCTGGCGATATGAATATCAGCCTCGGTAACGCGACCTTTGGATTTGGTTAAATGCCCCATCACTTCAAAAGTGGTGGCAAAAAACAGCGCCTGACGCTCGCGCTGGTTGGCGAACCACGCCATCTTGCGGCTACGGGCTTTATCAAACATATGGCCAATTAACAGGCCTAACACTACGCCCCAAAAGCCGCCGCCCATCAGTAAGGCCACGGCCACGCCAATGATTTTTCCCCAATACTGCATATATTCCCCAAATGGACTTACGGAAACCAGCGCTATCTCCCACAATATAAAGGTGCTTTTACCGTTTTCCGGCTACGGTCAATTGTGGGACATCGCCTATAATTTGCATTATCATACCTGTCATTCAATGCCGTGCCTAACACCACAGACGCTATTCGGACAGGATTAACACTAGCGTAGAGATGACGAGTACGTTAGTCTCTGACCGTTTGTCACGCGCAACGTTACCGATGATGGAACAATAAAATCAACGTATGAAAAAACGTATCCCCACTCTCCTGGCCACCATGATTGCCACCGCCCTTTATAGTCAACAGGGACTGGCAGCCGACCTCGCCTCACAGTGCATGTTGGGCGTGCCAAGCTATGACCGTCCTCTGGTACAGGGCGATACCAATGACCTACCCGTGACGATTAATGCTGACCATGCAAAGGGGAACTACCCCGATGACGCCGTGTTTAGCGGCAGCGTGGATATCATGCAGGGTAACAGCCGTCTGCAGGCCGATGAAGTACAGCTTCATCAAAAAGAGGCGCCAGGACAACCGGAGCCGATACGTACCGTCGATGCGCTCGGTAATGTCCATTACGACGATAACCAGGTGATCCTCAAAGGGCCAAAAGGCTGGACGAATCTGAACACCAAAGACACCAACGTCTGGGAAGGTGATTATCAGATGGTGGGGCGTCAGGGGCGCGGTAAAGCAGACCTGATGAAACAGCGTGGCGAAAACCGCTACACCATTCTGGATAACGGTTCTTTTACCTCCTGTCTGCCAGGTTCTGATACCTGGAGCGTGGTGGGTAGCGAAATTATTCATGACCGCGAAGAACAAGTCGCGGAGATCTGGAACGCCCGTTTTAAAGTGGGTCCGGTTCCGATCTTTTACAGCCCCTATTTACAGTTGCCGGTGGGTGACAAACGCCGTTCTGGTTTCTTGATCCCGAACGCCAAGTACACCACCACCAACTACTTTGAGTTCTACCTGCCGTATTACTGGAACATCGCGCCAAATATGGATGCCACCATCACGCCGCATTATATGCATCGTCGTGGCAACATTATGTGGGAAAACGAATTCCGTTATCTCACCCAGGCCGGCGCAGGCTTGATGGAACTGGACTATCTGCCTTCGGATAAAGTCTATGAAGATGAACATCCAGAAGATAGCAATTCACGCCGTTGGTTGTTCTACTGGCAACACTCTGGAGTGATGGACCAGGTTTGGCGCTTTAACATCGACTACACCAAAGTCAGCGACCCGACCTATTTCAATGATTTTGATAATAAATATGGTTCCAGTACCGATGGTTACGCCACGCAAAAATTCAGCGTGGGCTATGCGGTGCAGAACTTTGACGCCACGCTTTCGACTAAACAATTCCAGGTTTTTGATGATACCAGTGGCAACAGCTATGCCGCTGAACCACAGTTAGACGTCAACTACTACCATAACGATCTCGGCCCATTTGATACCCGAGTTTATGGTCAGGCAGTGCATTTTGTTAATACAAACAGCAATATGCCGGAGGCTACCCGCGTTCATCTGGAGCCGACGATCAACCTGCCGTTATCTAACACCTGGGGCAGTATCAATACCGAAGCGAAGCTACTGGCTACCCATTATCAGCAGACCAATCTCGACTGGTATAACAGCAACCCACAAAACAATAAGTTGGCAGATTCTGTTAACCGCGTAATGCCGCAATTTAAAGTTGACGGCAAAATGGTCTTCGAACGTGATATGGAAATGCTGGCGCCGGGTTACACCCAGACGCTGGAGCCGCGCGCACAATACCTGTATGTGCCGTATCGCGATCAGAGCGACATCTATAACTACGACTCCTCCTTGCTGCAATCCGACTACTCGGGCCTGTTCCGGGACCGGACTTATGGCGGTCTTGACCGTATTGCTTCCGCGAACCAGGTCACGACCGGTATCACAACTCGCGTATATGATGATGCAGCCGTTGAACGTTTTAATATTTCCGTTGGTCAAATCTACTATTTCACGGAGTCTCGCACCGGCGATGACAACATAACATGGGAGAATGACGACAAAACGGGCTCACTGGTATGGGCAGGCGATACCTACTGGCGCATCTCCGAACGCTGGGGATTGCGTGGCGGTATTCAGTACGATACACGTCTTGATAACGTAGCCACCAGTAACACCAGCATTGAATACCGTCGGGATGAAGACCGTCTGGTACAGCTGAACTATCGCTACGCCAGCCCGGAATATATTCAGGCTACACTGCCTAAATACTATTCCACTGCCGAGCAGTATAAGAATGGCATTTCGCAGGTGGGTGCAGTCGCTAGCTGGCCAATCGCCGATCGTTGGTCGATTGTCGGGGCGTACTACTACGACACCAACGCGAACAAACAAGCCGACTCAATGTTAGGTGTGCAATACAGCTCCTGCTGCTATGCGATTCGCGTCGGTTATGAGCGTAAGCTGAACGGTTGGGATAACGATAAACAACATGCGATATATGACAACGCAATCGGCTTTAACATCGAACTTCGTGGCCTGAGTTCCAACTACGGTCTGGGTACGCAAGAGATGCTGCGTTCGAACATTCTGCCGTATCAAAACTCTTTGTGATTTGTTGATTTACCACGTAATCCGCAGTGCGGTTAATTGAAATGGAAAAAGTATGAAGAACTGGAAAACGCTGCTTCTCGGTATCGCCATGATTGCGAATACCAGTTTCGCTGCCCCCCAGGTAGTCGATAAAGTCGCAGCCGTCGTCAATAACGGCGTCGTGCTGGAAAGCGACGTTGATGGATTAATGCAGTCGGTAAAAATGAACGCTGCCCAGGCAAGGCAGCAACTTCCTGATGACGCTACGCTGCGCCACCAAATCATGGAACGTTTGATCATGGATCAAATCCTCCTGCAGATGGGGCAGAAAATGGGGGTTAAAATCTCCGATGAGCAGCTTGATCAGGCGATTGCCAACATTGCCAAACAGAACAACATGACGCTGGATCAGATGCGCAGCCGTCTGGCTTACGATGGTCTGAACTACAACACCTATCGTAATCAGATCCGCAAAGAGATGATTATCTCGGAAGTGCGCAACAACGAAGTGCGTCGTCGCATCACTATCCTGCCACAGGAAGTTGAAGCTCTGGCGCAGCAAGTCGGTAATCAAAATGATGCCAGCACTGAACTGAACTTAAGCCACATCCTGATCCCGCTGCCGGAAAACCCGTCTTCTGAACAGGTGAATGAGGCGGAAACTCAGGCGCGTGCCATTGTCGATCAGGCACGTAACGGTGCAGACTTCGGCAAACTGGCTATCGCTCACTCTGCCGATCAGCAAGCGCTGAACGGCGGCCAAATGGGCTGGGGTCGCATTCAGGAGCTGCCGGGGATCTTCGCCCAGGCATTAAGCACCGCGAAGAAAGGCGACATTGTTGGCCCAATTCGTTCCGGCGTTGGCTTCCACATTCTGAAAGTTAACGACCTGCGCGGCGAAAGCAAAAATATCTCGGTGACCGAAGTTCATGCTCGCCATATTCTGCTGAAACCGTCGCCTATCATGACTGACGAACAGGCCCGCGTGAAACTGGAACAAATTGCTGCGGATATCAAGAGCGGTAAAACCACATTTGCTGCCGCAGCAAAAGAGTTCTCTCAGGATCCTGGCTCTGCAAATCAGGGCGGCGATCTCGGTTGGGCTACGCCAGATATTTTCGATCCAGCCTTCCGTGATGCGTTGACCCGCCTGAATAAAGGTCAAATGAGTGCACCGGTTCACTCTTCATTCGGCTGGCATTTAATCGAACTGCTGGACACCCGTAACGTCGATAAAACCGATGCGGCGCAAAAAGATCGTGCATACCGCATGCTGATGAACCGTAAGTTCTCGGAAGAAGCAGCAAGCTGGATGCAGGAACAACGCGCCAGCGCTTATGTGAAAATTTTGAGCAACTAATGGTTAAACCCCAACGTGTTGTGATCACTCCCGGCGAACCCGCCGGGATTGGCCCGGACTTAGTTGTCCAGCTTGCACAACGAGAGTGGCCGGTCGAACTGGTTGTTTGTGCCGATGCCACTCTCCTTACCGACCGGGCAGCGATGCTCGGTTTACCACTTAACCTCCGCCCTTATTCCCCCGACTCCCCTGCGCAACCGCAATCTGCGGGAACGCTGACGCTACTTCCCATTGCACTACGTGTACCTGCCACTGCGGGACAATTAGCAGTTGAGAATGGGCATTATGTGGTGGAGACGCTGGCACGCGCGTGCGACGGTTGCCTTAACGGCGAATTTGCTGCACTGATCACAGGTCCGGTGCATAAAGGCGTTATCAACGACGCAGGCATTCCGTTTACCGGTCATACCGAGTTTTTTGAAGAACGCTCACAGGCGAAAAAAGTGGTGATGATGCTGGCAACCGAAGAACTTCGCGTGGCGCTGGCAACAACGCATTTACCGCTGCGCGATATTGCTGACGCCATCACCCCTGCGCTTCTGCACGAAGTGATTGCTATTTTGCATCACGATTTGCGAACCAAATTTGGTATTGCCGAACCGCGGATTCTGGTCTGTGGCCTGAATCCGCACGCGGGCGAAGGCGGTCATATGGGCACGGAAGAGATAGACACCATCATTCCCGTTCTCGACGAACTGCGGGCGCAGGGGATGAAACTCAACGGGCCGTTGCCTGCCGATACCCTGTTTCAGCCGAAATATCTCGACAACGCCGACGCCGTGCTGGCGATGTACCACGATCAGGGTCTTCCCGTGCTAAAATACCAGGGCTTCGGGCGCGGTGTGAACATTACGCTGGGCCTGCCCTTTATTCGCACATCAGTGGACCACGGCACCGCGCTTGAACTGGCGGGACGTGGCAAAGCCGATGTCGGCAGTTTTATTACGGCGCTTAATCTCGCCATCAAAATGATTGTTAATACCCAATGAATAATCGAGTCCACCAGGGCCATTTAGCCCGTAAACGCTTCGGGCAAAACTTTCTCAACGATCAGTTCGTGATCGACAGTATTGTTTCTGCCATTAACCCGCAAAAGGGCCAGGCAATGGTCGAAATCGGCCCCGGTCTGGCAGCTTTAACCGAACCGGTTGGCGAACGACTGGACCAGCTGACAGTCATCGAACTTGACCGTGATCTGGCAGCGCGCCTGCAAACGCATCCGTTCTTAGGCCCGAAACTGACGATTTATCAGCAGGATGCGATGACCTTCAACTTCGGTGAACTGGCAGAGAAAATGGGCCAGCCGCTGCGTGTTTTCGGCAACCTGCCGTATAACATCTCCACACCGTTGATGTTCCATCTGTTTAGCTATACTGATGCCATTGCCGACATGCACTTTATGTTGCAAAAAGAGGTGGTGAATCGTCTGGTTGCAGGACCGAACAGCAAGGCGTATGGTCGATTAAGCGTCATGGCGCAATACTATTGCAACGTGATCCCGGTGCTGGAAGTGCCGCCATCAGCCTTTACACCACCACCCAAAGTGGATTCCGCCGTCGTGCGCCTGGTTCCGCACACGACGATGCCTCACCCGGTTAAAGATGTTCGCGTGCTGAGTCGTATCACCACTGAAGCCTTTAACCAGCGTCGTAAAACCATTCGTAACAGCCTCGGCAACCTGTTTAGCGTCGAGGTGTTAACGGGAATGGGGATCGACCCGGCGATGCGAGCGGAAAATATCTCTGTCGCGCAATATTGCCAGATGGCGAACTATCTGGCGGAGAACGCGCCTTTGCTGGAGAGTTAACGATGATCAATTCGCCCCGAGTGTGTATTCAGGTTCAAAGCGTCTACATTGAGGCACAATCTTCACCTGATAATGAACGTTACGTTTTTTCTTATACCGTAACCATACGCAACCTGGGGCGAGCGCCAGTGCAGTTGTTGGGGCGTTACTGGCTGATCACTAACGGCAATGGCCGTGAAACAGAAGTCCAGGGCGAAGGTGTGGTGGGCGTCCAACCGCATATCGCGCCTGGCGAAGAGTACCAGTATACCAGCGGCGCGATTATCGAAACGCCGCTGGGCACCATGCAGGGTCACTACGAAATGATTGATGAGAACGGCGTTCCCTTTATCATCGACATTCCCGTATTCCGACTCGCCGTTCCAATATTCATTCATTAAAAAATTATGGCGACATACCTTATTGGCGATGTTCATGGCTGTTACGATGAACTGATCGCATTGCTGCATAAAGTGGAATTTACCCCTGGGAAAGATACCCTCTGGCTGACGGGCGATCTGGTTGCGCGCGGTCCTGGTTCGCTTGATGTTCTGCGCTATGTGAAATCCTTAGGCGACAGCGTACGTCTGGTGCTGGGCAATCACGATCTGCATCTGCTGGCAGTATTTTCAGGCATAAGCCGCAACAAACCAAAAGATCGTCTCACGCCGCTACTGGAAGCACCTGATGCCGATGAACTGCTTAACTGGCTACGTCGTCAGCCTTTGTTGCAAATCGATGAAGAGAAAAAGCTGGTGATGGCCCACGCGGGGATCACGCCGCAGTGGGACTTACCGACCGCGAAAGAATGCGCACGTGACGTAGAAGCGGTACTGTCAAGCGACTCTTACCCTTTCTTCCTCGATGCCATGTACGGCGATATGCCGAACAACTGGTCACCAGATTTGCGTGGTCTGGCGCGATTACGTTTTATCACCAACGCCTTTACCCGTATGCGCTTTTGCTTTCCAAACGGTCAACTGGATATGTACAGCAAAGAATCGCCGGAAGAAGCCCCTGCCCCGCTGAAACCGTGGTTTGCGATTCCTGGCCCCGTCGCTGAAGAGTACAGCATCGCTTTTGGTCACTGGGCATCGCTGGAAGGCAAAGGTACGCCAGAAGGTATTTACGCGCTGGATACCGGCTGCTGCTGGGGTGGTACATTAACCTGCCTGCGCTGGGAAGATAAGCAGTATTTTGTCCAGCCGTCGAACCGGCATAAGGATCTGGGTGAAGCGGCGGCGTCTTAAACACAGCCTGATACAGGAAGGCCGGATAAGACGCGACCGGCGTCACATCCGGCACTAGCCGTAAATTCTATACAAACTTACCGCCGCTCCAGAATCTCAAAGCAATAGCTGTGAGAGTTCTGCGCATCAGCGTCGTGGAATTCGCTGAATACCGATTCCCAGTCATCCGGCTCGTAATCCGGGAAATGGGTGTCGCCTTCCACTTCTGCGTCGATATGCGTCAGATACAGTTTTTGCGCTTTCGGCAGGAACTGCTCATAAACGCGACCGCCGCCAATCACCATAATTTCTGGTACGTCACCACACGCCGCAATGGCTTCATCAACCGATTTCACCCACGTTACGCGATCGTCCGTACCCGGCTGGCTGCTGATGACAATATTCTTGCGTCCAGGTAGCGGGCGGCCAATGGATTCCCAGGTATGGCGGCCCATAATCACAGGTTTATTTAAGGTGTTGCGTTTAAACCAGGCGAGATCGGCAGGCAGATTCCACGGCATGGCGTTTTCCATGCCGATAACGCGATCTACCGCTAGCGCCGCAATCAAACTGATCATTGAAATTTCCCGATAAAAAAAATTGTCGTCACTATACGTAAAGCGTAAACCTTCGTCGACTGGCGAGAGGATGATGTTGAGGAAA
Organism: Escherichia sp. E4702; assembly: GCF_963883545.1. Classification (NCBI taxonomy): domain Bacteria; kingdom Pseudomonadati; phylum Pseudomonadota; class Gammaproteobacteria; order Enterobacterales; family Enterobacteriaceae; genus Escherichia; species Escherichia sp. E4702. Next base: position 130,448 of record NZ_CAWORF010000021.1, on the reverse strand, counting down.
ATTTTTATTTTGCTGGCGAGTCCATAATTTGTTCGTGGACTCGCCGCAATACAATGAAATAAAAACAAATAGTTAGCTGTAAAGCGTGATTTACGTCACTCTTTATTAGGATAAGGGTTTCGTTTCCGGTTCATCCGCCATATTACCGGTATGTTTACCTTCTTCGGTTCCCTGCCAGCCATGCCGTTGGATGAGTGACAGATGTTCCCGGTCCTCGGTGATAATCTCACTTAACATCGCGCTGGTGCGTTTATAGACCGCCGCGCGGGCTTTGGTATCGTTCTCAACCATTGCCATCTCTTCCACCATCTGAATATTAAAGCGGCGGAACACATCGGCGCGTTCTCGCGCTTCATACGGCCCCAGCCCTAAACTTTCCAGCGCCAGACGCCCGATTTTCAGCGCTCCTTCGAAGGTTTCACGTTCCGGCTTTTCAACACCTGCCTGGCGCAAACGAATGTAGTGGTCGACATCGCGGGCGCGGGCAATAATCTGCAAATGCGGGAAATGTTCTTTCACCATCTCCGTCAGTTGCAGGTTGGTTTGCGGATCGTCAATAGCGTTAATCAGCACTTCCGCTTTCGCCGCTCCGGCAGATTCCAGTAAATCCATCCGCGTGGCGTCGCCGTAAAACACTTTCATACCAAATTTACGCAGCGTTTCGATATGGTCCGGGTCGTGATCGAGCACCACCATTTTCACCCCGCTGGAGAGCAGTAAACGTCCGGTGATCTGCCCGAAACGACCGAATCCGGCAATGATTACCCGCGGCTGTTCTTCGTCGATCTCATCGGCTTCACGCGCCTCTTCAGTAGAAGATTGCTCAAGGCGATTGAGGATCACCAGCAGAATCGGCGTTGCCGCCATCGACAGCGCCACCGCCAGGGTCAGCGATTTCGCCCACTCCGGCTCCAGCACATTCGCCATCTGCGCCGCACCAAATACCACAAAGGCAAACTCACTGCCCTGCCCTAATAACACCGCAAACCAGCGACGCTGTTTATTTGGCACCTGCAACGGTCGGGCAATCAGCCACAGCATGGCGATTTTGATGATGAGGAAACCAAGCAGCAAAATAACAATGCGCAACGGATTTTCAAGCAGCGTGCCAAAGTCTATCGACATGCCAACGCCGATGAAAAACAGCCCCAACAGCAAACCTTTAAATGGTTCGATATCGCTTTCCAGCGCATGACGATATTCCGAGCTTGCCAGCAGTACGCCCGCCAGAAACGCGCCCATCGCCATCGACAAGCCGACCTCTTCCAGCAGCAAACCAAAGCCAAACACGAGGAATAACGCCACGGCACTAAACACTTCCCGCAAGCCAGAGCGGGCAACAAAACGCAGCGCCGGACGTGTGACATAGCGCCCCAGCAGTACCACCAGCACCAGCGCACCCGCCACTTTTAACGCCGAGAGAGCAAATGCGCCCATCGTCGTCGAGGCACTGCTCGCCGCCAGTAGCGGGATCATCGCCACCAGCGGGATCGCCGCGATATCCTGGAACAGCAGCACCGCAAAGGCACTGCGGCCCATCTGCGTCATCATCAGATTGCGTTCATTCATCGCCTGCATGGCAATTGCCGTAGAGGAGAGCGCCAGCGTCATGCCGATCAGTTCCGCGACCTGCCAGCGCAGTCCAAGTAACATGCAGAACAGCCCCAGCAGGCCGCCGCAAATCACCATCTGCAATGCGCCACCGCCGAACACCGCCGCACGCAGCTTCCATAGCCTTTGTGGATCGAGTTCGAGGCCGATAATAAACAGCATCAGCACCACGCCAATCTCGGCAAAGTGCAGAATAGATTCGGCATCGGTCACCAGTCGCAGCCCCCACGGACCAATAATGCAGCCCGCGATCAGGTAGCCAAGTACCGATCCCAGACCAAGACGTACCGCAATGGGTACAATCAGCGCCGCCGAACCGAGATAAATCAGCGCCTGAATCAGCGTATGACTATCCATGATGTGCCTCCTGCCATTCCAGCAGACGTTGTTTATAGTGGCGCGCCTGCCCTTCGAGGGTTTCGTCGTCACAAATAAAGGTGCAGTGCATGGCAAACGGTGGCAGCCAGTTCAGCCCGCAGTAGATTGCCGTCGCCTGTAGCGGCTGCGCCAGCACATCAAAGCCCGGATGCGCACCAATCTCAAAATGGCTTTCCCCGCCGCCGGTCGTCACCGCCCACAGCAAATGTTTGCCATGCAGCGCCGTGCCGCCGTGACCGTAAGCCCAGCCGTGCGAAAAGACTTTATCGATCCAAAGTTTAAGGAGCGGTGGAATGCTGTACCACTGCATCGGGTGCTGCCAGACGATCAGATCGGCGCGAGACAGCGCCTCCTGCTCGGCGGCAATATCGATATTGAAGTCAGGATAGAGTTGATAAAGAGAGCGAATTTCGACGCCTTCCAGCGTCCTTGCCTGTTCAAGCATCCGTTTATTCGCATGGGAATGATGCGGATACGGATGCGCATAAATTATAAGAATCATAGTTATTAGCCCGCGTGTTTACGCCTTTGTTTTCCCACAAAGTGTAGTCATATATTCACGCGGCTTATAGTCAATAATATTGATTCAGAAAAGAGAGAAATCTGAATAAATTACCCCGCTCGCTGCCTGCGGATCGTCATATTGCTGGTCTGCGCCAGTGACATCCCACGTGTTTCCGGGGCAAACGCTACGGAAATCAACAAGCCAAATAGCGAGATCCCCGCCCCCATTAGCATCGTGTTACTGATACCGTAATTATTGATAAAGATCGGCAGTGCCCAGGTCGATACAATAGTGCCAATACGGCTTAAGGACATAATCACGCCCACGGCAGAGGCGCGGATATCCGTCGGGAAGAGTTCATTAGGATAGAGCCACTGCAAATTACCCGGCCCGCCAGAGAAAAAGGCATACACCGCAAAGGCCATCACTACCAGCCAGATCCCCATATCCGGGATCAGCCCCAAAACCGCCAGCGCCAGCGTCATCATGGCAAAGCTGCCAATCAACAATGGACGCCGTCCAGCAGTGTTTAACCACAGCATCGGCGGAATACAGCCGAGCATAAAGAACAGGCTAATCACCACGTTCCCCAGCGCCGCGTTTTTGCCCACCCCCAATCCCAACAAACCAACGATTTGCGGGCCAAAGGTGTAAATGGCGAACATTGGGATCACCTGGCAGGTCCAGATGGCGGCAACAAACAGAACAAAAGGAAAATGGCGGCGATTAAACAGATCGCGAAAACGGGTTTGCTGCGGCTGCTCTTCCTCGAAAGCCACCGGTTCGCCAAACAGTTTGATCATCATCTCTTCGCACTCTTTCACTCGCCCTTTGCGTAACAACCAGCGGGGAGATTCAGGCAGTTCGAATCGACCAATCAAAATCAACAAACAAGGGATCGCCGCGCTACCCAGCATCCAACGCCAGCCGCCTTCCACATCATAAAGCCAGTAGCCAACCAGATCGGCGCAGGTCGCGCCGACATACCACATCGCGGCGATAAAGCTGATGGAAAACGCCCGCTGACGGGTACTGGAGAACTCGGTGATCATTGAGGTGGCGATGGGATAATCTGCACCGATGACAATGCCGATGAGTACCCGCATCACCAACAGTTCGACGGGGGATGAGACAAACATCGTCGCCACCGATATCACGCCGATGGCGATGATATCAATGAGGAACATTTTGCGCCGTCCGACTTTATCGGAGATATAGCCAAACAGCGATGTGCCAACGAACAGCCCGGCGAGCGTTCCCGCGCCCAGCAAGCCAATCCAGTCAGCGTCCAGTTTCAGCGCCGGAGTCAGTTGCTCCAGTGCCACGCCAATCATTACCAGTACATAACCATCCAGAAACGGACCACCGCTTCCCCACAGCAAAATGCGGCGGTGAATAGAGGAAAATTTAAGATCGTCAAAGTTTCTGGACGGTTGCATGGGTTATTCCTGTTTTTTTGCAATGAGAGTCAGTACGGCGTTACGTATCAAACCGACATCAACCGTAACGGAACTCCACACCAAAGGTGCCGCGCGGGTATTCCCACTGTTCCAGCGCCGACCCCAGCCCCAGAATGCGACAGGTGCCGCACTCCAGACATCCGGCGTAATCGAAGCGCACACTGCCGTCATCCTGCTTCTTGTACAGACCTGCGGGGCACGCTTTCACCAGCAGCTCCAGCGCCTGTTTATCGGCATCGGCCTTCACAACAATGTGCGGATGCTCTTCATCGACATTGAATTTATTGACGCCCAGTTTGACGTCCACATTGACGGGAGAAGTCATAAAACGGTCACTCCTTTCATGCCATCCTTGATTAGATTGATGAAGCCCACTTTCTTGCCGTGGCGGAGGATTTTCTTGCGCATCAGTTCCGGCGCGCAGCCGTCAATGGTGAACAGGTCACGCGCCACGCCCACCGCCAGTTCCGGGTAGCCGCTAAACATGCGTGGGTTATCAAGGAACGCCGGTAGTTTCTGGTACATTCGCATATCGCGCAGCGGGCCACTCTCAAGATGCTGACGATATTCCGCCAGTTTTTGCTTACTGAAATCGTCGCTTTTCATCGCTGAAAGCACAGTTTTTGCTGCGGCTTCCCCGGCGGCAATCGCCAGATCCATTCCGCGAATGGTAAAACCGAGGTTCATACACATTCCGGCGGCATCACCGGCAATCAATACGCCGTCACCAACCAGCTCCGGTAGCATGTTGATGCCTGCTTCCGGCACTACGTGAGCGGAATATTCCACCAGCTTGCCGCCCGCGATCAGCGGTGCAACAGCCGGATGCTGCTTGAAATCTTCCAGCATTTGCGGCACCGATTTTTTCGCGTCATGCAGATGATGCAGACCACAAACCAGCCCCAGCGACAGGGTATTTTCATTGGTATAAAGGAAGCCACCGCCCATCAGGCCATCAGTGGGGGAACCCGCAAACAGGCAAGCCGCGCCCTGATTACCCTGCAACTGAAAACGGTCTTCGATAACCGACTTCGGTAACTCGATCAGTTCCTTCACGCCAACCGCCACATCCGTCGGTTTAACGCGTTTAGCCATCCCCAGCTTTTCGGCAAGGATGGAGTTGACCCCGTCAGCAAGGATCACCGTTTTCGCTTCAATCACATCGCCATCGGCTTCTACGCCGACAACTTTGCCATCGCGCTGTACGAGGTTATCGACGCGGATCCCGGTAATTAACTGCGCGCCCGCTTCTTCGGCCTGCTCCATCAACCAGGCATCAAATTTACTGCGCAAAACGGAGTAAGAACGCTGGGATGGCGAGGTTTCGTCACCATTGCAGTAGTCCATAGTCATCGCTGACTTTTCCGTCATAAACGCGAGTTTTTCATGGGTGATCAGGCGTTCTACGGGGGCGGACTCGGCGAAACCTGGAATAATGTGTTCCAGACTGTGGGCATAGAGACGCCCGCCGGTGACGTTCTTGGCACCTGCGGAATTGCCACGCTCGATAACTAACACTTGCGCCCCTTCGCGGGCGAGCACCAGTGCGGCAACCGAACCGGCAAGCCCTGCACCAACGATGATGGCGTCAAAGATATCTTCGGACATAAGAGCTCCCTGTCAGCGGCAGGGCCGAAATGCAGCCCTGCCAGAGTGGTTCAACGCGCTAAAGCTGCGGTCAGTGCCGGAAGGATCTTCACGGCGTCGCCAACAATGCCGTAATCCGCGTACTGGAAGATCGGCGCATTTTTATCTTTGTTGATGGCGAAAATGGTTTGCGACGCGTTAGCGCCAACCATGTGCTGGATCTGCCCGGAGATGCCCACCGCCAGATACAATTCAGGTTTCAGCATCAGGTTGGAGATACCGACATAGCGTTCGTGTTCCATCCATTTTTCGTTTTCCGCCACCGGACGAGAACAGGCCAACTCCGCACCTATCGCCTTGCAAAGCTGTTCTGCCAGCGCAATGTTCTCTTTGCTGCCAATGCCGCGACCGACGCTGACCACCAGACGGGCTTTGTCGAGATCGACGCTGTTGCTCTGGCGCGCCTGCGTTGCCATGCGGGTAATCGCCACAGCCGGAGCCTGCCACTCCACGGTGTGCGTTTCGCCAGTACGTGACGCGTCTGGCTGAGCCGCATCGAACGTGCCGCTGCTGATGGTCAGTACCGCATACGGCGTGGCAATGCGTTCTTCGCCAATCGCCAGACCGCCGTAAACCATGTGTTTCACTGTCGCTTTACCGTCCTGTACGCTGACGGTGCTGGCATCGTTAGACACCGCCGCTTTAAGGCGATAACCCAGTTTTGCCGCCAGTAATTTGCCGCGACGGGTGTTTGGCAGCAGTACCAGGCCGTCTGCGCCGTGCTGGCGAATAGTGTCAGCCATGACACTGGCGTAATCTTCGATCATCCGATCGTCCGGTTTGCCGCTTAATTTCCAGACATGATTAGCGCCGAGCTGGATTGCCTGTACGCCATCGGCATCATTGAGGACAAAGGCATTGATTTGATTAGCTAAAGCCTGCGCACCGTTCATCAGTTCCGGCAGACGAGAAGGGGTATCGCTGAATACCCAGACTTGAGAAAACGTGTTCATAGCATCCCCTGTAATTAAATGACTTTGCGAAGATTTTCAGCAAATGCGGCGATCTGTTCTTCGCCGTCGCCTTCAATCACGATGCGCTGACGCTCGCGCTGTTTCGGTGCGGCAACCTGTTGTTCAGACCAGGCTTCCACGGTGTTAAAGCCAATATCCGCCGCCGACCATACCTGGACTGGCTTTTTCGCCGCGCCGAGAATGGCTTTCATCGAAGGAATTTGTGGGGAGTTGATATCAGTGGAAACAGCAACAACCGCAGGCAGCGGAATGCTTAAGGTTTCTGTTTCATCTTCCAGTTCGCGCTCAACGGTGAGGGTATCTGCCGTCAGGGAGATAATTTTGCTGACACCGTTAACTGCCGGAATATTGAGGATTTCGCCCACCAGCAAACCAACCTGCTGGGCATAAAGGTCGGAAGAACCGTCGCCGCACAGGATCAGATCAAAGCCAGCTTTCTGCGCCGCGGCAGCCAGTGCAGTCGCCGTTTGTTGCGGCAGTGCCTGCTCGAACTGGTCATCAATCACCACAATCAGTTCATCCGGGCCGCGCGATAGCACATCTTTACGCCCTTTGGCGTTGGTCAGGGCTTTACCGCCCACACTTAAGGCCGTCACCTGCGCCTCTGCCGCCTGCTGTTTTAACTGGCAAGCCGCTTCAATAGCGTTGAGATCGTATTGGCTTATTTTGGCATCGGCTTTGCTGAGATCTAATGAACCATCAGCATTATTGACCGCAATATCCTGTTCATCAGGCACGCACTTATAGCAAGTAATAATCTTCATTGCATCTCCAGAAATCATGAAGGAAACGTCGTTCATATCGGTGGTGTTAATTACAGATATCACGTCCTTTAATTCGGGAATAAAACTTTAATCACCAATATTGAAAATGTCACACGCAGATAAATCCAACTTTCAATATTGTTAAGTCCCTCACCAATATTGAAAACATGGCGTAGCAAAAAGAAATTTTCAATATTGTTTTATGGATCACCAATATTGAAAGTCAGATGCTATTTTTTTACTCATAATCAAGCCCATCATATTGATTAATATTGGATATTCACACAAAGACACTCTGTTTTTACCCGATGAAAAACTGTGGCTTACATCACAGAATGCAGCCAATTGAATACCCATTATGAGTTAGCCATTAACGCGTCCACGAGGTTAATAATAATTATATTAAATGTTAACAAAAATAAAACAAACGGGAACGCCAAATAAATATTTATTTTTACAGTGGAATTAACTCATGACAAAAGAAAAGAGAAAAACGGGAATAGAACCGAAGGTGTTCTTTCCGCCATTAATAATCGTTGGCATACTTTGTTGGCTTACCGTAAGGGATCTGGATGCGGCGAATGTCGTTATTAATGCTGTATTCAGTTACGTCACCAATGTATGGGGATGGGCATTTGAATGGTATATGGTGGTGATGCTTTTCGGTTGGTTCTGGCTGGTATTTGGCCCGTATGCCAAAAAGCGTTTAGGTAACGAACCACCAGAATTTAGTACCGCCAGTTGGATCTTTATGATGTTCGCCTCCTGTACGTCTGCCGCCGTACTGTTCTGGGGGTCGATTGAGATCTACTACTACATCTCCACGCCGCCATTTGCTTTAGCGCCAAACTCCACTGGCGCGAAAGAACTGGGGCTGGCCTACAGTTTGTTCCACTGGGGGCCGCTACCGTGGGCCACTTACAGCTTCCTTTCCGTCGCCTTCGCGTACTTCTTCTTTGTCCGCAAAATGGATGTGATTCGCCCCAGCTCCACTCTGGTGCCGCTGGTCGGTGAAAAACATGCCAAAGGCTTGTTTGGCACTATCGTCGATAACTTCTATCTGGTGGCGCTGATCTTCGCAATGGGCACCAGTCTGGGTCTTGCCACGCCGCTGGTGACCGAGTGTATGCAGTACCTGTTTGGTATTCCGCATACCCTGCAACTGGACGCTATCATCATTACCTGCTGGATCATCCTCAACGCTATCTGCGTCGCCTGTGGTCTGCAAAAAGGGGTGAAAATCGCCAGCGATGTGCGCAGCTATTTGAGTTTCCTGATGCTTGGCTGGGTATTCATCGTCAGCGGCGCCAGCTTCATCATGAACTACTTCACCGACTCGGTGGGGATGTTGCTAATGTATCTGCCGCGCATGTTGTTCTATACCGATGCCGTTGGCAAAGGCGGCTTCCCGCAGGGCTGGACCGTGTTCTACTGGGCATGGTGGGTGATTTACGCCATCCAGATGAGCATCTTCCTGGCGCGTATTTCCCGTGGTCGTACCGTGCGTGAACTGTGCTTCGGTATGGTGATGGGGCTGACAGCATCCACCTGGATCCTGTGGACCGTGCTCGGCAGTAACACTCTGCTGTTGATGGATAAAAACATCATCAACATTCCAAACCTGATCGAACAGTACGGTGTGGCGCGCGCCATCATCGAAACCTGGGCCGCTCTGCCGCTCAGCACAGCCACCATGTGGGGCTTCTTCATTCTCTGCTTTATTGCCACCGTTACCCTGATTAACGCTTGCTCTTACACCCTGGCGATGTCCACTTGCCGCGAAGTACGCGATGGCGAAGAGCCGCCGCTGCTGGTGCGTATCGGCTGGTCAGTGTTGGTTGGTGTTATCGGCATTGTTCTGCTGGCGCTCGGCGGCCTGAAACCGATTCAAACCGCCATTATCGCCGGAGGATGCCCGCTGTTCTTCGTCAACATTATGGTGACGCTCTCGTTTATTAAAGACGCGAAACAGAACTGGAAAGATTAATTAACCCCCCAAAATATCAAGAGGTTGAAAGATGGATTTTAATTTAAATGATGAGCAGGAACTGTTTGTCGCCGGTATCCGCGAACTGATGGCCAGCGAAAACTGGGAGGCCTATTTTGCCGAGTGCGACCGTGACAGCGTCTACCCGGAACGTTTTGTCAAAGCACTGGCGGATATGGATATCGACAGCCTGCTGATCCCGGAAGAGCACGGTGGTCTGGATGCGGGGTTTGTTACCCTCGCCGCCGTGTGGATGGAACTGGGTCGTTTGGGGGCGCCAACCTACGTGTTGTATCAGTTGCCAGGCGGGTTTAACACCATCCTGCGTGAAGGCACACAAGAGCAGATCGACAAGATTATGGCATTCCGCGGCACCGGTAAGCAGATGTGGAACTCAGCGATTACCGAACCAGGGGCTGGCTCTGACGTGGGTAGCCTGAAAACGACTTATACCCGTAGAGATGGTAAGATTTATCTTAATGGTAGTAAGTGTTTTATTACCAGCAGCGCCTACACCCCGTACATCGTGGTGATGGCGCGCGACGGGGCTTCTCCGGACAAACCTGTCTACACCGAATGGTTTGTCGATATGAGCAAACCGGGCATCAAAGTGACCAAACTTGAGAAGCTCGGGCTGCGTATGGATAGCTGCTGTGAAATCACCTTTGACGACGTGGAACTGGACGAGAAAGACATGTTCGGTCGGGAAGGTAACGGCTTTAACCGCGTCAAAGAAGAGTTCGACCATGAACGTTTCCTGGTAGCCCTGACCAACTATGGTACAGCGATGTGCGCCTTTGAAGATGCGGCGCGCTACGCCAACCAACGCGTGCAGTTTGGCGAGGCGATTGGTCGTTTCCAGTTGATTCAGGAAAAATTCGCCCACATGGCGATCAAATTAAACTCCATGAAAAACATGCTGTATGAAGCAGCGTGGAAAGCAGACAACGGCACCATCACCTCTGGTGATGCGGCAATGTGCAAATACTTCTGCGCCAATGCGGCATTTGAAGTGGTGGATAGCGCAATGCAGGTGCTGGGCGGTGTCGGGATTGCGGGCAACCACCGCATCAGCCGCTTCTGGCGTGACCTGCGTGTAGACCGCGTCTCCGGCGGATCTGACGAAATGCAGATCCTGACGCTGGGTCGTGCGGTGCTGAAGCAATACCGCTAAGTCCGTGCGCTGCCTGATGCGACGCTGTCGCGTCTTATCAGGCCTACGGGAGCACGAATGTAGGCCGGATAAGGCGTTTACGCCGCATCCGGCAGTCATGCGCTACACAAATTTTTCAGGAGCTAATAATGGATCATCTACCCATGCCAAAATTCGGGCCGCTGGCCGGATTGCGCGTTGTCTTCTCCGGTATCGAAATCGCCGGACCGTTCGCCGGGCAAATGTTCGCAGAATGGGGTGCGGAAGTTATCTGGATCGAGAACGTCGCCTGGGCCGACACCATTCGCGTTCAACCTAACTACCCGCAGCTCTCCCGCCGCAATTTGCACGCGCTGTCGTTAAATATTTTCAAAGATGAAGGCCGCGAAGCGTTTCTGAAATTAATGGAAACCACCGATATCTTCATCGAAGCCAGTAAAGGTCCGGCCTTTGCCCGTCGTGGCATTACCGATGAAGTACTGTGGCAGCACAACCCGAAACTGGTTATCGCTCACCTGTCCGGTTTTGGTCAGTACGGCACCGAGGAGTACACCAATCTTCCGGCCTATAACACCATCGCCCAGGCCTTCAGTGGTTACCTGATTCAGAACGGTGATGTTGACCAGCCAATGCCTGCCTTCCCGTATACCGCCGATTACTTTTCTGGCCTGACTGCCACCACGGCGGCGCTGGCAGCACTGCATAAAGTGCGCGAAACCGGAAAAGGCGAAAGTATCGACATCGCCATGTATGAAGTGATGCTGCGTATGGGCCAGTACTTCATGATGGATTACTTCAACGGCGGCGAAATGTGCCCGCGCATGACCAAAGGTAAAGATCCCTACTATGCAGGTTGCGGTCTGTACAAATGTGCCGACGGCTACATCGTGATGGAACTGGTGGGTATTACTCAGATTGCAGAATGTTTTAAAGATATTGGCCTCGCACATCTGCTTGGCACGCCAGAAATCCCGGAAGGCACTCAGCTTATCCACCGTATCGAATGCCCATATGGCCCACTGGTTGAAGAGAAACTCGATGCCTGGCTGGCGGCACACACCATCGCGGAAGTAAAAGAACGCTTTGCTGAACTGAATATCGCCTGCGCCAAAGTGCTGACCGTACCGGAACTGGAAAGCAATCCACAGTATGTGGCCCGTGAATCCATCCCCCAGTGGCAAACGATGGATGGTCGCACCTGCAAAGGGCCGAACGTGATGCCGAAATTCAAAAATAACCCAGGCCAAATCTGGCGCGGAATGCCATCACATGGCATGGACACGGCTGCCATTTTGAAAACTATCGGCTACAGCGAAAACGACATTCAGGAGTTGGTCAGCAAAGGTCTGGCCAAAGTTGAGGACTAAACGCGTGGCGCCAGTCGGCTTGCCTGACTAGCGCCCGCCCAATAACAAACGAACAAAATGGATAGAGGTGCAATGGATATCATTGGCGGACAACATCTACGTCAAATGTGGGACGATCTGGCGGACGTTTACGGTCATAAAACGGCGCTGATTTGTGAATCCAGCGGCGGAGTCGTTAACCGGTATAGTTATCTTGAGTTAAATCAGGAGATTAACCGCACGGCAAACCTGTTTTATACGCTGGGGATTCGCAAAGGCGACAAGGTTGCTCTACATCTCGACAACTGCCCGGAATTTATCTTTTGCTGGTTCGGGCTGGCAAAAATTGGCGCGATTATGGTGCCGATTAACGCCCGCCTGTTGCGCGAGGAAAGCGCGTGGATCCTGCAAAATAGCCAGGCGTGCCTGCTGGTGACCAGTGCGCAATTCTATCCCATGTATCAACAGATTCAGCAGGAAGATGCCACTCAGTTGCGGCACATTTGCCTGACAGATGTGGCACTTCCCGCTGATGATGGCGTGAGTTCGTTTACTCAACTGAAAAATCAACAACCTGCCACCTTGTGCTATGCACCGCCGCTATCGACCGACGATACGGCGGAAATTCTCTTTACCTCCGGTACCACTTCCCGACCGAAAGGTGTGGTGATTACCCATTACAACCTGCGCTTCGCTGGATATTACTCCGCCTGGCAGTGCGCACTGCGTGACGATGACGTCTACCTGACGGTAATGCCTGCGTTTCATATCGATTGCCAGTGTACTGCGGCGATGGCGGCGTTTTCTGCCGGAGCCACCTTTGTGCTGGTCGAGAAATACAGCGCCCGAGCCTTCTGGGGACAGGTACAGAAGTACCGCGCCACCATTACCGAATGTATTCCGATGATGATTCGTACGTTGATGGTGCAGCCGCCTTCAGCGAACGATCGGCAACACCGCCTGCGGGAAGTGATGTTTTATCTCAACCTGTCGGAGCAGGAAAAAGATGCGTTTTGTGAACGCTTCGGCGTTCGCTTGCTGACGTCTTATGGGATGACGGAAACCATTGTGGGCATTATCGGCGATCGCCCTGGCGATAAACGACGCTGGCCGTCGATTGGCCGGGCGGGATTTTGCTACGAAGCGGAGATTCGCGACGATCACAATCGTCCGCTCCCGTCTGGTGAGATCGGTGAAATCTGCATTAAAGGCGTACCGGGAAAAACCATCTTCAAAGAGTACTTTCTCAACCCGCAAGCCACTGCGAAAGTGCTGGAAGCCGATGGCTGGCTGCATACCGGCGATACCGGATACCGCGACGAAGAGGGATTTTTTTATTTCGTCGATCGCCGCTGCAATATGATCAAACGCGGTGGGGAGAATGTCTCCTGCGTGGAGCTGGAAAATATTATCGCCGCGCACCCGAAAATTCAGGACATCGTGGTTGTTGGTATTAAAGATTCGATTCGCGATGAAGCCATCAAAGCGTTTGTGGTGCTGAATGAAGGTGAAATATTGAGCGAAGAGGAATTCTTCTACTTTTGCGAACAGAATATGGCGAAATTTAAAGTGCCCTCTTATCTGGAGATCAGAAAAGATCTGCCGCGTAATTGCTCGGGGAAAATAATCAGAAAGGCGCTGAAATAAACACTACAGCAGGGTACTACTCTGTCTGGTAATAATCACGTTCAACAATAATATGCATTTTTTTGCAGGGGCGTTGTCGTCCCTGAAAAAGCAAAAATGGAGAAAAGGAATGAGTGAATCATTACATCTGACCCGCAATGGATCAATTCTGGAAATTACCCTTGATCGACCAAAAGCGAATGCTATTGATGCGAAAACCAGCTTTGAAATGGGCGAAGTATTTCTACATTTCCGTGACGATCCGCAATTACGCGTCGCCATTATTACCGGTGCCGGAGAGAAATTCTTTTCCGCAGGCTGGGATTTAAAAGCAGCAGCAGAAGGCGAAGCACCGGATGCTGACTTTGGTCCGGGTGGTTTTGCGGGCTTAACCGAAATTTTCAATCTGGATAAACCGGTCATCGCAGCCGTGAACGGCTACGCCTTTGGCGGCGGCTTTGAACTGGCACTGGCGGCAGATTTTATTGTCTGTGCCGATAACGCCAGCTTCGCCCTGCCGGAAGCCAAACTGGGCATCGTTCCTGACAGCGGCGGTGTGCTGCGTCTGCCGAAGATCCTGCCACCTGCCATCGTCAATGAAATGGTGATGACCGGCAGAAGAATGGGCGCAGAAGAGGCGCTGCGTTGGGGGGTAGTCAACCGCGTGGTTAGCCAGGCGGAACTGATGGATAACGCCCGCGAACTGGCGCAGCAACTGGTTGACAGCGCCCCGCTGGCGATTGCGGCGCTGAAAGAGATCTACCGCACCACCAGCGAAATGCCGGTAGAAGAAGCGTATCGCTATATTCGCAGCGGCGTGTTGAAACACTACCCATCGGTTCTGCATTCGGAAGATGCCCTTGAAGGGCCGCTGGCGTTTGCCGAGAAGCGCGATCCGGTGTGGAAAGGACGTTAACAACCGTGAGCTATTACGCCTTTGAGGGGTTAATTCCGGTGGTTCACCCGACGGCGTTTGTCCATCCCAGTGCCGTCTTGATTGGCGATGTGATTGTGGGAGCCGGTGTCTACATCGGCCCACTCGCCTCACTGCGTGGTGATTACGGGCGGTTGATCGTGCAAGCGGGAGCCAATATTCAGGATGGCTGCATTATGCATGGCTACTGCGACACTGACACCATCGTTGGAGAAAACGGCCATATCGGGCACGGAGCGATCCTACATGGCTGCGTGATTGGTCGCGATGCATTGGTCGGGATGAACAGCGTGATTATGGATGGCGCGGTCATTGGCGAAGAGAGCATTGTTGCCGCCATGAGCTTTGTCAAAGCAGGCTTTAGCGGCGAGAAACGCCAGTTGTTGATGGGGACGCCAGCCCGCGCTGTACGCAGTGTGAGTGACGACGAGTTACACTGGAAGCGGTTAAATACCAAAGAATATCATGATCTTGTCGGGCGTTGTCATGCATCGTTACATGAAACGCAGCCGTTGAGGCAAATGGAGGAAAATCGCCCCCGTTTGCAGGGGACGACGGATGTGACGCCGAAACGGTGATCTTGCCGGATGCGGCGTAAACGCCTTATCCGACCGGGCTGGAAAGCAACCGTAGGCCGGATAAGATGCGCCAGCATCGCATCCGGCGATAGCTGTCGGATGCGGCATAAACGCCTTATCCAACCCTGCTGGAGAGCAACCGTAGGCCGGATAAGATGCGCTAGCATCGCATCCGGCGACCAGGTCGCACGGTATCAACGAAATGACATTAACGACGCATACTCTTTGACAACATCATCTGCCACTTCTGCTCGCGGTTAAGTTCCGTGAGCGGAACGGCAGGAATACGCGGCGTCTTTCTTACGCCGACTAATTTATCCCGGCTGTTATTGCGCAGGCGCGCGTAAATTTGCTCATCGATATCGACCACTTTTACCAGTCGCTGGCACTGGCATCCCCGCCCTTCCAGCTTATTAGGGATCATCTTAACTTCGCAGCTTATTTCTGCGACTTCCGACAGAATATAAGTCAGGGTATTAACCGCCTTGCTGTGTTCAATATCGAAATGAATAGAGCTCTCTCTTGCTATCACCCAGCGGTTTTCAGCCATCATCCATTCGGCGATTAACAAATAGAGTGGTTTTTCAACACATCCTTCACACATACGAACTCCAGTTTCACAAATTAAAAGACTGGCTATGACTCGTTTTGCAGCAATTAAACAAGGCCATATTAAAATTGTGGATATATCGATAGTATGCAACCTAACGAAGGATTAGTGTGAGCAAAATCCTGCTTACGCCATCAAAAATATGAATTCCAACAAAGTTTTGTCTTACAGGTAAAAAAAACGGTCCTCTTCCGAGAACCGTATTAGTTATTTGATCAAATTGGCGAATAAAACATATCCGCCATCACACGCTATTATTTGATCTGCGCGTGCATTTCCTGCACCGAAATAACTTTTTCGGTCGCATCGGCATTCAGCGCCATCGCGGTAGCGAAACCACCGTTCAGGGTGGTGTCATAATGCACTTTATATTGCAGTGCACTGCGACGAATCACGCGGGAGTCTTCAATCGCACGACGGCCTGAGGTGGTGTTGATGATGTAGGTATATTCGCCATTCTTGATGCGGTCCTGAATGTGCGGACGACCTTCATGCACCTTGTTCACCAGACGCGGATTAATGCCTGCTTCGCCCAGCACAATCGCCGTGCCGTGGGTCGCATCCAGCTCGAAGCCCTGTTTCAGCAGTTTTGCCGCCAGATCCACCACGCGTTCTTTGTCGCCTTCACGCACGGAGAGCAGCGCACGACCCTGTTTCTTCATGGTGGAGTTGCTGCCCAGCTGCGCTTTGGCGAACGCTTCGGCAAAGGTGCGGCCGACGCCCATCACTTCCCCGGTAGAGCGCATTTCTGGCCCTAACAGCGGGTCAACGCCCGGGAATTTATTGAACGGCAGCACCACTTCTTTCACCGAGTAGTACGGCGGGATAACTTCTTTGGTTACGCCCTGCTCAGCCAGCGATTTACCAGCCATCACACGCGCCGCCACTTTTGCCAGCGGCACGCCGGTGGCTTTGGAGACGAACGGAACGGTACGTGCCGCACGCGGGTTAACTTCAATCAGGTAGACTTCGTTGTTTTTCACCGCAAACTGCACGTTCATCAGGCCACGCACCTGCAATTCGAAGGCCAGTTTCTGCACCTGTTGGCGCATCACATCCTGAATTTCCTGACTTAAGGTGTAGGCTGGCAGAGAACATGCGGAGTCACCGGAGTGCACACCCGCCTGCTCGATGTGCTCCATAATGCCGCCAATCAGCACCATTTCGCCGTCGCAGATGGCGTCCACATCCACTTCTACCGCGTCATCGAGGAAGTGATCCAGCAACACTGGCGCATCGTTAGAGACACTCACCGCCGTCTGGAAGTAGCGACGCAGGTCAGCTTCGTCATAGACGATTTCCATCGCCCGACCGCCGAGAACGTAAGACGGACGCACCACCAGCGGGTAGCCAATCTCTTTCGCCTTCTCAACCGCCATTTCAATAGCGGTAACGGTGGCGTTCGCCGGTTGTTTCAGTTTCAGACGGTCAACCGCGTGCTGGAAGCGTTCACGGTCTTCCGCACGGTCGATAGCATCCGGGCTGGTACCGATAACCGGTACGCCAGCAGCTTCCAGCGCGCGCGCCAGTTTCAGCGGGGTCTGACCGCCGTACTGGACGATAACGCCTTTCGGCTTCTCAATACGCACGATTTCCAGCACATCTTCCAGAGTTACCGGCTCGAAGTAGAGACGGTCGGAAGTGTCGTAGTCGGTGGAGACGGTTTCCGGGTTACAGTTAACCATAATGGTTTCGTAACCGTCTTCGCGCAGCGCCAGCGAGGCGTGTACGCAGCAGTAGTCGAATTCGATACCCTGACCGATACGGTTCGGGCCGCCGCCAAGCACCATGATTTTTTCACGGTCGGTAGACGGATTCGCTTCGCACTCTTCTTCATAAGTGGAGTACATGTAAGCGGTGTCGGTGGCAAATTCTGCCGCACAGGTATCCACGCGCTTGTAAACCGGGTGCAGGTCATACTGATCGCGCAGCTTGCGGATTTCCGCTTCGCGAACGCCCGCGAGTTTTGCCAGACGCGCATCGGCAAAACCTTTACGTTTCAACTGGCGCAGGAAGTCAGCGTTCAGGCCAGTGATGCCCACTTCCGCGACTTTCTCTTCCAGACGCACCAGTTCTTCAATCTGTACCAGGAACCAGCGGTCAATGTTGGTCAGGTTAAAGACGCCGTCTACAGACAGGCCCGCGCGGAAAGCATCGGCGATGTACCAGATACGCTCTGCGCCAGCATCTTTCAGTTCGCGGCGGATTTTGGTCAGCGCTTCCGGGTCATCCAGGCTCACTTTCGGGTCAAAGCCAGTCGCACCGACTTCCAGGCCGCGCAGCGCTTTTTGCAGGGATTCCTGCTGCGTGCGACCAATCGCCATCACTTCGCCAACCGATTTCATCTGAGTGGTCAGACGGTCGTTAGCACCGGCGAATTTTTCGAAGTTGAAGCGAGGAATTTTAGTAACCACATAGTCGATGGACGGCTCGAAGGAGGCCGGAGTACGCCCGCCGGTGATGTCGTTCATCAGCTCGTCGAGGGTGTAACCCACCGCCAGTTTTGCCGCCACTTTAGCAATCGGGAAGCCGGTCGCTTTCGACGCCAGCGCCGAAGAACGGGACACGCGCGGGTTCATTTCGATAACAATCAGACGACCGTTTTTCGGGTTCACCGCAAACTGAACGTTGGAACCACCGGTTTCAACGCCGATTTCACGCAGCACCGCCATCGAGGCATTACGCATGATTTGATATTCTTTGTCGGTCAGCGTTTGGGCTGGCGCGACAGTGATGGAGTCACCGGTGTGGATGCCCATTGCATCGAAGTTTTCGATAGAGCAGACGATGATGCAGTTGTCGTTTTTATCACGCACCACTTCCATCTCGTACTCTTTCCAGCCGATCAGCGACTCATCAATCAGCAGCTCTTTGGTTGGGGAGAGATCCAGACCGCGGGCGCAAATTTCTTCAAACTCTTCGCGGTTATAAGCGATACCACCACCGCTACCGCCCATGGTAAAGGATGGGCGAATAATGCACGGGAAGCCCACGTCAGCGGCAACCGCCAGCGCTTCTTCCATCGTGTGTGCGATACCGGAACGCGCGGTTTCCAGACCAATTTTCTTCATCGCTACGTCGAAACGACGGCGGTCTTCTGCTTTATCAATCGCATCGGCAGTGGCACCAATCATGGTGACACTGAACTCTTCCAACACCCCCTGACGTTCCAGCTCCAGCGCGCAGTTCAGCGCCGTCTGACCGCCCATCGTTGGCAGCACCGCGTCCGGGCGCTCTTTTTCAATAATCTTGCGTACCACTTCCCAGTGAATCGGCTCGATGTAGGTCGCATCAGCCATTTCCGGGTCGGTCATGATGGTCGCCGGGTTGGAGTTCACCAGAATGACGCGGTAACCTTCTTCGCGCAGGGCTTTACATGCTTGCGCGCCAGAGTAGTCAAACTCACACGCCTGACCGATAACAATCGGGCCCGCACCCAGAATCAGGATACTTTTTATATCTGTACGTTTTGGCATGGCTCTTTTACTCCTGATTACTTAGCGGTTTTACGGTACTGCTCAATTAACTCGATAAAGTGGTCGAACAACGGCGCTGCGTCGTGCGGACCAGGGCTGGCTTCAGGGTGCCCCTGGAAGCTGAACGCCGGTTTATCGGTGCGATGAATGCCCTGTAACGTACCGTCGAACAGGGATTTATGTGTAACACGCAGGTTTGCAGGTAATGTTGCTTCGTCCACCGCAAAACCGTGGTTCTGGGCGGTGATCATCACCACGTTTTTCTCCACATCTTTAACCGGATGGTTGCCGCCGTGGTGACCAAATTTCATTTTGATGGTCTTCGCACCGCTCGCCAGCGCCAGCAGCTGATGACCGAGGCAGATGCCGAATACCGGGATGTCGGTTTCGAGGAATTTCTGGATGGCGGTAATGGCGTAATCACACGGGGCCGGGTCGCCAGGACCGTTGGAGAGGAAGATGCCGTCTGGATTCATTTTCAGCACATCTTCAGCAGAAGTTTGCGCCGGAACGATGGTCAGGCGACAGCCTCTGTCCACCAGCATCCGCAGGATGTTGCGCTTGGCACCAAAGTCATAAGCCACGACGTGGAACGGCAGCTCGTCTTCTTTTTTCGCTTCTGGCAGGCCTCCGGTCAGCGTCCAGCTCCCTTGTGTCCAGCTATAGGCTTCTGCGGTGGTCACTTCTTTTGCCAGATCCATGCCGTTCAGACCTGGGAACGCGCGGGCTTTTTCTAACGCCAGCGCCGCATCCGGGTTATCGCCCGCGATAATGCAGCCATTCTGTGCGCCTTTCTCGCGCAGTAAACGCGTCAGCTTACGGGTGTCGATATCGGCAATCGCCACGATGTTATGGCGTTTCAGGTAAGAAGAGAGGTCTTCGGTGTTGCGGAAGTTGCTGGCAATCAGCGGCAGGTCGCGAATCACCAGACCTTGTGCATGTACCTGAGAGGATTCTTCATCGGCATCATTAGTGCCGACATTGCCAATATGGGGATAAGTAAGAGTAACGATTTGACGAGAATAGGAAGGATCAGTGAGGATTTCTTGATAACCGGTCATTGAAGTATTGAAAACGACTTCCCCAACCGCCGAACCTGTTGCCCCTATGGCCCGACCGTGAAACTGGGTTCCGTCTTCCAGAACCAATAGCGCTGACTTAATCAAAACACCCTCCAGAGAATATTCACTCACTTTATTTGCATATTAATTCACAGCGATGACGTAAATCAATGCAAATCTGCTTACCGACGAATTTCTGGCAAACGGCGGCATTCTGGAGATATGGGCGCTAAAAGTCAACTTAATGGCGGGATTTTTTATATTATTTTGTGGCTCATGCATGTTTTACAGGCATTAAGCGGCAAAAACATCATCTAACCCGTTCTGGAAAACGCTTGCGCAGCAAGAAAATTGCATAAAACCAAAACCCTTAGAAAAAAGTGGACCAGATGGTCAAAATTTACATTAAAACAACAAAAACAGGAAACTAAACTTTAATTTTTAGCCATTTTTTAATTATTAATAAACGAAACAAGAAAAATAAAAGGGCTAAAAATTAAAGCCCTTTATAATCAATAGATTGGATATGTTATTTTTGCATCAACACAAATGTTTTGTGGTTATAATATATTGAGATCCAGTACATCTCGCATATCAAAAAGACCACTTTCCTTATCATTTAGCCACAATGCCGATCTTACCGCACCGTTAGCAAATGTCATGCGGCTGGACGCCTTATGGGTAATCTCCAGACGTTCGCCGATATCGGCGAACATGGCGGTATGTTCCCCCACGATGTCACCCGCACGTACAGTGGCAAAACCAATGGTGCCAGGAACACGTTCACCAGTATGGCCTTCACGACTGTAGACCGCGCAATCTTTCAGGTCTTTATCAAGAGCGTGGGCAATCGCCTCCCCCATTGCCAGCGCAGTGCCTGACGGCGCATCGACTTTATGTCTATGATGTGCTTCGATAATTTCAATATCAGTGTAGTCACCCATTACCTGAGCGGCTTTCTCCAACAGCTTAAGCATGACGTTAACGCCAACGCTAAAATTGGCGGCAAAGACAATCGCAATATCTGTAGCAGCGTCACGAATCGCTTGTTTGCCAGCGTCATCAAAACCCGTTGTACCAATCACCATCCCTTTGCCATGCTGGCGACAAAAAGAGAGATGGTTCAGCGTACCTTCCGGACGGGTAAAATCGATAAACACATCAAAATCATCTTTTACCGCGTCGAGGCTGCTTTGCACGGTAACGCCTGTTTTTCCGACTCCGGCCAGTTCACCAGCGTCGCTGCCCAGTAAAGAAGATCCTTCGCGCTCCAGCGCCGCGCCCAGCTGCACGCCTTCTAATGCCAGCGCCGCCTGAATCAACTGGCGGCCCATACGCCCCCCGGCTCCCGCGATGGCAACGCGGATGTTTGCATCATGCATAGCTATTCTCTTTTGTTAATTTGCATAGACCGTTTTCAGAGTAACCAGCGCATCGCTACGCTGCTACAGAAAAACGCGGATAATTAGAATTAAATGTAAAACAGGCAGGGTAATCAGTAAAAGATATACCCATCAATTAAAACCACATGATTCTCTGACCACTAATGCTGGCGGCAAAATGATCCGCTTTGGTGGTTCATCGTTACCCTGAATACGGCTGTAAAGCAGTTCTCCTGCTTTACGACCAATCTCTTTTGCCGCGACCGAAACTGTCGTTAACGCGGGTTGTACCAATGCAGCTTCAGTGATGTCATCAAACCCTACCAGCGCAAAGTCTCGCCCCGGTTCTCGTCCCATTTTCCGTAACGCCTGCATGACACCCAGCGCAACAATATCCTGATAGCAAACGGCGGCTGTAATTTGAGGATTATTTGTCAGTAGTACCTCTGCCACTTTAGCGCCATCAGATTGGTTGGCTTGAGCTGCGACGATCCACGCCGAATTTGGTGAAATCCCATGCTCCAGTAAGGTACTGGTAAAACCGCCAATACGTTGCGCCCGACTACCGGAATTTGGGCTGCCGCCAATAAAGGCAATGTTCTTATGCCCCATTTTCACTAAGTGTGTGGTCGCCATCTGCGTGCCGAGAAAATTATCAGTACCTACAAAGTCGAAGTCAGGATCGCTGAGCGGACGCACCACCATAATGGCGGGAATATTGCGCCGTTTCAGCGCCTCAAAAAAGGAGGCTGGCGTTTCCCGCGCTGCGCACAGCACCATGCCGCAGGCGTTATTGCGCATCAGAGAATCGACAAACTTTTGCTGCCGCTCGCCAGATTCTTCGCTATTCGCCAGAAAGAGCAGCAGATCATGGCGCTCCATTTCGTGGCTCAGTCCGGCGGTCATCTCGCCGTAAAATGGGTTAGTAATATCATGCAGCAACAACCCGACCTGATTACTACTACGATTGCGTAAATTCGCCGCCGTCTGGTTATAGACATAACCGGCATCATCCAGGGCTTTTAATACTCTCTCACGCGTTGCCTGCGAGATCCGCCCCCGATTACGCAACACCATCGAGACTGTCGCCGTAGAAACCCCCGCTCGCTCTGCAACCTGCGCCAGCGTTACTGTTGTCATCTTTTCTCCTGAACACTATCGAAGGTTAATCGGTTAATCTTTTTGTTCAAATTTCCCTGTGATACTTCTCACATAACAATGCCATTTTCGCTATCTGTTATCGAATATGCCGGGTTAATCGCGTTAACCACACTGTCAGAACAAGGTTAATCGATTAATCTCTGTTTAGAAAACACGGAGGCCGAAAATGCGATCAACCTATAACAAATTCCCGGAAGTTGCCGTTCAGGGATACGACAATCAGGCCTGGAGCGGCTGGGTGTCGATCAGCAACGAAATTAACGCCAGGGCTTCGGCGTCAGCCAGAACGGTAGTCGTTATTGACTGCTATCCAGGAGTACAACTTGCTGAACTTGAACAACATTTTTTACCGATGCTCAATGCAGTAAAGGTACTGAATGTCGAATCGGCGCGCCGCACACCGCAGGCACTGCATGAACTGTTGGCGCGAAATCTTACTGATGATCGCGTGTTCGGCGTGCTTTCCTGCCATCAGCTTGCTGAATTTTATGACGCAGAAAAACTGAACCGACTACGTCAGCAAGTTGAAGATATTCAGGAAGGCGTAGTGGTTCTCTACGGTTCCGGTGCCGCACTGGCGCATAACGGCGATGTGCTGATTTACGCCGATATGCCGCGTTGGGAAATCCAGCAACGAATGCGTCACGACGGACTGGGAAACTGGGGTGCCGAAAATAGCGATGAAGATATGTTGCGCCGCTATAAGCGCGCGTTCTTTATTGAGTGGCGGGTGTTCGATAAGCACAAGACCCCGCTCCTGAAACGTACTGATTATCTGCTGGATACCACGATAAAAGAGTCTCCCGCGATGGTTAGCGGCGAGGCGCTACGTTGCGCGTTGCAACACACCACCACGCGACCTTTCCGCGTCGTGCCATTCTTTGATCCCGGCGTGTGGGGCGGTCAATGGATGAAACAACAATTCGATCTCGATCCCTCCGCGCCAAATTACGCATGGTGTTTTGATTGCGTGCCCGAGGAAAACAGCCTGTTACTGCGTTTTGGCAACGTGCGGATCGAGATCCCTTCACAGGATCTGGTGCTTCTCTACCCGCGCCCTTTGCTGGGTGAAAAAGTCCACTCCCGCTTTGGCGCAGAGTTTCCGATCCGTTTTGACTTTCTCGATACCATTGGCGGGCAGAACCTGAGTTTTCAGGTGCATCCGGTGACGGAATATATTCAGCAGCAGTTCGGGATGCACTACACCCAGGATGAAAGTTACTACATTCTGGAAGCAGAACCTGACGCGGTGGTTTATTTAGGAACCAAAACTGGTACACAGCCACAAGAGATGCTGGTCGATCTTCAGGCAGCAGGGCGTGGTGAAAAAGCCTTTGATGATGCCCGCTTTGTGAATCAACTCCCGGCACGTAAACACGACCACTTTTTGATTCCCGCCGGAACTGTGCACTGCTCTGGTGCGGGCACGATGGTGCTGGAGATCAGCGCAACGCCCTATATTTTCACCTTCAAGTTGTGGGACTGGGGACGTCTGGGCCTCGATGGATTACCGCGCCCTGTCCATCTGGAACACGGCGAACAGGTGATTGACTGGCAGCGCGATACGCAGTGGGTGCATGAAAATCTGGTGAATCAGATTGAACCGATCGCCGAAGGTAACGGCTGGCGAGAAGAGCGTACCGGAATGCATGAACGGGAATTTATCGAAACCCGCCGCCACTGGTTTACCGCGCCAGTGATGCATCACACCCACGGCTGCGTCAACGTGTTGAATCTGGTGGAGGGTGCCGAAGCTATCGTTGAAAGCCCCTGCGACGCCTTCGAACCATTCGTTATCCACTATGCCGAGACGTTTATTATTCCTGCCGCTGTCGGTGAATATCGCATCGCCCCCTTTGGCAAAGGCATCGGGCAACAACTGGCGACGATGAAAGCCTGGGTCAGAGGATAAGCTGATGATTAATCTTATTATTGCTACCCACGGTCCACTTGCCGGAGCGTTACTGACCAGCAGCCGGATGGTCTACGGTGAGCTACCCCACGTTTTTACCGTCACCTTAAGTGAACAGGCGGGCATAGAAGGTTTTAAACGTGATTTCGCCCTGACGCTGGAGAACGCCGGACAAGATAGCGACGGCGTTCTGGTACTGTGCGATCTACAAAGCGGCACACCGTGGAATGTGGCCTGCCAACATGCTTTTTCGCCCTCAACCAAACCGCCTGTCGCCGTAGTCGCAGGCGTCAATTTCCCTATGCTCTTGCTTAGTGAAGAGATCCG
Source organism: Escherichia sp. E4702 (assembly GCF_963883545.1). Taxonomy (NCBI): domain Bacteria; kingdom Pseudomonadati; phylum Pseudomonadota; class Gammaproteobacteria; order Enterobacterales; family Enterobacteriaceae; genus Escherichia; species Escherichia sp. E4702. The sequence goes on along the minus strand of NZ_CAWORF010000021.1, from coordinate 105,556 downwards.
CCATTTAACCGATGTTCACGCCGCCGCCATAGAACTGTTGGCATTGACCGCACCGACGCTTGTCAAAGCCGCCCCGGTGTTATCCGTTCAGCCAGATGATTTTTAAAGGAATATGTTATGAGCATTTCGTTTGTACGCATTGACGATCGCGTGATCCACGGACAACTGGTAACACGCTGGGCAAAAGAACTTCCCTGCGATGGCATTGTTGCCATTGATGATGCCGTTGCCGCCGATTCATTGCTTTCGTCGGTGATGAAAGGCGCAGTTCAGGATACGAAAGTCTGGTTGTTCGATACCGCCACGGCAATTGAAAAACTGCCGAAAGTGATTGCCAGTGAGAAGCGTTATTTCGTGATAGGTAAATCTCCCATCACCCTGAAACGCATTGAAGAAGCAGGGATCAGCCTGCAAAACGCCAATGGAAAAATTAACGTTGGCCCGATGAGCGCCCGCGCTGACACCACCACCATTGGCCCAAACCAGTCAGTGAATGCCGATGAAATCGCCGCTTTTGACTGGCTGACACAACACGGGCATCTGGTTGAGTTTCGTCTCGTACCGGATGCCAGTTGTTATAGCTGGCAGGATGCACGCCAGAAGCTGAAATAAGGAGCACACCATGATTTTTGAAGCTACATTGATTGGCATTCTATGTTATCTGGGCGCACTCAGTAGCCCCTGGCTTTTGGGGCTAACGGGCGGATGGTATCTGATCACACGTCCGCTCGTTTCCGGGATGCTGGTCGGGCTAATTCTTGGCGATGTGAAAACAGGGATCATGATTGGTGTCGCCGTGCAGGCCGTGTATATCGCAATGGTCACCCCCGGCGGCTCAATGCCGGCCGATCTGAACTTCGTGGCCTATCCGGCGATTGCTTTAGGCATTCTCTCTGGTCAGGGGCCGGAAGTGGCCGTCGCGCTGGCGGCAACGATTGGTATTGCCGGAACAGTATTATTCAACGCCATGATGGTATTGAACTCTTTCTGGAACCATCGCGCCGATGTGGCGTTAGAGAGCGGTGATGAACGCGGCATATACCTCAATACGGCTATCTGGCCGCAAGTCACTAATTTTATTTTGCGTTTTGTACCCACGTTTATTGCTGTCTATTTTGGCGCGCAATACATCAGCGGATTTATGGATAGCCTGCCGAAAATCGTGCTATCGACGATGAATGTGCTGGGCGGGATTTTACCCGCCGTAGGGATCGCTATCCTACTCAAGCAGATCATCAAAAATTACACCATGTTGATTTACTTCCTTGTTGGCTTTGTTTGCATCGTTTTCCTGAAACTGAACATGGTGGCGTTGGTGATTGTCGGGGCGCTGCTGGCGCTCATTCACTACAACTACAAACCGGAAGCGCCGCAACCAACGGCTGCCAGTCGGGTCATTGATGATGAGGATGAATTCTGATGGAAGCGCGTAAACTCGACCGAAAAGATCTACGCCGCTGCTGGCGAGCGTGGATGATGCATAACCTGTCATCAATGAGTTTTGAACGACTTCAGTCGTTCGGCTTTTGTCTCAGCATGCTGCCAGTGGCGAAAAAGCTCTACCCTGACGTCGTACAGCGTACTGAAATGCTTCGTCGTCATGCTTCTTTTTACAATACGGAACCTCAGCTTGGGGCGATTGTTAATGGCATGGCGCTGGGTCTGGAAGAGAAAAAAGCCAATGGTGAACCAATTGACGGTGAAACCATCAATACGCTGAAAGTGGGGCTGATGGGGCCGATTGCCGGTATCGGTGATTCGATGATCCCCGGCATGTTGATTCCTATCCTGCTCAGTATTGGGATGGCGCTGGCGGCTGGCGGTAATATTCTTGGCCCGCTGTTTTATACCGTTGCCTGGCTGGCGATCATTATCCCCGGATCGTGGTTTCTGTTCCTGAAAGGCTACAAGATGGGTTCCGGCTCGGTTGAGATGCTGGTGAGCAGTAAATCAACGAAATTACGCGAAGCCTTGTCGCTGTTAGGGGTGTTTGTGATGGGGGGCGTAGCGGCAAGCTATGTCAAGTTGGGAACCGGGCTGGAATTTATCACTAAAGACGGAGTGAATATCCATGTTCAGCAAATGCTGGATGGTATTTTCCCGCAGCTGCTGCCGCTGGTTGTGGTGCTCGGCACCTGGTATTTGATGGCCAAACGCGGTGTCTCGCCGGTTAAAGCAATGGTACTGTTGCTTATCCTCGCGGCAATCGGCGTGGCAAGTGGTTTATTTGCCGGTTAAGCAAAATAGAAATACCGGGGGCAGTCTGCCCCCGGCTTTTTATGGATGGAAATTCTGCCACAATTCAGCGGCTTTCTCTGGTCGCGAAATAAACTGAAAACGTGCCGGATCGCCAATAAATTGCTGATAAACCGGCGCGCCAGTAATGCCAAACTCCGGATATTCCCGCGCCGTGACCACCTGTAAGCGCCCCGGAATATAGCTTGAGTTGTGCTGCCAGATAATATTGTTGCCCTGCAACAATGGATACCACGCCAGACCTTTATGCGCCCGTACCGCCTCATACTCAAAACCGTATTCCCGATCGCACCAGGCTCCAAAGGTTAACGGTGTATTGGGATCTGCCGAAATCGTCGCGTGCCCCCAGCCTGGCGGCACTAACACCTTTTCACCAGGACCTGCTATCACGGCAAAGCAGCGACCAGGATCGTCATCAACATATTCCTGCATATAAATAATCGCTTTCCCTTGCCAGATCTCATAAAGCTCCGGCGGCGACCAACCGCTGTGCTGGCTGATGCGGTGGATATGCCCCTGACTGCGAATGGGTTCCTCACCCAGTCTGCCCGCCGCGTAGGTGACAACACCAAACAGCAACATGCGCTTATTCAGTTCTTCACGATCCTGCATCCGCGCCACATCCATCGCAATGGCATAAACGTCTTCTGGCCCATCACAGTCAGGATCACGCAGAGAAGCACGGATGTCGTTGAGATGACGAACTTCAGGCATCGGCCCGGTAACATCTTCACCATAGCTAAACCCCAGCGGCTGGTGATGAATCGCCATGTCCAGGCCGTAGCTCTGTCGGGAATCAGCCATTCTGCACCTCTTTTGCCATGATCTCGCCATTTTCCTCAACCACGCGTAGTGCAAAGCCCTGCGGTAATGCCGCATAATCATGCCCCGCCACACCCGACCATACCGCCAGTGCAGAAAGGATTTCATCTCCAGTATTAATTAAGCGATGAGCAGTAAATCCCGGAATAATATGCACTGAACCGGGAAACACCGCTTCCAGACGAGCTTCATCCGCTTCGTTTTGCAATAACAGCAGACCGCGACCACGCAAGCCAAAGTAAACTTCGCCCTGTTCCCGCCGCGCATGAAAATGGCCTTTGGTCATGAAAAACTCGTTGCCGACTTTTCCCGGATTAAGGTGCGTAACACCGGTATAGAACTCACCTTCAGCAGGAGAGCTATCAATCATTTCAACGCAATACACGACCAGGTCGGCAGGTAATGCATGCCTGGCGCGTTCGTCAGAAAAAATGTCCGGCAGATCCTGAATACAGGTTGATTTTTGGACAAGAGGAGTTGAGGTAAAAGCGCCGCTTTCCCACAACAAGCGTGGTGGCTGGATAAAAGAAGGTTTCATATGTATCTCCGGCCCGAGGAGAACAACACTGAAAGCATAGCAGATTAATCGATTAACCCTATGCGATACGAAGTTGTTTCGCTGACCTCGTCACAACTTTAATGGTGCTAATACGTATCGCGTCTCCTGACACGGGCTGACCGTGTCAGGATTAATCAATACATTTTCTCTGGTTTTGATGGCAAGCAGCAAAGCACAAAAAGAATAATCCCAACATAGGGGAGTAAGACCCCGATAGCAAACCACCAGCCAGGATACCCAATGTCATGCATCCGTCTAAAGCCCAATGCCATCGCCGGAACAGCAAAAATCAACGCCAACAGACCAGAAAGAGGTAGCGCGTAAAATATGAAAACACCGTAATCACGGTCTATTGTTGTCGCCAACCACCAGCATATAAGCGGCAGCGGGCAGATAACTGCACTTCCGCTAATAAACGACCAGAACTCAAAACGGGTGGCGACACCTTTATAATCGAAAATGTGTTGCCATCCTTTCAACCACGCCTCTCCATATGTCATTGAGCACATCCCTGTTAAATCATTAGTTCGCCAGGGCCAGCACCTCAGCCACCCACTGCTGGAAGCCTTTCACATCCAGATCCAGCGCCACCTGTACATTGGCTGGTTTGCCCAGACAACCGTCGATATCAACAACCGTAGTGCCTGAGGTAAATTCGCCCTGCGTTTCTACCGCCACAAAACACGGCTTGAGAGTGAATAAGTCCGGGCGCACCAGCCAGGCGATAGCGCAGAGATCGTGCATTCGCAGGCCGCTTTGCATACTGCCGCTACGGTAGTGGCTAAACAGTGCATGAAGCATTTTTCCGGTGCGATTCAACTCCGGCAATGTAGCAAGATAATCAGGAGTTAACACCGCCTGATTGGTGACATCCAGACCGCACATGACGATTTCGATGCCACTACGGAAGACACAGGCTGCCGCTTCTGGATCGGCAGCGATATTAAACTCGGCGTTTGGTGTGCAGTTGCCGCGACCGGCAGAACCGCCCATGATCACCAGACGGCGAATATGCGGTTCGCATTCCGGGCATTGTGAAAGTAACAGCGCAATGTTGGTTAACGGGCCGATGGCTACCAGAGTAACAGGCTCTGGTGCACGCAGCAGGGCATCACGAATCGCCAGAAATGCCGGTACCTCGAGCGGCTTTCGGTTGTGCTCAACAAAGTCGTAGCCAGCCATTCCCGATTCGCCGTGCACAGATGCCGCATCACGCGGTGCGCGTACCAGCGGCACAGCGGCTCCCTGGGCGAGCGGAATCTCCGCATTCCAGAAATGCAGCAGTTGCAGGGCGTTGCGGGTAGTTTTCTCAACCGAGACATTACCCGCGACGGTGGTCATCAGTTGCAGGTCGAGCTCGGGGGCAAAAATCGCGGCGGCAATGGCGACGGCATCGTCAATGCCTGGGTCAGTATCGAGGAAAATAGGTAAACGCATGTTTTCTCCATAAAAAATGCCGGTAACAAGACCGGCATTTTCGCATAACTTAGGCTGCTAATGACTTAATCGACTTCACGAATATCGACACGCAGCTCTTTCGGCACTTCGAAAACGATGTTTTCTTCACGGCCTTCCAGCGGGATGGCTTCGCCACCGCCAAGCTGCTGCAAACGTGCGACTACGTTCTGTACCAGAATATCCGGAGCTGATGCGCCAGCAGTCACGCCGACGCATTTCGCCTCTTTCACCCACTCTTCCTGGATATCTGTCGCGTCATCAATCAAAAACGCGCGCTTGCCCATACGCTGAGCCAGTTCCGCCAGACGGTTTGAGTTGGAGGAGTTTTTCGAACCGACCACCAGTACTACTTCCGCCTGTTCTGCCAGAGCGCGTACCGCTTCCTGACGGTTAGTGGTGGCGTAGCAGATGTCATCTTTGCGCGGACCGACAATTTTCGGGAAGCGTTTACGCAGTGCGTCGATGACATCAGACGTGTCATCCACCGATAGCGTGGTCTGGGTCATAAAGGAGAGTTTCTCTTCGTTTTTGACCGTCAGTTTCCACACATCGTCCGGCGATTCGACCAGATACATTCCCCCTTCCGGGTTACTGTACTGGCCCATCGTACCTTCCACTTCCGGATGCCCGGCGTGACCGATGAGAATAGATTCTTCGCCACGACGGCTGGCGCGCGCGACTTCCATATGCACTTTGGTCACCAGCGGACAGGTCGCGTCAAATACCGTCAAATCGCGGCTTTTCGCTTCGTTACGTACCGCCTGAGAAACACCGTGTGCGGAGAAAATCAGGATCGCGCCGTCCGGCACTTCGCTGATCTGCTCAATAAAGATAGCCCCACGCTCGCGCAAGCTATCGACCACGTAGCGGTTATGCACCACTTCGTGACGGACATATATCGGTGCGCCGTAAATGGCCAGCGCGTTTTCAACAATGCTGATAGCGCGGTCTACCCCGGCACAAAAACCACGCGGGTTGGCCAACAGGATCTGCATGTTACGCCTCCAGTGCCGGATCGATTTCCAGCACTTCAATATCAAAATGAACGGTCTGCCCGGCCAGCGGATGGTTGAAATCAACGGTAATGGAGTCGCCGTTAATTTCGCGGATCACACCAGGCATCTCACTGCCATCCATTGCGGTAAAAAGCATGATTGCGCCAATTTCTGGCTCGCCTGCATCCATAAATTCACGGCGGGAGAAGTACTGAATCAGGTCCGGTGACGGCACGCCAAACGCCGCATCAGGCTCCAGCGAGAAGGTGGTTTTATCGCCCACTTTCAGCCCCAGCAGGTGTTGCTCCAGCCCTTCGGAAAGAGAAGCATCACCCAGGCGGAACAGCGCCGGTTTACCGTTGTTGCGGGTAGACTCGGCGGTAGTGCCATCGTCGAGTTTTAGCGTGAAGTGCACCAGGACGGCGCTATTGCTCTGTACAGATTCAGACATGCAGGTTTGCTCTTATATTTTGAGGATTTTTGCCGGATGCGGCCTACGATTTCGCAGCAATCTGTAGGCCGCATCCGGCAGGGTTTATTATTGTTTTTTCGCTTTAGAAGGTAGAAAACCTTCCAGCACAATCAGTGCCGCACCGACACAAATGGCAGTATCGGCAAGGTTGAAGGTGGCGAAGTGCCAGTCACCGACGTAGAAGTCGATCATATCGACAACGAAGCCGTGCCACAGGCGGTCGAACAGGTTGCCCAGCGCGCCGCCAATAATCAGCGCGTAAGCGATATTGTTTAGCTTTTGCGTCGCCTTCGAGCGATACATCATCACTGCAAGGATCACGCTAATACCAATCGCAATACCGGCAAAGAACCAACGCTGCCAGCCGCCGCTATCGGCAAGGAAACTAAACGCCGCGCCATAGTTACGCGCATAATGCAGATTAAGCGACGGGAACAGCGGGACCGTATCCCCCAGAGCAAAGTTCTGGAGGATCAGGTATTTGCTGCCCAGATCGATAATCAGCACGACTACCACCAGCCACAGCCAGCGCAGCCCTGTTGAACAGATCGATTGACTCATCAGGCAAACTTACGTTTTTCACCGTCACCGGCGACGTTGCTGACACAGCGGCCGCAGATTTCTGCGTGTTCCGCCACCTTGCCGACATCCTGGGTGTAGTGCCAGCAGCGTGGGCACTTCTCACCTTCGGCTTTACTCAACGCGACTTTCAGCCCTTTGAGTACTTCGCTCTGCTGAGCATCAGCAGGTGCGTCGTTATAGTCTGCAACGGTAGCGCCGGAGGTCAACAGGACAAATCGTAATTCATCGCCCAGCGCGGTCAGTTTCGCCGCCAGTTCCGGTTCTGCATACAGCGTCACTGCAGCTTCCAGCGAGCCGCCCACTTTCTTGTCGGCACGCGCTTGCTCAATGACTTTGTTCACTTCGCCACGCACTTTCAACAGCTCGTCCCAGAACGCATCGTTCATCGCTTCGCTGTCTGCCAGGCCAAACAGGCCTTCGTACCACTCACCGGTGAAGACGTATTTTTCACGTTCGCCCGGCAGGTAGCCCCACACTTCATCAGCGGTGAAGGAGAGGATTGGTGCCATCCAGCGCACCAGCGCTTCCGCGATGTGATACAGCGCAGTCTGGCAGCTACGACGCGCCACGCTGTCCGCTTTGGCGGTGTACTGACGGTCTTTGATGATGTCGAGGTAGAAGGATCCCATCTCAACGGAGCAGAAGCGCATCAGACGCTGTACCACTTCGTGGAAATCGTATGCTTCGTACGCCTTGAGGATGTCTTCCTGTGCCGCTTTCGCACAACCTACGGCCCAGCGATCCAGTACCACCATCTCTTCCGGTTTCACCATATCTTTTGCCGGATCGAAACCATTGAGGTTTGCCAGCAGGAAGCGTGCGGTGTTACGGATACGACGATAGCTGTCGGCAGCACGTTTCAGGATCTCGTCAGAAACGGCCATTTCACCGGTGTAGTCAGTTGATGCCACCCACAGCCGTAGAATATCCGCACCCAGTTTGTTCATCACATCCTGCGGCGAAACGGTGTTGCCGATAGATTTAGACATCTTGCGGCCCTGACCATCCACGGTAAAGCCGTGGGTCAGTACCTGACGATACGGCGCTTTGCCCTTCATCGCGGTGGAGATCATCAGGGAAGACATGAACCAACCACGGTGTTGGTCAGAACCTTCCAGATACATGTCCGCTGCGTGACCAGCAAATTCCGGGCGCACGTCAACAACAGAAGAGTGGGTAGATCCGGAGTCAAACCATACATCCAGCGTGTCCGGCACTTTCACGTACTGATCAGCTTCATCGCCGAGGATCTCTTTCGCATCGAGATCCCACCACGCCTGGATGCCATCAACTTCAACACGTTTTGCCACTTCTTCCATCAGTTCGAGGGTACGCGGATGCAGTTCTTCCGTGTCTTTATGCACGAACAGTGACATCGGTACGCCCCAGGTGCGCTGACGGGAGATACACCAGTCAGGACGGTTAGCAACCATCGACTCGATACGCGCCTGGCCCCAGTCAGGGATCCACTGCACGCCTTTGATCTCTTTCAGTGACTGCGCACGCAGACCTTTCTGATCCATGCTGACGAACCACTGCGGCGTCGCGCGGAAGATGATCGGCGTTTTGTGACGCCAGCAGCACGGATAGCTGTGCTGCATTTTCTCAACGTGCAGCAGCGCACCTTTTTCCTGCAGCAGCGCAACGACGATGTCGTTCGCTTTGAAGACGTTCACACCATCCAGCGTCGGGTAAGTGCCCGGCAGATAAGTGCCGTCCGGGCCAACCGGGTTAGCGGTTTCCAGACCGTATTTCTGACCGATCACATAGTCGTCCGGGCCGTGGCCAGGCGCGGTGTGAACGGCACCGGTACCAGCATCCAGGGTAACGTGATCGCCGAGGATTGCCGGAACGTCGAAGCCCATAAACGGATGGGTAAAGCGCAGCAGTTCAAGCTCCGCACCTTTTACCGTGCCGAGAATGGTGTAATCGGTCACGCCGATACGCTGCATTACACTTTCAACCATATCTTTCGCCAGAATAACGGCCTGACCGTCGATCTGCACCAGCGCATAGTCGAAATCCGGTGCAATAGAGATTGCGCGGTTTGCAGGCAGAGTCCACGGCGTAGTGGTCCAGATTACCAGCGAGATTGGGCCGTTAACGTTGCTGACGCCAAATTTTGCTTTCAGCGCATCCTGATCGACCGCCTGGAAAGCGACGTCGATGGACGGAGAAGTTTTGTCGTAATACTCAACTTCCGCTTCTGCCAGTGCAGAACGGCAGTCAACGCACCAGTGCACTGGCTTCGCGCCTTTGTGCAGGTGACCGTTGCCGATGATTTTGCCCAGCGCGCGGATGATGTTGGCTTCAGTTTTGAAGTCCATGGTCAGGTACGGGTGCGACCAGTCGCCCAGCACGCCCAGACGGATAAAGTCTTTGCGCTGACCGTCAACCTGGGTAGCTGCGTATTCGCGGCACTTGGCGCGGAACTCGGCAGCAGTGAATTTCTCACCCGGCTTACCGTATTCTTGCTCTACTTTCAGCTCGATCGGCAGACCGTGGCAGTCCCAGCCAGGCACATACGGCGAGTCATAACCGGAAAGCCCTTTGGACTTCACGATAATGTCTTTCAGAATCTTGTTAACCGAGTGACCAATATGAATGCTGCCATTCGCATAAGGAGGGCCATCATGCAGAATGAAGGTTTTTTTGCCTTTTTTAGCCGCACGAATGATGCCGTACAGGTCATCATCAGTCCAACGCGCCAGCATTCCCGGTTCGCGCTTGGCGAGATCGCCACGCATCGGGAACCCTGTTTCCGGCAAATTCAGGGTTGATTTATAGTCACTCATCAGATTCTCGGTTCCGTATTTCGGTTTGATTACATAACAGGCTTAAGCCGGTTTTGTTAGCCCAAAAAATTCGCGGGCGGTTAATTCATCACGCGCAATCTGCGCTTTCAGTTCGTCCAGCGACGCAAATCGCTGCTCATTGCGTATTTTTTTACGCAGCACTACTTGTATATGGCGACCGTAAAGGTCCATTGCAACATCTAACAAATGCACTTCCAGCTGCTGGCGAATACCGGCAACCGTTGGGCGTGTTCCGATGTTTGCCACGCCGGGTAACGGCTTTTCACCGAGGCCCAGCACTTCTACCGCATAAACCCCTTTCACCGGGGAAACCTGACGGCGTAGCGGTACATTCGCCGTCGGGAAACCTATAGTGCGCCCTAATTCATCACCGTGGACCACACGCCCGGAGATGGCAAACGGGTGCCCCAGTAAACTTTCTGCCAGAGCCAGATTATCGTCTGCCAGTGCCTGACGCACAGCGGTGCTGCTGATACGCACGCCACCTTCGCAAAAAGTTTGCGTACTGGTAATGTCAAAGCCGTATTCCACGCCAGCTTTCTGTAATAACAAGAAATCGCCTTCACGACCAGCGCCAAAGCGGAAATCGTCACCCACGGCGAGAAATTTTACCCGCAAATGCTTCACCAGAAGATCGCTGATAAAGTTTTGCGCAGTCAGCGCCGCAAAGCGCCTGTCGAAACGCACGCACAGCACGTAATCTACGCCACACTCTGCAAGGTAACGCAGTTTTTCCCGCAGTCGGGTCAGTCTCGCCGGGGCTTTATCGGTAGCAAACAGTTCCAGTGGTTGAGGTTCAAAAAGCATCACCATCACCGGTAAGTTTCGCCTGCGCCCTTCTTCCTGCAAGCCCTGTAACAACGCGCGATGACCGCGATGCACGCCGTCGAAATTACCAATAGTCAGCACACACCCTTCTTGCGGGGCCTGGCTGAGATTATGTATGCCGCGTATCAGCTTCATGTCTGGCTCAAAACAGTGAAAATCGTCCGAGTATACCTTGTACAGCGGTCAAGGTTAACCGGCGATTGAGTACCGAAATCAGAAAGAAGTGGCTTTTCATTGCCATGGCGCAAATCACGGGCAGAAACTCACGGCCTGATGCAATTTTTATCGCGGAAAAGCTGTATTCACACCCCGCAAGCTGGTAGAATCCTGCGCCATCACTACGTAACGAGCGCCGGCACATTAACGGCGCTTATTTGCACAAATCCATTGACAAAAGAAGGCTAAAAGGGCATATTCCTCGGCCTTTGAATTGTCCATATAGAACACATTTGGGAGTTGGACCTTGGCTAATATCAAATCAGCTAAGAAGCGCGCCATTCAGTCTGAAAAGGCTCGTAAGCACAACGCAAGCCGTCGCTCTATGATGCGTACTTTCATCAAGAAAGTATACGCAGCTATCGAAGCTGGCGACAAAGCTGCTGCACTGAAAGCATTTAACGAAATGCAACCGATCGTGGACCGTCAGGCTGCTAAAGGTCTGATCCACAAAAACAAAGCTGCACGTCATAAGGCTAACCTGACTGCACAGATCAACAAACTGGCTTAATCGCCTTTTGTTGTCAGCTTTGTAAAAAAGCCCGCGCAAGCGGGTTTTTTTATGCCCATCTGCAGGCCAAAACTGCAGCCTGCAGAGTACAAATGGTTATTTTGAAGCTGAAGTAAACAACGCAGAGTAATCTGTGTTGCAAATACGCTGTACCGCAGGATGTTGAATCATCCTTTCGGCGAAAATCGCGTGGTACTCTTCCATGACGTTCTCAACGCGGCCTATCTCCATAACCGAGTCATCGTTATAGAAATCATTAGCGTAAAGCGAAGGTGCAACGAAAATAGCGTTATGCGTCGCTCCAAAAGCTTTCATCAACGCCGCATCATCAAACTCCCCCAGAATTTCAACGTTTAAGCCCTGAGAGTTAAACCAGTTTAATAGCTTGCGTCCCAACATTGAGCGACGCCCCGGAATAAGTAAGCGACGCTCTTCCAGACAGGCAGGAAACGGCTTTTCTGGCAGCGGGTTAGTGCACCAGAAACTGACACAACACTCGCCAATTTTTATGGAAAACAGCCCTTCCTGCTGGGTGGAGTCTATCGGGCAGTCAGAGATGATCATATCCAGCTTATGCTGACTCAGTTGCTCCAACAGCATCTCGTGCGTCGATTCAAAACAGCGTAAATGGATCTGCTCGTCTTCCACCACTGCGGCATTCAATACACTACTGACCAGGCGTTTGGAAAGAGCATCTGCCACGCCAACATCAAACAACAAATTGGACTCTTTGCGATAGTTGACGATATCCAGCATTTCCTGGCTTAAGGTGAACATTTTATCGGCGTAGCGATAGACCAGCTCCCCCAGTTCGCTGGGTTCCAGACCACGTCCTTTACGCTTAAATAGTTTCCCTTGCAGGCGCTCTTCCAGCGCCCGGATCTGCCCGGTAATGGTTTGTGGTGTTAAATAAAGCGCCTCCGCTGCGCCAACCACAGAACCTTCTTTGTAGACATGCCAGAAGTAATACAAGTGGTTGTAATTGATATGAGACATGCTCATTTCTCTCCCTGATAAGAATGAAAAGGGAGCCATTTATGGCTCCCCGGTACATCGTCCTGTCAAACTGATGGACGTAAACGAATGCGTAACCAGCTATATCCAATTACTGCCGAAGAGATTGAGCCAACCAGAATGCCCAATTTCGCCCAGTTAATCAGTTCTGGATCTACGCTACCAAAAGCCAGGCTGGCAATAAAGATAGACATAGTAAAACCGATACCGCACAAGATCCCAACCGCCATAATTTGCTGATAAGTGGTTCCCTCTGGCAAATGAGCCAGTTTCAAACGCAGCGCCAACCAGCAGAACAAACTAATACCCAACGGCTTGCCAATCAGCAAACCGGCGATGATCCCTAATGGCAGGATGGAGGTCAGGCCATCCAACGTCACGCCTTGCAGAGAAACGCCGGCATTGGCAAAAGCAAACAGCGGCAAAATCAGATAAGCCACCCATGGATGCAATACATGCTCCAGACGCTTCGCCGGAGAACGGCCATGCTTCTCTTTCAATGGAATAAAGAAACCGACAATGACACCTGCCAGCGTTGCGTGGACACCTGATTTCAACACCGCGGTCCACAGCACCACGCCGACCAGAATATAAACTCCCGTACGGCGAACACCACAAATGTTGAGCACCGCGAGCACCGCAATTGCTACAGCTGCAACGCCAAGAGAGGCCATCGACAAGTCATTAGTGTAAAACAAGGCGATGATTATGATGGCTCCAAGATCGTCGATAATAGCCAGCGCCATCAGAAAGATCTTCAGTGCTAACGGTACACGACTTCCCAATAACGCCAGCACACCAAGGGCAAAGGCAATGTCAGTCGCTGCCGGGATTGCCCACCCTTCACGTGTGATAGGATCGGCGTAGTTAAAGGCCAAATAGAGCAATGCCGGGACAATCATCCCGCCGATTGCGGCAATAACCGGAAACGCAGCCTGGCGCAAGCTGGCCAACGATCCTTGCATCAGCTCGCGTTTAACTTCCAGACCAACTAACAGGAAAAATATCGCCATTAGCGCGTCATTTATCCATAACAGCATGTTTTTATTGATTTCAAGAGAACCTACCCGGAGCTGAACCGGCGTCTCAAGAAAGTCGTGATACCATCCACTGGTTGCGCCGCTGTTGGCCATAATCATCGCCAGAACAGCGGCAATGATGAGAATAATGCCTCCCGAGGCATCACTGCTAAAGAATCGATGCAGATGTTTCACTTTTTATTTCTCTTTCAGGTGAATAGATCGTTTTAACTATTTTACTCTGCACGAATCATCGTTAAAATCAGATTATAGTGTAGGAATAATTCGTTTTTTACGATCTATAAAGAAGATTAAGTCACCAGCAGAGGAAGTGTTTTTGGCGCTCGAAAGCGGTGGCTGATGACCTCAAGCCCTGATAATCATAGCTTAAGGTCTGGATTTCTGAGGGATTAATTCGGAAAAGTAATAATTAATTTGTTGTCAGTCGGCGTTGTTTGTTAGGACAATATTTCAAAAATAATCCAACTTGTCGTCAATAATTGCGATAAAGAGATAAATTAAAGTTTAATAATTAAATCCCTAAAAAATTACGCCATAAAAATGCGAGGCGTCTTCAGGATTAGAATCGATAAAACAGAGTGGGTTAAAGAGAGCGGTATAATAGCGGCGGGTGCTTGAGGCTGTCTGTCTCAGGCATTAGCTGAACGGCAGATAGAGAAAAGCCCCGAGTGATATTTTACCATCAACCCGAGGCCCCCTATATGCAGAACACATGTAGAGTGCCTCTTACTGACCGTAAGGTCAAGGAGAAGAGAGCAATGAAGCAGCATAAGGCGATGATTGTCGCCCTGATCGTCATCTGTATCACCGCCGTAGTGGCGGCGCTGCTAACGAGAAAAGACCTCTGTGAGGTTCACATCCGAACTGGCCAGACGGAGGTTGCTGTTTTCACGGCTTACGAATCCGAGTAAGAGCAACGGCGGGGAGCGATCCCCGCCACTTTACAGGTGCTCGCATATCTTCAACGCACCCTATTTTTACCCAGGCCTGCCCACGGGCAGGCTTTTGGGGAGGTTAGCGAGTCAGGTCGTCGAAAAACTTCTTCACGCCATCAAAGAAGCTCTTTGAGCGCGGGCTGTTGTGCTCGCCGGTTGGGCCACCGAAGCTTTCTTGCAGCTCTTGCAGCAGCTGTTTCTGCTTCTCGTTCAGGCCTACCGGTGTTTCGACAACAACGCGGCACAGCAAGTCACCTTGCGCACCGCCGCGGACAGACTTGACGCCTTTACCGCGCATACGGAACAACTTACCGGTCTGGGTTTCGCCAGGCACTTTCAGTTTGACGCGACCATCAAGGGTCGGCACTTCGATTTCGCCACCCAGCGCCGCCATAGCGAAGTTGATCGGGACTTCGCAATACAGGTTGTTACCTTCGCGCTCGAAAATCGGGTGCTGTTTAACCTGTACCTGAACGTACAGATCGCCTGCCGGTGCGCCGTGTTCGCCCGCTTCACCTTCGCCCGCAAGACGGATGCGGTCCCCGGTGTCCACCCCTGCCGGGATTTTAACGGACAGCGTTTTGCTGCGCTCAACACGACCATGACCATGACATTTGTTGCACGGATCTTTGATCAGCGTACCGCGGCCCTGACAATGTGGACAGGTCTGCTGCACGGCAAAGAAGCCCTGGCGCATCTGCACCTGACCAGAACCATGACAGGTCGGACAGGTCTGCGGCTGCGTGCCTGGTTTTGCACCGCTACCGTGGCAAACGTCACACTCTTCCAGAGTCGGAATGCGGATCTCTTTGGTCACGCCACGTACAGCTTCTTCGAGGGTGAGCTCCATGTTATAGCGTAAATCAGCACCGCGCGCCGCACGTTGACGACCACGCCCACCGCCAAAAATATCGCCGAAAACGTCACCAAAAATATCGCTGAAGTCTGCGCCGCCGCCAAAACCGCCGCCGCCCATGCCGCCTTGCTCAAACGCCGCATGACCATACTGATCGTATGCCGCACGTTTTTGCGAGTCGGTCAGAACTTCATAAGCTTCCTTGATCTCTTTAAATTTCGCCTCGGCCTCTTTGTCACCCTGGTTACGGTCCGGGTGGTATTTCATGGCCAGGCGTTTGTAGGCCTTTTTGATTTCACGCTCTTCCGCTGTTTTGGAAACGCCTAAAATCTCGTAATAATCTTGCTTAGCCATCTTTTTTTAATTGCCCCTAGATGAATGCACGGGCGGAGAGGAAATTCCCCTTCGCCCGTGTCAGTATAATTACCCGTTTATAGGGCGATTATTTTTTGTCTTTGACTTCTTCAAACTCGGCGTCGACAACATCGTCATCTTTCGCGTTGTTTGCAGAAGCATCAGCACCAGCAGTCTGCTGCTGTGCATGTTGCTGCTGGGCGATTTCCATCAGTTTCTGGGAAACCTGTGCCAGTTCCTGCATTTTCGCTTCGATAGCGGCTTTGTCTTCACCTTTCAGAGCAGTTTCCAGTGCAGTCAGCGCAGACTCGATAGCAGTTTTGTCGTCAGCCGGCAGTTTGTCGCCTGCTTCTTCAACCTGCTTACGGGTGCTGTGCAGCAGATGGTCGCCCTGGTTGCGAGTCTGTACCAGCTCTTCAAACTTACGGTCAGCTTCGGCGTTCGCTTCTGCGTCGCGTACCATTTTCTGGATTTCATCTTCGTTCAGACCAGAAGACGCCTTGATGGTGATCTTCTGCTCTTTACCGCTGTTTTTATCTTTCGCGGAAACGTGCAGGATACCGTCAGCATCGATATCGAAAGTCACTTCGATCTGCGGCATACCGCGCGGTGCCGGGTTGATACCATCCAGGTTGAACTGACCCAGAGATTTGTTATCAGCCGCACGTTTACGTTCACCCTGCAGCACGTGGATGGTTACCGCAGACTGGTTGTCTTCAGCGGTAGAGAACACCTGGCTGTGCTTGGTCGGGATAGTGGTGTTTTTCGCGATCAGCGTCGTCATCACACCGCCCATGGTTTCGATACCCAGAGACAGCGGGGTAACGTCCAGCAGCAGTACGTCTTTTACGTCACCAGTCAGAACACCACCCTGAACAGCAGCACCGATAGCTACAGCTTCGTCCGGGTTAACGTCTTTACGCGGCTCTTTACCAAAGAATTCAGCAACTTTCTTCTGAACCATTGGCATACGAGTCTGACCACCAACGAGGATAACGTCGTCGATATCAGATACGGACAGGCCAGCGTCCTGCAGTGCAACTTTCAGCGGCTCGATGGAACGGTTTACCAGGTCTTCAACCAGGCTTTCCAGTTTCGCACGAGTCACTTTGATGTTCATGTGTTTCGGACCGGTCGCGTCTGCAGTGATGTATGGCAGGTTAACGTCGGTCTGCTGAGCGGAAGACAGCTCGATTTTCGCTTTTTCTGCCGCTTCTTTCAGGCGCTGCATTGCCAGCGGATCGTTGCGCAGGTCAATGCCCTGATCTTTCTTGAATTCTTCAACCAGGTAGTTGATCAGGCGGCTGTCAAAGTCTTCACCACCCAGGTGGGTATCACCGTTGGTAGCCAGAACTTCGAAGGTTTTTTCGCCGTCAACTTCGTCGATTTCGATAATGGAAATATCGAAAGTACCACCACCCAGGTCATAAACCGCGATAGTACGGTTACCAGTACCTTTGTCCAGACCGTAAGCCAGCGCAGCTGCGGTCGGTTCGTTGATGATACGTTTTACTTCCAGACCAGCGATACGGCCTGCGTCTTTGGTTGCCTGACGCTGAGCATCGTTAAAGTATGCCGGTACGGTGATAACAGCTTCAGTTACCGGTTCACCCAGGTAATCTTCAGCGGTTTTCTTCATTTTTTTCAGCACTTCAGCAGAAATCTGCGGCGGTGCCATTTTCTGGCCTTTAACTTCGACCCATGCGTCGCCGTTATCAGCAGCAATAATTTTGAACGGCATGATGGAAACATCACGCTGTACTTCTTCGTCCTGGAAGCGGCGGCCAATCAGGCGTTTAATCGCAAACAGGGTGTTTTGCGGGTTCGTCACTGCCTGACGTTTAGCCGGCTGACCAACCAGAGTTTCACCATCCTGGGTATAGGCAATGATAGAAGGCGTGGTGCGATCGCCTTCGGCGTTCTCCAGCACACGAGGAGTGGTGCCATCCATAATCGCTACACAAGAGTTGGTAGTACCCAGGTCGATACCAATAATTTTACCCATCTAAACGTCTCCACTATATATTCGGTCATCATGTGGTATGAGTCTGTAATAGGGGCGAAACGTCTGGTTTCAACTGCCCAATTTCATTTTTTTGCAGACTCACTCACTGCGGTTGACTACTAAATGGGGTCGTAACCCACGTCATCAAGGGGGAGATGCAAAAATTTTTTTGTGCTTTTGCGCAGAAATTTCGTGATATACCCAAAGAAGACATGAAACAGACGGCATTTTCATTCATATAAAGAATGAATTCAACACAAGGCATTCACCAAAAAATTGTAATAAAAAGAAAAGATTACATACCTGAATCTTCTTTTCGTCAGCAGTAAACTAGTGGCTATTCATCCCCTACTGCTCCCCGCTAAGAGAATCTTTATGAAATCCGTTTTTACGATTTCTGCCAGCCTGGTACTTGGCCTTATGTTGTGCTGCACGGCGCAAGCTAACGACCATAAAATCCTCGGCGTCATTGCGATGCCGCGTAACGAAACCAACGATCTGGCGCTGAAACTCCCCGTTTGCCGCATCGTAAAACGTATCCAACTCACCGCCGACCACGGCGATTTACAGTTGAGCGGCGCGTCGGTTTATTTCAAAGCCGCCCGTAGCGCCAGTCAAAGCCTGAATGTTCCCGCCGAAATTAAAGAAGGGCAAACCACCAGCTGGATCAACATTAACAGCGATAACGACAACAAACGTTGCGTGTCAAAAATCACCTTTTCCGGTCATACCGTGAACTCGTCCGATATGGCCACGCTGAAAATTATCGGCGACGATTAACGCTTGAACAGAGAAGCCACAATAAATGAATGTTAATTACCTGAATGATTCAGATCTGGATTTTCTCCAACATTGTAGTGAGGAGCAACTGACCAATTTCGCCCGTTTGCTCACCCATAACGAAAAAGGCAAAACTCGCCTCTCCAGCGTTCTGATGCGTAATGAACTGTTCAAATCGATGGAAGGGCATCCCGAGCAACATCGCCGCAACTGGCAGCTAATTGCCGGAGAATTACAGCATTTTGGCGGCGATAGTATCGCTAACAAACTTCGCGGACACGGCAAACTGTACCGGGCCATTTTGCTCGACGTCTCAAAACGGCTGAAGCTAAAAGCCGACAAAGAGATGTCTACGTTTGAAATTGAGCAACAGTTACTGGAGCAATTTCTGCGCAATACCTGGAAGAAAATGGACGAGGAACATAAGCAGGAATTTCTCAAGGCAGTCGATGCCAGAGTCAACGAGCTGGAAGAGCTATTACCGCTGCTGATGAAAGACAAATTATTGGCAAAAGGCGTGTCGCATCTGCTTTCCAGCCAACTTACCCGCATTTTACGCACCCACGCAGCAATGAGCGTTCTCGGGCATGGTTTGCTGCGCGGCGCGGGGCTAGGAGGCCCGGTGGGCGCGGCGTTAAACGGAGTTAAAGCCGTCAGCGGTAGCGCCTATCGCGTTACTATTCCGGCGGTCCTGCAAATTGCCTGCCTGCGTCGAATTGTCAGCGCCACTCAGGCCTAATCCCTCACATCGGGGAAAATTTTCATTTTCCCCTCAAAAGATCATGGACACTACTCCATTGGCTGATTATTATGCCGCGCCCTGAAATCACTACAGTTATTCAGGGAAATTATTTCACCATTCATTCAATGATGATTTTTGAGGAATTATGGGCAACACTAAGTTGGCTAATCCGGCACCGCTGGGCCTGATGGGCTTCGGCATGACCACCATTCTGCTTAACCTGCACAACGTGGGTTATTTCGCTCTGGACGGTATTATTCTTGCCATGGGCATCTTCTACGGCGGCATCGCGCAAATTTTCGCTGGTCTGCTGGAGTATAAAAAAGGCAACACTTTCGGGTTAACTGCCTTCACCTCTTACGGTTCTTTCTGGCTGACGCTGGTTGCGATTCTGCTGATGCCGAAACTGGGTCTGACCGATGCGCCAAATGCGCAGTTCCTTGGTGTCTACCTGGGTCTGTGGGGCGTGTTTACGCTGTTTATGTTCTTCGGCACGCTGAAAGGCGCACGCGTTCTGCAATTCGTTTTCTTTAGCCTGACCGTGCTGTTTGCCCTGCTGGCGATCGGTAACATTGCCGGTAACGCCGCGATCATCCACTTTGCCGGCTGGATTGGCCTGATCTGCGGTGCCAGCGCAATTTATCTGGCAATGGGTGAAGTGCTGAACGAACAGTTTGGCCGTACCGTTCTGCCGATTGGTGAGTCTCACTAATTGCTTGAGATCCCCCGCTCGGGGGATATCAGATTGTTGACAACGTGCGCTTTATTCATGCCGGAAGCGGCGTGAACGCCTTATCAGGTCTACAAAATCGTGCAAATTCAATATATTGCAGGAAGAACGTAGGCCTGATAAGCGTAGCGCATCAGGCTGTTTTGCGTTTGTCATCAGTCTGATCCCCCCGCCTGGGGGGATTTTTTTTTATTCGCTAACTTCGCGTCTTGCGCTCTTCGGTCTGAATGCTGCAACCACTTCCGGTGCCGTTTCAACATATGGCCCTTCCAGCAACTGAATGCAGTACGGTACGCTGGCAAAAATACCGTGCACCACGACCTTACCCTCGGCATCCTTCACGCCTTCCAGTGTCTCTTTGATGGACTTCGGCTGACCGGGTAAGTTAAGGATCAGTGCCTGCTTACGAATCACCCCCACCTGGCGCGAAAGGATCGCAGTTGGCACAAAATGCAGGCTTATCTGGCGCATCTGTTCACCAAAGCCAGGCATCTCGCGGTCCGCTACTGCCAGCGTCGCATCGGGCGTTACGTCACGGCGCGCCGGGCCAGTACCGCCGGTTGTCAGCACCAGATGGCAACTCATTTCATCCACCAGCTCACACAACGTTTGCTCAATGATCGCCTGCTCATCGGGGATTAAGCGAGTTTCCAGTTCAAACGGCGTGGTTAGCGCCGATGTCAGCCATTCTTCCAGCGCAGGGATGCCTTTATCCTGATAAACGCCGCTGGACGCGCGATCAGAGATGGAAACTAAGCCGATACGTAAAGTATTCATCAAGATTTTTCCGTTTAAACAGTCTCGTTAAACAGAATGATACACTGCGAAGGGAGTGACAGACAGGCTTCAGAAGAGGTAGCGTGACCGACTTCCCGGTCACGCTAAGAATGATTACAGCAGGTCGCCGATCATTTTTTCCAGTTTTTCCTGGTCAACAGCAAACTTACGGATACCTTCCGCCAGTTTATCTACTGCCATTGGATCCTGGTTGTGCTGCCACAGGAACTCGGACTCAGTGATACGCGCCGGACGCGCTTTCACTTCGCCGGTGTAAGACAGTTTACGTTCGATAGCCCCTTCGCTCTCCGCCAGCTCTTTCAGCAGTGCCGGTGCGATGGTCAGACGGTCGCAGCCTGCCAGTTCCAGAATTTCGCCGATGTTACGGAAGCTTGCGCCCATAACCACGGTTTCATAACCGTGTTCTTTGTAATACTGGTAGATTTCAGATACAGAAACGACACCCGGATCTTCTGCCGGAGCGTACTCTTTCTTATCGGTATTGGCTTTGTACCAGTCAAGAATACGGCCAACAAACGGAGAAATCAGGAACACGCCCGCTTCCGCACAAGCACGTGCCTGAGCGAAGGAGAACAGCAGAGTCAGGTTACAGTTGATACCTTCTTTTTCCAGCTGTTCTGCAGCACGGATACCCTGCCAGGTAGAAGCCAGTTTGATCAGAATACGATCGTTGCTAATACCTGCATCGTTGTAGAGCTTAATCAGGCGTTTTGCTTTCGCAATTGACGCTTCGGTGTCATAGGAAAGACGCGCATCAACTTCAGTTGAGATACGGCCCGGAACCAGTTTCAGGATTTCCAGACCAATATTTACTGCCAGTTTGTCGGTCGCGTCCACGATCTGCTGCGCGCGATCGTTGCTCTGCTGTTTCGCCCAGGCGACAGCATCATCAATCAACTTACGGTATTCCGGAATTTGCGCTGCGTTAAGAATGAGAGAAGGGTTGGTTGTGGCATCCTGCGGTTGATACAGCTTCATTGCCGCGATGTCCCCAGTGTCGGCCACTACGGTGGTGTACTGACGAAGGGAGGTCAATTTGTCCGTCATGATAGTATTTCTCTTTAAACAGCTTGTTAGGGGGATGTAACCGGTCTGCCCTGATGATATCACGACGTAACGACAGCGCAACCGCAGACAAAAGGGTTATCACCAGGCAAGACTGTTTCGGATTTCTGACATGGCGTTGATATCACCCGCCATTTTTAAACAAAACCTCATGTATGCTACACAGACGTTATCAACCAATGCACATCGTATATAATTCTTAATCAATTGGTAACGTTTACACAGGAATGTAACCGCGCGCCGGCGACAAGAGGGATACGAATGCCTGATTTTTTCTCTTTTATTAACAACGTACTATGGGGATCAGTGATGATCTACCTGCTCTTCGGCGCAGGCTGTTGGTTCACTTTTCGTTCTGGGTTCGTTCAATTTCGCTATATTCGTCAGTTTGGCAAAAGTCTTAAAAATAGCATTCATCCGCAACGAGGTGGTTTAACTTCTTTTCAATCATTGTGTACCAGTCTCGCCGCGCGCGTCGGCAGCGGCAACCTGGCAGGCGTTGCGCTGGCTATCACCGCCGGTGGACCGGGTGCTGTTTTCTGGATGTGGGTTGCCGCGTTTATTGGCATGGCGACCTCTTTTGCCGAATGTTCCCTTGCCCAGCTTTATAAAGAACGTGACGTCAATGGGCAGTTTCGCGGCGGACCGGCATGGTATATGGCGCGTGGGTTAGGGATGCGCTGGATGGGCGTTCTGTTCGCCGTCTTTTTGCTCATCGCCTACGGACTGATTTTCAGCGGTGTTCAGGCAAATGCTGTCGCTCGCGCGATGAGTTTTGCATTTGATTTCCCTCCGTTAGTAACGGGTGTCATTCTCGCCATTTTTACCTTGTTGGCGATAACTCACGGCATTCATGGCGTCGCCCGGTTAATGCAATGGTTTGTCCCTATTATGGCGTTAATCTGGGTACTCGCCAGCCTGGTCATTTGCGCAATGAATATCGGGCAACTTCCACACGTTATTTGGTCTATTTTTGAAAGCGCCTTTGGCTGGCAGGAAGCGGCAGGCGGCGCGGCGGGTTATACCCTGAGTCAGGCGATTACTAACGGCTTTCAGCGCAGTATGTTTTCCAATGAGGCAGGGATGGGATCAACACCGAACGCAGCGGCGGCGGCGGCATCATGGCCACCGCATCCGGCAGCGCAAGGTATTGTCCAGATGATCGGCATCTTTATCGACACGATGGTGATTTGTACGGCAAGCGCCATGCTGATATTGCTGGCTGGTAACGGCACCACCTATTTGCCACTGGAAGGTATCCAACTCATTCAGAAAGCGATGCGTGTATTAATGGGTTCCTGGGGGGCAGAATTTGTCACGATAGTGGTGATTCTATTTGCCTTCAGCTCGATCGTCGCCAACTACATTTATGCCGAAAATAATCTCTTCTTTTTACGGCTGAACAACCGGAAAGCTATCTGGAGTCTGCGTATCTGTATCTTTGTTACGGTCATTGGCGGCACCCTACTGAGCCTTCCTCTGATGTGGCAACTGGCCGATATTATTATGGCCTGCATGGCAATCACCAATTTGACAGCGATTTTGCTGCTTTCCCCCGTGGTGCATATCATTGCCAGCGATTATCTGCGCCAACGTAAACTCGGCGTACGTCCGGTGTTTGATCCGCTGCGCTACCCGGATATCAGTCAGCAACTGTCCCCTGATGCGTGGGATGATTTGTCACAGGAGTAATCACAACTATCGATCAACTCATCCGCTTTTTTTGCTACAGTCGCAGTAAATTTCCTGCAAGGACTGGATATGTTGATTCTGATTTCACCTGCTAAAACACTTGATTATCAAAGCCCTTTGGCCACCACACGCTACACGCTGCCGGAGCTGTTAGACAACTCCCAACAGCTTATTCATGAAGCGCGAAAACTAACGGCACCGCAGATTGGCAAACTGATGAAAATCAGTGACAAGCTGGCCGATCTCAACGCTACCCGCTTTCATGACTGGCAGCCAGATTTCACGCCAGAGAATGCCCGGCAGGCAATTCTGGCATTTAAAGGCGATGTCTATACCGGCTTGCAAGCCGAAACCTTTAGTGAAGAAGATTTCGCTTTTGCCCAGCAGCATTTACGTATGCTTTCCGGTTTGTACGGCGTACTGCGCCCGCTCGATTTAATGCAGCCATACCGTCTGGAGATGGGGATCCGTCTTGAGAATGCGCGGGGTAAAGACCTGTACCAGTTCTGGGGGGATGTGATCACCAACAAGCTAAACGAAGCGCTCGAAGCACAAGGCGATCAGGTGGTGATTAACCTGGCGTCAGATGAGTATTTTAAATCAGTGAAACCGAAGAAATTAAATGCCGAGATAATCAAGCCGGTATTCCTCGATGAGAAGAACGGCAAGTTTAAGGTCATCAGCTTCCATGCTAAAAAAGCGCGTGGCCTGATGAGTCGGTTTATCATTAAAAATCGCCTGACCAAGCCAGAGCAACTGACAGTTTTTAACAGTGAAGGTTACTTCTTCGATGAAGCCTCTTCCAGCAATGGCGAACTGGTGTTTAAACGCTACGAACTGCGTTAAGTTTGCGGTAAATGCCGGAGGTCATCCGGCATTTATATTTAGCGGTGATGTCTGCCAGGCCCCGGATAATGATCATCCCGGTGGTCATGACGATGATCGTCACGATGATCGCGATGATTATTATAGTGCGGCTGCAGTCCGTATGGGTGCCAGCGATTGCCTCGCCATTCATAATTTCTGTGCCACCAGTCGTGGTCACGCCAGTAACCGCCATCCCAGTAGAAACCGCGATAATCACGATCGCCAATCTGTAACTTTACTGATGGCACCAGCATTATTTCCTCAGCCTGCGCTGCCATAGGAGCAACCAGAATCAGGGAAAATGCGAGTAAGAGAGATTGCATCTTTTTCACAGGTGACTCCTTATTATCATTGCCAGTTATGGGCCGATATAAGGAGCTTACGGTAAAAGAATCCTCGTTGTCATTATCCAATCTAAGTTACCGCATTTATTGAAAATTTCTCCTTTTTTTCTGTCGATTTTTCTCATATTTTCTCCACAAAAAAGCCGAGCTGTATAAACACAAGCCCGGCTATTTTTTCGGAATTTAATGGATATTAATTATGATTCATCATGAGGTTGCGCAGCGCAGCAAAATCGGCAGGCAGACTATGTGAAAGTAAGGGCAAATCAGCACGTTCTGCCAGCTCTTTTGGCAGTTCCAGCGTTTCACCAAGAATCACTTCCACGCTCTCTTTAAACTTCGCCGGGTGCGCGGTGCCGAGGAACAGGCCATATTCTCCCGGATGAAGCTGGTCACGCAGCGCACGGTAAGCCACGGCAGCATGCGGTTCCGAGGTATAGCCCAGTGCTTTTAACTCACGCATTGTCTGCCGGGTGGTTTCATCATCCACCGCCGCATAACCCAGCTCCTTCAGTTGCCAGATTTTACGGCGGAACAACTCTTCCACTCGCGGCCAGTTGTTTGGCTGGCTGACATCCATCGCATTGGATAATGTCGCCTGGGTAGCTTTAGGCGCCCACTGCCCGTCGTGCAGGAAACGCGGCACCGTATCGTTAACGTTAGTGGCAGCAATAAAACGTTTCACCGGCAGACCGAGTGATTTCGCCAGCAATCCTGCCGTCAAATCGCCGAAGTTTCCGCTCGGCACTGAAACAACTAGCTGGTTACGCGCTTCCTGTGGCAACTGCGCCACGGCTTCAAAGTAATAGCAAATCTGCGCCAGCAAACGACTGATGTTAATAGAGTTAGCAGAGTTCAGTCCCAACGCCACTTTTAGTTCTTCATCATCGAACGCCTGTTTAACAAGAGCCTGGCAGGCATCAAAATCGCCGTCGATGGCGACGGTTTCAATATTGCCACCCAGCGTACAGAACAGTTTTTCTTGCAGTGGACTGATTTTGCCGTGCGGGTAAAGGATGACCACTTTAACGTTCGGTAAACCGTAGAAAGCGTGAGCCACTGCCGCTCCGGTGTCGCCGGAAGTCGCAGTCAGAATAGTCACTGGCTTATCGCCCGCAATATGGGTCAGCATTTGCGCCATAAAGCGACCGCCGAAATCTTTAAATGCCAGCGTTGGCCCGTGGAACAACTCCAGACAACCGACGTCATTTTCAACTTTGGCGACCGGAGCCGGGAAAGCAAATGCCGCGCGCACGCGCTCTTCCAGAACTTCCTGTGGGATCTCATCACCAATAAACGCCGAGAGGATCTTCGCGCTGCGAGTGACGAAATCCAGTTTCAGCATCTCATCAATTTCGGTCAGGCTGAATTCCGGTAGCTCATGAGGGAAAAACAACCCCTGATTTTTGCCCAATCCCTGCGTTACGGCTTGCGCAAAACTGACCTGCTCATTGTGATCTTTCAGATTGTAGAGTTTCATTTAGTTTTCCAGTACTCGTGCGCCCGCCGTATCCAGCCGGCAAATATGAACAAAACCTTCCTGATTCTGCAGGTAATTCTTACCTAACCAGTCGGCAACTCGCTGGGCGGTATCCAGTTTATCGCACAGGGCGAACAAGGTCGGCCCCGAGCCGGAGATACCGCTCGCTAGCGCACCGATTTCCGCGACCGCCTGACGTGCTTGCCTGAAGCCTGGCAATAAACGTTCACGGTAGGGTTCAGCGATA
This sequence comes from Escherichia sp. E4702, assembly GCF_963883545.1. NCBI lineage: Bacteria > Pseudomonadati > Pseudomonadota > Gammaproteobacteria > Enterobacterales > Enterobacteriaceae > Escherichia > Escherichia sp. E4702. Next base: position 79,092 of record NZ_CAWORF010000021.1, on the reverse strand, counting down.
ACATCTTTCATCAGCTTCGCGGCAAGTTCAGGCTGGCGGGAATAGCAGGCGTGAATGAAGCCTGCCAGATGTCGCCCGTGCGCAATGCAATCCTGGCGGCGATACTGCGCCGGTAAAATAGCCCGTGCTTCTGCCGTCGAGACTTTAATCCCCGGATACGCCAACACCCATAACCACTCATCAAATCCTGGTACCTGCTGGCTGATGATGCCGTTTTCTTCGATCATCAACTGCATGCCGCCAAGAAAGCACGGTGCCACGTTGTCGTAATGAATGCTGCCGGAGATACGCCCTTCCAGTTCGCCCATCAAGGCCAGCAGGCGGGTATCATTGAGCGGCTTACCGCAGTGTTCATTCATCGCCACCAGCGCCGCGACCACCGAACAGGCGCTGGAACCTAAGCCAGAACCGATCGGCATATTCTTTTCCAGGGTCATCGCCACCGGAATTTGCTTACCCACTTCTTGGCAAAAACGCTCCCAGCACTGATAAACGATATTTTCCTGCGGTTCTGACGGCAGCTTGCCTGCAAACCGTCCAAGATTGTTGAGACTGAAGCGCTCTGCTGACTCAACCGTCACTACATCTCCCAGCAAGGAACCATCAACAGGCACCACCGCCGCCCCGAGCACATCAAACCCGACGCTCATATTGGCACTGGAAGCCGGAGCATAAACCTTAACCATTTTAGACTCCTAACTTCCATGAGAGGGTGCGTAGCAGATCGGCAAAGACACCGGCAGCTGTAACGTCATTACCCGCACCGTATCCGCGCAGGACCAGCGGCAGTGGCTGATAATAGTGGCTATAGAAGGCCAGGGCGTTTTCGCCGTTTTTCACTTTGAACAGCGGATCATTACCATCCACTTCGGCAATCTTCACGCGGCAGACGCCATCTTCATCAATATTGCCAACATAGCGCAAAACTTTTCCTTCATCACGTGCCTTCGCCACGCGCGCGGCAAAGAGATCGTCGAGCTGTGACAGATTCGCCATAAAAGTCGCAACATCGCCCTCCGCGTTAAACTCTGCGGGCAGCACAGATTCGATTTCGATATCCGCCAGTTCCAGTGATCGTCCTGTTTCACGGGCGAGAATCAACAGCTTGCGCGCCACATCCATACCAGAAAGATCATCACGCGGGTCCGGTTCGGTATAGCCCATTTCTCTTGCCAGCGTGGTGGCCTCGGAGAAGCTCATCCCTTCGTCTAACTTACCGAAGATGAAAGAAAGCGAACCAGAAAGAATGCCAGAGAATTTCATCAATTCATCACCCGCGTTGAGCAGGTTTTGTAAGTTCTCAATGACCGGCAACCCCGCACCGACGTTGGTGTCATAAAGGAATTTACGCCGTGATTTTTCCGCCGCGTAACGCAGCTGATGGTAGTAATCCATCGACGAGGTGTTGGCCTTTTTGTTCGGGGTCACCACGTGGAAACCTTCACGCAGGAAGTCGGCATATTGATCCGCCACCGCCTGGCTGGAAGTGCAATCGACAATCACCGGATTCAGCAAATGATATTCTTTCACCAGGCGAATTAAGCGCCCAAGGTTGAACGGCTCTTTGGCTTGCGCCAGTTCTTCCTGCCAGTTATCCAGGTTAAGGCCATGCACATTAGTCAGCAGCGCCTTCGAGTTAGCAACGCCGCAAACGCGTAAATCGATGTGTTTGTTCTTCAGCCAGCTTTGCTGACGTTTCAGTTGCTCCAGCAGCGCGCCGCCAACGCCACCGACGCCAATCACAAACACTTCGATAACCTGATCGGTATTGAACAGCATCTGGTGGGTAACGCGTACACCAGTGGTCGCATCATCGTTATTTACCACGACGGAGATTGAGCGTTCAGAAGACCCTTGAGCAATGGCGACAATGTTGATATTGGCGCGGGCCAGTGCGGCAAAGAATTTCGCCGAGATCCCACGCAAGGTGCGCATACCATCGCCCACCACCGAGATAATAGCCAGCCGTTCAGTGACCGCCAGCGGCTCCAGCAAACCTTCTTTCAGTTCCAGGTAGAACTCTTCCTGCATCGCGCGTTCAGCACGCGCACAGTCGCTTTGTGGTACGCAGAAACTGATGCTGTATTCGGAAGATGATTGCGTAATCAGCACCACTGAAATGCGGGCGCGTGACATTGCCGCAAAGACGCGCGCCGCCATGCCGACCATTCCTTTCATCCCCGGACCAGAAACGCTGAACATTGCCATGTTATTCAGATTGGAAATGCCCTTGACCGGTAATTCATCTTCATCACGGCTGGCGCCAATGAGCGTACCTGGTGCTTGAGGATTTCCGGTATTTTTAATCAGGCAAGGGATCTGGAACTGAGCGATAGGGGTAATGGTGCGAGGGTGAAGAACTTTAGCGCCGAAGTAGGAAAGCTCCATCGCTTCCTGGTACGACATCGACTTCAACAGCCTCGCATCGGGTACCTGACGCGGGTCGCAGGTATAGACACCGTCGACATCCGTCCAGATCTCGCAACAATCGGCGCGTAAACAGGCGGCCAGTACCGCGGCGGAGTAGTCAGAACCGTTACGTCCCAGCACCACCAGCTCACCTTTTTCGTTACCAGCGGTAAAACCAGCCATCAGCACCATATGGTCAGCCGGAATGCGGCTTGCCGCAATACGGCGGGTGGACTCAGCAATATCGACCGTAGATTCGAGGTAATGACCGATTGCCAGCAGCTTTTCGACCGGATCGATAACGGTAACGTTGTGACCACGCGCTTCCAGTACCCCGGCCATAATGGCGATCGACATTTTTTCACCACGGCAAATCAGCGCGGCGTTGATGCTGTCCGGGCATTGCCCCAACAAGCTAATGCCATGCAGGACATGTTTGATTTGGGCAAATTCTTGATCAACGAACGCTTTCAATTGCGCCAGTGGAAATCCCGGTTGGGCGGCGGCGAGTCCCGTCAGAAGTTCGGCAAAAATACGTTCGGCATCGCTGATATTGGGTAAAGCATCCTGACCGCTAATGGTTTTTTCAATCATTGCGACCAGATGGTTGGTAATTTTGGCGGGGGCAGAGAGGACGGTGGCCACCTGCCCCTGCCTGGCATTGCTCTCCAGAATATCGGCAACCCGCAGAAAACGTTCTGCATTTGCCACTGATGTACCGCCGAACTTCAACACTCGCATGGTTGTTACCTCGTTACCTTTGGTCGAAAAAAAAGCCCGCACTGTCAGGTGCGGGCTTTTTTCTGTGTTTCCTGTACGCGTCAGCCCGCACCGTTACCTGTGGTAATGGTGATGGTGGTGGTAATGGTGGTGCTGATGCGTTTCATGGATGTTGTGTACTCTGTAATTTTTATCTGTCTGTGCGCTATGCCTATATTGGTTAAAGTATTTAGTGACCTAAGTCAATAAAATTTTAATTTACTCACGGCAGGTTACCAGTTCATAGAGTGCTGGTAGATGCTCTTTTTTTAATCCACACAGAGACATATTGCCCATTGCAGTCAGAATAAAAATCTGAAAACGCCCTTCCTTGTCGTTTTTTATTTGGTGATATTTTTTTCAATATCATGCAATAAACGATGCAACATGGCCGTGTCTCGTTGCTCCAACAGCCCGATGCGTTGTTGTAACCAGTCGACCAGTTTGGTGTCATCTGCCACCGCCAGAGTCGTTAACAATGACATGGCTCGTTCACGTAAAGCCTGCAGTTGAAATGGGTCCGCCGTTGCGGCAGATTCCACCGGTTGTTGTATTAATGTTGCTAATTGATAGCAATAGACCATCACCGCCTGCCCCAAATTCAGTGATGGATAATCCGCCACCATTGGCACGCCGGTGAGGACATCAGCAAGCGCCAACTCTTCGTTAGTCAAGCCGGAATCTTCGCGACCAAAGACCAGCGCCGCATGGTTCATCCATGTCGATTTTTCCTCCAGTAGCGGCACCAGTTCTATCGGCGTGGCGTAGTAATGGTATTTCGCCCGACTGCGCGCAGTGGTAGCAACGGTAAAATCAACGTCGTGTAGCGATTCAGCCAGCGTTGGAAAAACTTTAATATTATCAATAATATCACCAGAACCATGCGCCACCCAGCGGGTAGCTGGTTCCAGGTGTGCCTGGCTATCGACAATGCGCAGCTCGCTAAATCCCATTGTTTTCATCGCCCGAGCCGCTGCACCAATATTTTCAGCTCTGGCAGGTGCTACCAGAATGATCGTTATACGCATGTTGCCACTCTTCTTGATCAAATAACCGCGAACAGGGTGATGAATGTCAACTTATTACGCGGTGAGAATTTACAAATTCGTAACGTAAGTCGCAGAAAAAGCCCTTCAGTTAACTTAAAAAAAGCTAAACTATTTCTTGACTATACTAACGGTGTAATTGTTAAAAATTGCTACATATCCTTCTGTTTACTTAGGATAATTTTATAAAAAATAAATCTCGACAATTGGATTCACCACGTTTATTAGTTGTATAAGGCAACTAGTTGTATTATTAAAATAATGTGACGAAAGCTAGCATTTAGATACGATGATTTCATCAAACTGTTAACGTGCTACAATTGAACTTGATATATGTCAACGAAGCGTAGTTTTATTGGGTGTCCGGCACGTCTTAGCCTGTTATGTTGCTGTTAAAATGGTTAGGATGACAGCCGTTTTTGACACTGTCGGGTCCTGAGGGAAAGTACCCACGACCAAGCTAATGATGTTGTTGACGTTGATGGAAAGTGCATCAAGAACGCAATTACGTACTTTAGTCATGTTACGCCGATCATGTTAATTTGCAGCATGCATCAGGCAGGTCAGGGACTTTTGTACTTCCTGTTTCGATTTAGTTGGCAATTTAGGTAGCAAACATGCAGACCCCGCACATTCTTATCGTTGAAGACGAGTTGGTAACACGCAACACGTTGAAAAGTATTTTCGAAGCGGAAGGCTATGATGTTTTCGAAGCGACAGATGGCGCGGAAATGCATCAGATCCTCTCTGAATATGACATCAACCTGGTGATCATGGATATCAATCTGCCGGGTAAGAACGGTCTTCTGTTAGCGCGTGAACTGCGTGAGCAGGCAAATGTTGCGTTGATGTTCCTGACTGGCCGTGACAACGAAGTCGATAAAATTCTCGGCCTCGAAATTGGCGCAGATGACTACATCACCAAACCGTTCAACCCACGTGAACTGACTATCCGTGCGCGCAACCTGCTGTCTCGTACCATGAATCTGGGTACTGTCAGCGAAGAACGTCGTAGCGTTGAAAGCTATAAGTTCAATGGTTGGGAACTGGACATCAACAGCCGTTCATTGATCGGTCCTGATGGCGAGCAGTACAAACTGCCGCGCAGCGAGTTCCGCGCTATGCTTCACTTCTGTGAAAACCCAGGCAAAATTCAGTCTCGTGCTGAACTGCTGAAGAAAATGACCGGCCGTGAGCTGAAACCGCACGACCGTACTGTAGACGTGACGATCCGTCGTATTCGTAAACACTTCGAATCTACGCCGGATACGCCGGAAATCATCGCCACCATTCACGGTGAAGGTTATCGCTTCTGCGGTGATCTGGAAGATTAATCGGCTTTACCACCGTCCAAAAAAACGGCGCTTTTTAGCGCCGTTTTTTTATTTCCAGATACGTAACTCATCGTCCGTTGTGACTTCTTTACTGGCTTTCATTTTCGGCAGTGAAAACGCATACCAGTCGATATTCCGCGTCACAAACATCATGCCGGCCAGCGCCACCACCAGCACACTGGTTCCCAACAACAGTGCGCTATCGGCAGAGTTGAGCAGTCCCCACATCACACCATCCAGCAACAACAGCGCGAGGGTAAACAACATGCTATTGCGCCAACCTTTTAATACCGCCTGCAAGTAAATACCGTTCATTAATGCCCCTATCAAGCTGGCAATTACCCATGCCACGGTAAAACCGGTATGTTCAGAAAGCGCCAGCAAGAGCAAATAAAACATCACCAATGACAGCCCCACCAGCAAATATTGCATCGGGTGCAAACGTTGCGCGGTGAGCGTTTCAAAAACAAAGAAGGCCATAAAAGTCAGCGCAATCAGCAAAATAGCGTACTTAGTCGCCCGGTCCGTTAATTGATACTGATCGGCAGGCGTAGTGACTGCGACGCTAAACGCCGGGAAGTTTTCCCAGCCGGTATCATTGCCTGAAGCAAAACGCTCACCGAGATTATTGGCAAACCAGCTACTTTGCCATTGCGCCTGAAAACCGGATGCACTTATTTCTCGTTTCGCAGGCAAAAAATCACCTAAAAAACTGGGATGCGGCCAGTTGCTGGTTAAGGTCATTTCGCTATTACGCCCGGCAGGCACCACAGAAAGATCGCCGGTACCGCTTAAAATCAGTGCCATATTCAGCTTCAGGTTCTGCTTCCGCCAGTCCCCTTCGGGTAAAGGGATATGCACGCCCTGCCCGCCTTGCTCTAACCCGGTACCGGGTTCAATGGTCAGCGCTGTTCCGTTAACTTCAGGCGCTTTCACCACACCAATACCACGCGCATCCCCGACGCTAATCACAATAAATGGCTTGCCTAAGGTGATATTTGGCGCGTCGAGTTCGCTAAGACGCGAAACATCAAAATCGGCTTTTAGCGTTAAATCACTGTGCCAGACCTGACCGGTATAAATACCAATCTTGCGTTCTTCCACATTCTGATTACCATCAACCATCAACGACTCAGGTAACCAAAAATGGATAAAACTTCGTTTCCGCTCCACGGTTTTATCCTCTTCCTGCACCGTATAAAGCTCGGTCACAGGAATAGCGATGAGCGGCCCAACGAGTTTTTGCGGCCCGCTGGTACTTTGGCGAATCGCATCTTCCACATCGCTACGGTAATCGGCACGTTCGACAATCACCTGCCGAATCAGCATTATCGGGATCAACAACAGCAATACAGCACCAAACAGGGTGGTCATTTTCCAGAACAGGGGGGATTTCAACATAGTCTTCTCCTTTGCAATGGCGACAGGATATGAAGGCTATGTGGGAAGAATTTGAAGTTATGTGAAGTGACGGTGAAGTCGAAGCAAGGCCAATACGCCGCCTTCCGGCACGTTGTGCAACGTGACTTCGCCATTAAGCAAACGGGCAACTTCACTGACAAACGCCAGCCCCAGACCACTGCTTTTTTGCCCATTCGCACGCGGCAAAGAGTAGAAACGCTCAAAAATACGTGACAGCGCGTAGTCAGGAATACCACTACCGGTATCCAGCACATTAAGCGTGACGTGTTCCTGATCCACTTCGGCGCTTAGCGTTATGCGACCGCTCTCGGGGGTAAAATCGATGGCATTATCCAGCAAATTCCCCAGCGCCTGCTCCAGTAACGCCGGTTCAGCAGCAACGTTAACCTCGGTGGGCATAACATTAAGAGTGATATTTTTTTCTGCCAACTGCACGGTGCGCGCTTCACTGACGCGGCGAAATAATGCCGCCACATCAACCGCAGAAAGAACGACCTCCTGGCGATTCTCCAGTCTTGCCTGGCGTAGTAGCGTTTCCACCAGCGCCTGCATTCGCGCGTTTTGCGTCAGAATATTGTCGGTAAAACGGGCTACCACTTCCGGTGGCGGACCTTCGCGTAAAATTTCCGCCGCGCCACGAATTGCCGCCAGCGGACTTTTCAACTCATGAGTTAACGCGTAGACATACTGCTCAATATAGTTTTTCCCCTCCAGTTTCACGCGCATACTTTCCAGCGCCTGCGCTAACTTACGCAGCTCGCTACTGCCGAGTTCAGGAAGCGGAACGGGCTTATTGTCGGTAACGGAATCAGCATAACGAGTGAGCCGGGCAATGGAGCGGTTGATCCACCAAACCATTCCTGCGCCGATTACCAGCGCAATTCCCAGCAAAATGGCGCTCGCCCATAAAATTCGCCGCTCGCTGCGTTTAATCACCGGTGCCATCGCCGCGTTCGGTTTGCCTACGCTCAAAACGCCAACCAGCCGCGTGCCGTCCATAATAGGTGCGGCAACATACATCACAGAACTTTCGGGATCGGCAGGATTTTGCAACGTACTGCGCGCACCATACTGACCACGCAACGTTAGCCAGACATCATTCCAGCGCGAATAATCCTGCCCGACGGCTTTATTGGCCGAATCAAACAATACTTTGCCCTGCGCATCAGTCATATAGACATGATATTCGTTGCGCACTTTGTTGATGCCGCTGATATTGGCGCGAAACGGGCGATTTTGTAGCTGGTTAAATGCCTGCGCCAACTGCCCATGCGTTGGGTCACCAGAGAGCAAATCGGCACGCGCCAGCTCCGCCAGCAACGTTGCCGTATCGATCAACGTCCCTTCCGTCGCCCTTCGCACGCCCGGTTTAACTTCTTTGACAAAAATAGCCAGTACGAACCAGGCGGCTACCGCCACCAGTAAAAAATACCCCAGCAACAGCCGCATGCCGATACGCATTACAGGCTCCTCAGGCTGTATCCCATGCCGCGATGGGTATTGATCGGCGAAAGCTCGGGATTAATAGCGCGCAGTTTGGCACGCAGCGTTTTAATGTGAGTATCGACAGTGCGATCGTAGGTGTCCTGCGCATCTTCCCAGACGCTATCCATCAGTTGCTGACGGGACCAGACGCGGCCCGGCGACTTGAGTAACGTTTTCAGCAACAAAAACTCATACCGTGTTAGCGTTAACGGCGTGTCAAACCAGCTGATCTGCGCCGCAGGTTCATTCAGTTCAAAATGACCAATACGGATGACGGGAGAAGGCGTAGAAAACTTCTTCACCCGACGCAGTAAGATGCGCACTCTGGCGCACACTTCGCGGGGTGAAAACGGTTTAGCCACGTAGTCGTCAGCGCCAATTTCCAGTCCAAGCAGGCGATCCACCTCTTCACTACGGGCTGTCAGGAACAGTACAGGTAGCGCCGGATGGATCACCAGCAACTGACGGCACAATTCAAAGCCGCTGATATCCGGCAGACCAACATCGAGAATAATGACGTCGGGAACCTGCTGGCGTGCTTTATCCAGCACCGGTAAGCCTCGCTCAAAGACCTCGACGGCAAAACCTTCCTGCTGCAACATGTAGACCAGCGTGTCGGCTATCCCTTGCTCGTCTTCCACTAACCAGACCGTTTCCCGTTGCATATATCGCCTCTGTTATTGCCGCCACGGCATGACAGGCACCGCGCTAATCGCGTTTTTCGGCGACCCATCTACAACTTTGTCGGAGTAGGCCAGGTAAGCGAGCGCGTTGCGTTTGGCGTCATAGAAGCGTACGACCTGTAACGACTTAAAGACCAGCGACGTACGTTTTTTGAATACCACTTCGCCCTGAGCTTTGCCGTTTTTAATGCGCTCTGACAGTTCAATCGGCCCGACTTGCTGGCAGGAAATAGCCGCATCGGAAGTATCTTCCGCCAGGCCCAATCCCCCTTTAATACCGCCGGTTTTTGCCCGACTCACATAACAGGTGACATTTTTCACATCGGGATCGTCAAAGGCTTCTACGACAATTTTGTGATCCGGGCCGATCATTTTAAATACGGTATCGACCGAACCAATTTCTTCCGCATGTGCCAATGGCCCCAGCATTATCAGGCTTAAAGACAGGATCAAATGCTTGTATTTCATATTGTTACCATTTTTATAAGTTACACAGAGCAATTAGTTCGTCACGGTAAATAACATATTGATTAAGAACAAAATCTCAACACTTTTATTTCCGTCAAGACCTAAAACATACTCTGCTAAGAAAAAAACACTGAATGCTAAAACAGCAAAAAATGCTATTATCCAATTACCTGATGTCAGGTGCTCGTTGTGAAAGGATGAGGATATTTTATGGATCAGGCCGGCATTATTCGCGACCTTTTAATCTGGTTGGAAGGTCATCTGGATCAGCCACTGTCGCTCGACAATGTAGCGGCGAAAGCAGGTTATTCCAAGTGGCACTTACAGAGAATGTTTAAAGATGTCACTGGCCATGCTATTGGCGCGTATATTCGTGCTCGTCGTTTGTCGAAATCGGCGGTTGCACTACGCCTGACCGCGCGCCCAATTCTGGATATTGCGCTGCAATACCGCTTCGACTCTCAACAGACATTTACTCGTGCATTCAAGAAGCAGTTTGCCCAGACTCCCGCACTTTACCGCCGTTCTCCTGAATGGAGCGCCTTTGGTATTCGCCCACCGCTGCGTCTGGGTGAATTCACCATGCCAGAGCACAAATTTATCACGCTGGAAGACACGCCGCTGATTGGCGTAACTCAGAGTTACTCCTGTTCACTGGAGCAAATCTCTGATTTCCGCCATGAAATGCGTTATCAGTTCTGGCACGATTTTCTCGGTAATGCGCCGACCATTCCGCCTGTGCTCTACGGCCTGAATGAAACGCGTCCAAGCCAGGATAAAGACGACGAGCAAGAGGTGTTCTACACCACCGCGTTAGCCCAGGAGCAAGCAGACGGCTATGTACTGACGGGGCATCCGGTGCTGTTGCAGGGCGGCGAATATGTGATGTTTACCTATGAAGGTCTGGGAACCGGCGTGCAGGAATTTATCCTGACGGTGTACGGAACCTGTATGCCGATGCTGAACCTGACGCGCCGTAAAGGTCAGGATATTGAGCGATACTATCCGGCAGAAGATGCCAAAGCGGGAGATCGCCCAATTAATCTGCGCTGCGAACTGCTGATTCCAGTACGTCGTTAACGTTGCAGCTCGTCTAATGCAGGGGCGTCCAGATGCGAGATGTCCCCTGCTGTTTCAACTACCCAACCAGACGCCAGCCACAGGCTTTCCTGATAATCCACGCGCGAAATAGAACAGTTACGCAGACGTAAGCGGCGTTCTGCCCATGCAGGTAGGCCCAGAATAGTACTCACCAGGCATCCCAGCGCGATACCGTGGCTCACCAGTAGCGGTCGACTTCCCTGCGGCAAATCCCGACAAGATTCCAGAGCAGCATTGACGCGCTCGCTCAGTTCCTGCATTGACTCGCCTTCAGGAATACGCCCGTCAACAGTGCCATTTACCAGTTGGCGACGCCAGTTCTCTTCTTCTTCGGTCAGAGAGTCGATATGTCTTTTTTCCAGCACGCCCATATTTAATTCACGCAGGCGGGAATCAAAGACTATGTCACAGCCGCAAGCCTGAGCGATGATTTCCGCCGTGCGCCGGGTGCGACCTAAATCGCTACTGATGATATGTGTAATGCCAAGCTCTTTGGCTCGCGCCGCCACCTGCATTGCTTGTTGCTCACCTTTGGCAGTCAGTGGGCTATCAGACTGGCCCTGAATACGTCGCTCGGCGTTCCACTGCGTTTCACCGTGGCGGACTAGGTATACCTGTAACATGCTTTTTTTCCGTATACTGCTGTAACGTTAATTTTTGAGTAATCCTGATTATGCACCATGTTGTCTGTGCGACCACCAATCCCGCTAAAATTCAGGCCATTCTGCAGGCATTTCACAAGATCTTCGGGGAAGGATCCTGCCACATTGAGTCCGTTGCCGTCGAGAGCGGCGTACCGGAACAACCCTTTGGCAGTGAGGAAACGCGCGCTGGCGCACGAAATCGGGTAGAAAATGCCCGCCGTTTACATCCAGAGGCCGATTTTTGGGTGGCGATTGAAGCAGGCATCGATGGCGACAGCACCTTCAGTTGGGTGGTCATTGAAAACGCCAACCAACGTGGCGAAGCACGTTCGGCTACTTTGCCGTTGCCTGCGGTGATTCTGCAGAAAGTGCGTGAGGGTGAAGCGCTTGGCCCCGTGATGTCGCGTTATACCGGTATTGATGAGATTGGTCGTAAGGAAGGAGCCATCGGCGTGTTTACCGCCGGGAAACTCACGCGCGCCAGCGTCTATCACCAGGCGGTGATCCTGGCGCTGAGTCCGTTTCATAATGCCGTGTATCAGTCATTGTAAACCGGATAAGGCGTTCACGCCGCATCCGGCATTCGGTGCACAATGCCTGATGCGACGCTGCCGCGTCTTATCAGGCCTACAAAATCAATCGCTTTTCAGCAACACGTCTTCCAGCCACTGGCGCAGCTCAACGGGGGCGGCTTTCAGACTGTTAGATCCACGCGTAATGGTCGCGATGCCCGCGCCGAGTTCATTTTTTAACTCGCGCTGGCTCATTTCACCACGCAGCAACTCTTCAACGATACGCACGCGAGTCCCCAATGCTTCGCGCTCATCTGGCGTCAGCATCAGATTTAACAACGGTAAATGGAGATCGTTTTCGTAGGCATTCTTAAGCAGGTCGACAAAACGTAACCACTCCTGGTGACGCTGTTCTGCCATCGCTGCTGAATAGGGTGATTGCTGGGCCATAGTGTGTCGCCATTGTTAGCGGGGGAAGCAAAATGCCTCCCCCGGTTGTACTCGCTAAAGAGTACGATAGCATATCATAAAGGTTCAAATCAGTAACGACGTCCCCATTCCGTAGCGCTCAAAAGCGTGGGCTTATCACCCATGAAATAGCGATAGTACGCGTCATAAGCCAGCACATTTTTCACATAACCGCGCGTCTCGGAAAACGGAATACTCTCGACAAACGCCACCGCGTCGATACGCCCGGCGCTGTTACCAAGCCACGTGCGCACCCGCCCTGGACCGGCGTTATAAGCTGCCGAGGAGAAAATACGGTTATTGCCAAACTGCTGATAAACATATTGCAGATAACTGGTACCAATGTTGATGTTCGTTTCCGGATCCAGCAATTGCCCAGGGCTGCTATAACCAGGAATAGAGAACATCTTCACCGTCTGAGTCGCCGTACCGGGCATAATCTGCATCAGACCGCTGGCTCCTACCGGTGATTTCACCTTCGGATTCCAGGCGCTCTCCTGACGGGCAATCGCCATTGCATAGCTTTGCGGGATATCTTTACCGTTGGTGTAACGTTCGAAGAGATCGTTGTAGGCCAGGGGGAATCGTTCTTCCAGATGATCCCACAATTTCCCGGCGATCGTTGCCTGAACACTGAGATCCCACCAGTGATTATTAAAGGCATAGCGTGCCAATTGCGCCTGCTCTGTTTTTGACTTGCTCTTCACCAGATTGGCCCACTCGCTACGTGCGGTGTTATCCATATTCCAGTACATCAACTCGCGCACGCGCGCCATCTCCGGCCCCTGGGTCAGGGCGCTGTCAACGTTCTGCGGCGCTTTATCAATCTTCAGCTCATACTCTTCGCCAATACGTTGCGCAGCGACCATCGGGTAAAATCCACGCTGTTGCATGAGTTGATGCAAAATCTCTTTTGCTTCAGTTTCACGCCCGCGTTCCAGCAGTATATCCGCCTGCCAGTAGCGCCATTCATCTTTATCTTTCGCCTCTATTGGCAGACGCGCCAGCCAGGTATTCAGACCACGGCGATCGCCAGTGCCAAGCGCCATCCGCACGCGGCGTTCAATTAACGACGTGGATTGCGAACGCATAATCGCGTCATCACGCCATTTCGCCTGTTCGTCGGTAACATCGTTGCCCATCAGACGCCAGGCGACGATATCACGCAGCTCCTGAATCTGATCTTCATTAAGCTGCTGTGCCTGGGCAAGTGAAGGGATCATCAGTCGTGCGTTTTCAGCATCCTGACGCGCCACGCTGGCAAATGCCACCGCCGCCATCTGACGGGTAAAATCGGTCGCGCCGGTGGAACGCGCGAAGGTCAGTACAGTATTAGGATCATTCGCCAGCGAAATAATTGCCGAAGCAATAGTCTGGTAATCGGCAGGCATTTGCCCTGCCAGCACCGTCACCAGCCCGGTATTGCCTGCTTTCATCGCAAGGCGGATACGCTCTAAATATGCCAGGGGTTCTTGTTTGCCGGACGCTCGCCAGACGCTAAATAACTTGTCACAAGCGTTAGGCTGGCTCTTTCCGGTTAGCCACAGCTCTTTCGCCCCCTGCCAGGCTTCTTCACTCTGCCCGGTGTTCCATTTTGCATAGTAGTAATTACACTGGGCTTCGGTTGTGCCTGGCTTTTCCGGGCTAAAGGCTAACAAGCCACGCCAGTCTTCGCGTCGCGCCAGTTCATTGACGAAACGCGATTGCAGCGTGCGAGCAGGAGGAAGCGTGGGGTTAGCGCGAACAAAGTTAGTAACCGTCACCGCCGGTTGATTCATCAGGTCATCGGTGATCTGGCGGTATTCCAGATAGGGATAAAGCGGATAATCCTTCAGGGATGGCATCATTTGTTCGACCACATCCATTTGTCGATTATCCCAGGCCTGCTTGATTTGCGCGTAACGGCTACGCTGCTCATCCAGTGAGTCGGCTCGCGCCACGCTGCTGACCGTCAGCAGACAGACACCGGCAGCCAACAGCCGCCAGGTAACTTGTTTGGCTTTTTCCACAAGCGCATCCTCTAAGTGTAAATACATCAATGCAGCATCATGCCGCGTAATAGATTTATGCTAACCAGTCATTGCCGTTTACGCCACGTTACGGACACTTTTTTACTTTTATACTCTAAATAATTCGAGTTGCAGGAAGGCGATAAGTGAGTGAGTCCCCAAGAGCTTACAGAAGTAAGTGACTGGGGTGAGCGAGCGTAAGCGCAGCACATGCAACTTGAAGTATGACGAGTATACTGCGAGGGTGATCGACCGGCTGGGATTAGATAAGGAAACAGGCTACACTTCGCCTTTGAAAACTCATCATCACGATAAACATAGAGGCGAAGTCCAACGTGGCTCAATTCGTTTATACCATGCATCGTGTCGGCAAAGTTGTTCCGCCGAAACGTCATATTTTGAAAAACATCTCTCTGAGTTTCTTCCCTGGGGCAAAAATTGGTGTCCTGGGTCTGAACGGCGCGGGTAAGTCCACCCTGCTGCGCATTATGGCGGGCATTGATAAAGACATCGAAGGTGAAGCGCGTCCGCAGCCAGACATCAAGATTGGTTATCTGCCGCAGGAACCGCAGCTGAACCCGGAACACACCGTGCGTGAGTCCATTGAAGAAGCGGTTTCTGAAGTGGTTAACGCCCTGAAACGCCTGGATGAAGTGTATGCGCTGTACGCCGATCCGGATGCCGATTTTGACAAGCTGGCCGCTGAACAAGGCCGTCTGGAAGAGATCATTCAGGCTCACGACGGTCACAACCTGAACGTACAGCTGGAGCGTGCAGCGGATGCGCTGCGTCTGCCGGACTGGGACGCGAAAATCGCTAACCTCTCTGGTGGTGAGCGTCGTCGCGTGGCGTTGTGCCGTCTGCTGCTGGAAAAACCAGACATGCTGCTGCTCGACGAACCGACCAACCACCTGGATGCCGAATCCGTGGCCTGGCTGGAACGCTTCCTGCACGACTTCGAAGGCACCGTTGTGGCGATTACTCACGACCGTTACTTCCTCGATAACGTTGCAGGCTGGATCCTCGAACTGGACCGCGGTGAAGGTATTCCGTGGGAAGGCAACTACTCCTCCTGGCTGGAGCAGAAAGATCAGCGTCTGGCGCAGGAAGCTTCTCAAGAAGCGGCGCGTCGTAAGTCGATCGAGAAAGAGCTGGAGTGGGTACGTCAGGGTACGAAAGGCCGTCAGTCGAAAGGTAAAGCACGTCTGGCGCGCTTTGAAGAGCTGAACAGCACCGAATATCAGAAACGTAACGAAACCAACGAACTGTTTATTCCACCTGGACCGCGTCTGGGCGATAAAGTGCTGGAAGTCAGCAACCTGCGTAAATCCTATGGCGATCGTCTGCTGATTGACTCCCTGAGTTTCTCGATCCCGAAAGGGGCGATCGTCGGGATCATCGGTCCGAACGGTGCGGGTAAATCGACCCTGTTCCGTATGATCTCTGGTCAGGAACAGCCGGACAGCGGCACCATCACTTTGGGTGAAACGGTGAAACTGGCATCGGTTGATCAGTTCCGTGACTCAATGGATAACAGCAAAACCGTTTGGGAAGAAGTTTCCGGCGGGCTGGATATCATGAAGATCGGCAACACCGAGATGCCAAGCCGCGCCTACGTTGGCCGCTTTAACTTTAAAGGGGTTGATCAGGGTAAACGTGTTGGCGAACTTTCCGGTGGTGAGCGCGGTCGTCTGCATCTGGCGAAGCTGCTGCAGGTTGGCGGCAACATGCTGCTGCTCGACGAACCAACCAACGACCTGGATATCGAAACCCTGCGCGCGCTGGAAAACGCCCTGCTGGAGTTCCCGGGCTGCGCGATGGTTATCTCGCACGACCGTTGGTTCCTCGACCGTATCGCCACGCACATTCTGGATTACCAGGATGAAGGTAAAGTTGAGTTCTTCGAAGGTAACTTTACCGAGTACGAAGAGTACAAAAAACGCACGCTGGGCGCAGACGCGCTGGAGCCGAAGCGTATCAAGTACAAGCGTATTGCGAAGTAATGCGTAAAATGCCGGATGCGGCGTGAACGCCTTATCCGGCCTACAAAACCAGCGATTTCAATACGGTGTGAAACTCCAGGCCTGATAAGACGCGGTAAGCGTCGCATCAGGCATTGAGCACCGGATGCCGGATGCGGCGTGAACGCCTCTTCCGGCCTACAACAGCCTTAGCATCCGCAATTTCGTAGCGGGTCATCCGTGCTGGTTCTTTCAAACCTTGTTTAATCTCGACAGCCTCTTCCAGAGAGGTTTTCAACTCATCAAAAAAACTCATTTTATACCTCGCCTTTGAGCCGTTTCGTCACGGTTACCTCTGCTCCCCCATCATCTCCCGCACCAGCTCCACGCAGCGCAGGAAACGGCTGTCGTAATCGTCCTCTTCAACCCGCACGAATTCGATATTGTTCTCTTCCAGCATCTCCACCAGCAAGTTCTGGAACTCTTTGCGATCCACCGAACTGCCGAGGCTGCGTAAACCATCCGCCACCCACGGGGTGTTGTTCTCCAGCAGGATCACCAGATCGAAACGGTATTCATCAATCAGCGCCTGCACGAACGGATGCTCGCGTCCTTCGTACTTTTTGCAGAACGCCTGAGTAGTCACAAAATCAGTGTCGATAAACGCCACTTTATTGGCATATTTCACTGCAAAATCAATATATTGTGCGTGTCCCAGCGCGATTTTATCGTAGTCGGAATACTGCAATGCGATCTCATCGCCGCCGAGATGCGAAAAGACATAATCACGACCAAACTCCCACGCACTGGTGGTGTTGAAGATATTGGCAAGTTTGTTTACCAGGGTGGATTTACCGCTCGACTCGCCGCCGAGGATCGCCACGGTACGCACAAAGAACGGCTTCACTTCGGTAGGAATATATTCCCAGTAGCGGAACGGGTTTTCGCGGATCTGCGCACCGCTGATACTCATAAAGGTGCGTTTCGGGTCGATCAGCACCGTCTCGATCCCCAGATGTTCCATATACTGCGGCGCGTCGGCTTCTTCCGAGGTGTAGATCAGATCCGGCTGGATCCCCTTTTCAGCCATAAACTTTTTGATGCCGTTGCTCCACACATCCCAGCCGTGCGGATACGGCTCCATGCCCTCTTCGTTAAAGGCATGAATACGAATGTTTTTTTGATACTTAAAGGTTTGCAATAACCAGCGCAGACGATCCGGCACGGTCGGCTGCTGCGACATGGCACTGTCTTCGAACAACGCGCGGTCACGGGTATCGTCAAAGCCCATAATGATATGCAGCTCGTCAACCTGGCTACAGGCGCGCTGGATAAGGTAGATATGTCCGGTATGCAGTGGGTAGAACTTACCGAATACAACGCCGATCGTTTTCTTCTGCCGTGGAAACTCAAGCCCCAAAAAACGGTGCAACGCCTCCAGCTTTTGCGCGCTGGGGCTTTTGATTTTGGCATTCAGTAACTGGCTTAAATACCCTTTGGTCATACCGCTGGCATCAGCTACCTGCTGTAGCGTGCAGCCCTGTTGCTTGATGGCAGTTTTCAGGTAATCAAATGACGACATATCTCCCTCCGTATCTCTTATTATAAGTCGTCGAACACGCTAAGCGCGTCGGAGAGTTTTTTAACGCCAAAAATCTGCATCCCTTCAGGCACTTTTTTCGGTACGTTAGCCGCCGGAACAATTGCCCGCCGAAAACCGTGTTTCGCCGCTTCTGAGATTCGTTCCTGGCCGCTGGGCACCGGGCGGATCTCCCCTGCCAGCCCGACTTCACCAAACACCACCAGATCCTGCGGTAGCGGCCTGTCACGCAGGCTGGAAACCATCGCCAGCAGTAACGCTAAGTCGGCGCTGGTTTCGGTTACCTTCACGCCGCCGACCACGTTCACAAACACATCCTGATCAGCCATTTGCAGACCACCGTGACGATGCAGCACTGCCAGCAGGATTGCCAGACGGTTTTGCTCCAGGCCTACCGCCACGCGGCGCGGATTCGCCATCATCGAGTGATCGACCAGCGCCTGAATCTCCACCAGCAGCGGACGCGTTCCTTCCCATACCACCATCACTGAACTACCAGAGGTCACTTCATCGCCACGGCTTAAAAAGATGGCGGAAGGGTTGCTAACTTCACGCAGCCCCTGTTCGGTCATCGCAAATACGCCCAGCTCATTCACCGCGCCGAAGCGGTTTTTATGGCTGCGCAAGGTGCGAAAACGGGAGTCGGCATCGCCGTCCAGAAGCACCGAACAGTCGATACAGTGTTCCAGCACTTTAGGGCCAGCCAGCGAACCATCTTTGGTTACGTGCCCCACCATGACAATCGCCACACCGCGCGTTTTGGCGAAGCGCGTCAGATAAGCCGCTGTTTCACGCACCTGCGCCACGCTGCCTGGCGATGACTGAACATCCGCCATATGCATCACCTGGATCGAGTCAATCACCATCAGCTTCGGTTGCTCTTCTTCGGCAATCAGGCAGATCTGCTCGATGCTGGTTTCCGACAACATATTGAGATTGTCAGTCGGCAGGCCAAGGCGATGAGCGCGCATTGCCACCTGTTGCAGCGACTCTTCGCCAGTGACATACAGCGTTTTCATCTGCTGCGCCAGTTTGCACAGCGTTTGCAGTAGCAGCGTGGATTTCCCGGCACCTGGGTTACCGCCAATCAGAATGGCGCTTCCCGGCACAACGCCGCCGCCTAATACGCGGTCGAACTCTTTAAATCCGGTGGAAAAACGCGGCAGCTCTTCAAGGCTGATATCGGAGAGTTTCTGGACTTTAGCCACTCCGGCGCTACCGGCATAGCCACTCAGACGCTCGTTACGCGCCACCGTTGGCGACGCAGCAAGACGCACCTCGGTGATGGTGTTCCAGGCATGACAGGCGCTGCACTGCCCCTGCCAGCGCGGATAATCGGCCCCGCATTCATTACAAACAAAGGCGCGTTTTGGAGCTTTTGCCACGGTGTACCTCGTTAATGCTGTGCCGCCCGCAGGATGACGGGCGGGCAATTACTTCTGATTCAGGCTGCCAGAGAGGATGCAGAATACCCCCATCAAGTCAGCGTGACGGATGGTGACTTCCGTCTTTTCATTCACTTTTGGCTTGGCATGGTAGGCAATCCCCAGCCCTGCCGCTTTGATCATCGGCAGGTCGTTGGCACCATCGCCAATCGCCACGGTTTGCGCCAGCGGAATATCATACTCCTGCGCCAGCCGGGTCAGGGTTTTCGCTTTGTACTGCGCGTCTACAATGTCGCCGATCACATTGCCGGTAAATTTACCGTCCATGATCTCCAGTTCATTGGCTACCACGGCGGTTAATCGCAGCTTGTCGCGCAGGTATTCAGCAAAGAAGGTAAAGCCGCCGGAGGCAATCGCCACTTTCCAGCCCAGCGTTTCCAGCTTCAGCACCAGTTGCGTTAAGCCCGGCATCAGCGGCAGATTTTCACGCACCTGTTGCAGAATGTTCGCGTCAGCACCTTTCAGCGTCGCCACGCGGCTACGCAGGCTAGCAGTGAAATCAAGCTCCCCGCGCATTGCCCGTTCGGTCACTTCCGCCACCATCTCGCCCGTTCCGGCCAGTTTGGCAATTTCATCAATACATTCTATCTGGATGGCGGTGGAGTCCATGTCCATCACCAGCAAACCCGGCGTGCGCAGGTGCGGGATTTTCCCCAGCGGAGCGACATCCAGCTGCGCCTCGTGGGCCAGGCGCGTAGCCCGGGCGGTGAGTGAACCTGCCAGACGAATCACCTGATAATCTTCCACGCACCAGGCGGCAACAATCACCATTGCCGCGCCCAGTTTGCTCTGGTATTGGGTCAGACGTTGTTTATCCAGCCCACGACCATACAGCAGCCAGCCGCTACGACCTGCGTGGTAATCCAGTGGCATCACTTCATCACCACTTAATGAAAGAGGCAGACCCGGCCATAAAGAGACATCTTCAGGCAGGTCGCACCAGGTAATGTTAGGCATTAAGGCTCCTGTAAAATCGTTCGAAGCAGGGAAAATAACGCATGAGGCTACCTTGTATCCATTGCTTCTGGCAACATTAAGTCTCAAATTTTCAACGGGTGGAATATGGCTCGCACAAAACTAAAATTCCGGCTGCATCGGGCAGTGATTGTCCTGTTCTGTCTCGCGTTGTTAGTCGCACTAATGCAGGGAGCATCATGGTTTAGTCAAAACCACCAGCGACAGCGTAATCCACAGCTGGAAGAACTGGCCCGTACCCTGGCGCATCAGGTAACCCTGAACGTTGCGCCGCTGATGCGTACCAACTCACCTGATGAAAAACGCATTCGGGCGATCCTCGATCAGTTGACGGACGAAAGTCGCATCCTCGACGCGGGTGTGTATGACGAACAAGGCGATCTTATCGCCCGCGCAGGCGAAAGCGTCGAGGTGCGCGACCGACTGGCGCTCGACGGTAAAAAAGCAGGTGGCTATTTTAACCAGCAGATTGTCGAACCGATTAAGGGGAAAAATGGACCGCTCGGCTATCTGCGCCTCACGCTCGATACCCATACGCTCGCCACCGAAGCCAAACAGGTGGATAACACCACCAATATTCTACGCCTGATGCTGCTGCTCTCGCTGGCAATCGGCGTGGTGCTGACTCGCACACTGTTGCAGGGTAAACGTACCCGCTGGCAGCAATCGCCCTTCCTGTTAACCGCCAGCAAACCGGTACCGGAAGAGGAAGAAAGCGAGAAAAAAGAGTGACCCATTACTACAAGAAAGGAAATCGTTATGTCCACATTACGCCTGCTCATTTCTGACTCTTACGATCCGTGGTTTAACCTGGCGGTGGAAGAGTGTATTTTTCGCCAGATGCCCGCCACGCAGCGCGTTCTATTTCTCTGGCGCAATGCCGACACGGTAGTGATTGGTCGCGCGCAAAACCCGTGGAAAGAGTGTAATACCCGGCGAATGGAAGAAGATAACGTCCGCCTGGCACGGCGCAGTAGCGGCGGTGGCGCGGTGTTCCACGATCTCGGCAATACCTGTTTTACATTTATGGCTGGCAAGCCGGAGTACGATAAAACCATCTCCACGGAGATTGTGCTTAATGCGCTGAACGCGCTCGGCGTCACCGCAGAAGCGTCCGGGCGCAACGATCTGGTGGTGAAAACCGCCGAAGGTGACCGCAAAGTCTCAGGCTCGGCCTATCGCGAAACCAAGGATCGCGGTTTCCACCATGGCACCTTGCTGCTCAATGCCGACCTCAGCCGCCTGGCAAACTATCTCAATCCGGATAAAAAGAAACTGGCGGCGAAAGGCATTACTTCAGTACGTTCCCGCGTGACCAATCTGACCGAGCTGCTGCCGGGGATCACCCATGAGCAGGTTTGCGAGGCCATAACCGAGGCCTTTTTCGCCCATTATGGCGAGCGTGTAGAAGCGGAAATCATCTCCCCGGACAAAACGCCAGACTTGCCGAACTTCGCCGAAACCTTTGCCCGCCAGAGTAGCTGGGAGTGGAACTTCGGTCAGGCTCCGGCGTTCTCGCATCTGCTGGACGAACGCTTTACCTGGGGCGGCGTAGAACTGCATTTCGACGTTGAAAAAGGCCATATCACCCGCGCCCAGGTGTTTACCGACAGCCTTAACCCCGCGCCGCTGGAAGCTCTCGCCGGGCGGCTGCAAGGCTGTCTGTACCGCGCGGATATGCTGCAACAGGAGTGCGAAGCGCTGTTGGTCGACTTCCCGGAACAGGAAAAAGAGCTACGGGAGTTGTCGGCATGGATGGCAGGGGCGGTGCGGTAACTCGCTCATTAAAATTTCCAGGGAAGGAAATATGATCGATCTGGAGAACCAGGAACGGGAGATTATCAATTTAATGTTCAGCCAGGGTATATCCTGGCTAGCCGCCATGCGTATCAGGCATAAATTATCGCTTGCTGAAGTAAGTAAAATGTTAGGTATCTCGATTAATTCTCTAAAACGGCTCGAAAAGACGGAACGGCTTAGTTCAAACATCAAAAGCAAAATGGCAGGAATTTATGGTTGTCCACCAGAGTTGCTGATACACCCTTCCTGGATGACGGCTGAACATAAATGAATAGATTCGTGAATAGATACTTGAATGGTTTTGATTTCCTATCCATATGAAAAATAATAGTAAATCTATATATCAGTCGCTATTGATGAATAGATACTAAAAAGCCGGAGCAGTCTCCCGCTCCGGCTTAACACGACAATCGCCTTTCAGCGAAACACAATTACTCTTTATCGCCCAGCAGAACGGATTCCAGTGCAATTTTGATCATGTCGTTGAAGGTGGTCTGACGCTCTTCAGCAGTGGTCTGCTCGTGAGTACGGATGTGGTCAGACACGGTGCAGATAGCCAGTGCTTTCGCACCAAACTCTGCAGCCACGCCGTAGATACCAGCCGCTTCCATTTCCACGCCGAGGATGCCGTATTTTTCCATCACGTCGAACATTTCGCCGTCCGGAGAGTAGAACAGGTCAGCGGAGAACAGGTTACCAACACGCGCATCAACGCCCAGGGCTTTAGCCGCGTCTACCGCGTTACGCACCATGTCAAAGTCAGCGATAGCGGCAAAGTCATGGTCTTTAAAACG
The DNA here is from genome assembly GCF_963883545.1 of Escherichia sp. E4702. Classification (NCBI taxonomy): domain Bacteria; kingdom Pseudomonadati; phylum Pseudomonadota; class Gammaproteobacteria; order Enterobacterales; family Enterobacteriaceae; genus Escherichia; species Escherichia sp. E4702. The sequence continues at coordinate 56,177 of NZ_CAWORF010000021.1, read as the reverse complement.
GATGCGGTTAACTTTGGAATCGGTGCAGGCACCCATACCGATAACGACGTCGCGCAGTTTTACGTGCGGCAGAACCGCGCCACAGGAACCAACGCGGATAATTTTCTTCACGCCGAAATCGGTGATCAGTTCTTTGGTGTAGATGGAGCAGGACGGAATCCCCATACCGTGACCCATTACGGAAATTTTGCGGCCTTTGTAAGTACCAGTGAAGCCCAGCATACCGCGAACGTTGTTCACTTCACGGGCATCTTCAAGGAAAGTTTCAGCAATATACTTCGCACGCAGCGGGTCGCCAGGCATCAAAACTACGTCAGCGAAATCGCCCATTTCTGCATTAATGTGTGGAGTAGCCATCGTTTTATCCTTTTTGTGACATAACAAAGGCGGAGTCAACGCTCCGCCCAAATCCATCAGAACATGGCTTTGCCATATTCCATATCAGAAGTACCAAAATATTTTGCCAGCGTCTGGCCGATATCTGCGAAGGTTTCGCGATGACCCAGTGAGCCCGGTTTTACTTTCGGGCCGTATACCAGTACCGGAATATGTTCACGCGTGTGGTCAGTACCGGTCCAGGTCGGATCACAACCGTGGTCAGCAGTGAGGATCAGGATGTCGTCATCGCGCAGCAGAGACATCAGCTCCGGCAGACGGCGGTCGAACAGCTCCAGCCCCGCAGCATAGCCTGCGACATCGCGACGATGGCCCCAGGAAGAGTCGAAGTCAACAAAGTTAGTGAAGACGATGGTGTTATCACCCGCTTCCTTCATCTCTTTAATGGTGGCGTCAAACAGCGCGTCCAGGCCGGTCGCTTTCACTTTCTTGGTGATACCGCAGTTAGCGTAGATGTCCGCAATCTTACCGACAGAAACCACCTGACCATGTTTTTCATCAACCAGTTTCTGCAGCACGGTCGGTGCTGGCGGTTCAACGGCCAGGTCGTGACGGTTACCGGTACGCTGGAAGTTACCGGCTTTGTCGCCGATAAACGGACGAGCGATAACACGACCGATGTTGTAGCCGCCGTTGGTCAGCTCTTCACGGGCGATTTCACACAGTTCGTAGAGTTTATCCAGACCGAAAGTTTCTTCATGGCAGGCAATCTGGAACACGGAGTCAGCGGAGGTATAGAAAATCGGCTTGCCGGTTTTCATGTGCTCTTCGCCCAGTTGATCCAGGATGACCGTACCGGAAGAGTGGCAGTTACCGAGGTAACCTGGCAGGTTAGCGCGTTCAACCAGTTTATCCAGCAGCTCTTGCGGAAAGCTGTTTTCGTGATCGGAGAAGTATCCCCACTCAAACAGAACCGGGACACCGGCGATTTCCCAGTGACCAGACGGGGTGTCTTTACCAGATGACATTTCGTGCGCCCATGCGTACGCGCCGATAACTTCAGCGTTGCCGTCCATTCCTGCCGGAATGAAACCGGTAGAACCTTCATGTGCTTTCGCCAGCCCCAGACGGGTCAGATTTGGCAGATTGAGCGGGCCTTTACGACCGTTATCAGCTTCGCCTTTGGCACAGGCTTCTGCGATATGACCCAGGGTGTCAGCCCCGACGTCACCAAAGCGTTCTGCATCTTCTGTAGCGCCGATGCCGAATGAGTCCAGCACCATAATAAATGCACGTTTCATATGTTCTCCGTACTCAGTGCTTCAAATTTAAATGATCAGATCAGTATACCGTTATTCACTGATACGACGATAGACAGTTGGTGTGCTTTCCGGTGCTTTATCGGCAAGTTTAATTGCCGCTTTCACCGCTTTCGCCGCTTCCTGCCAGCTGTTTTCGTCTTTCGCGTGGATAACCGCCAGCGGACGCTGACCGTCTACCTGGTCACCCAGACGCGCCATATCAGTAAAGCCGACGCTGTAATCGATGGTGTCAGATGCCTGACGGCGACCGCCGCCCATTGCAACCACTGCCATCCCCAGCGCACGGGTATCCATTTCACTGACAAAACCTTCGGTATCAGCATAGACTGCTTTCGTCAGCATCGCTGTCGGCAGATACTTCGCGTAGTTCTCAACGAAGTCGGTCGGACCTTTTTGTGCTGCCACCATACGACCGAAGACTTCTGCCGCTTTACCGTTGTCCAGCACCGCCTGCAATTTCGCGCGCGCTTCGGCGTCATCTTTCGCCAGTTTACCGGAGATAAGCATCTCCACGCACAGCGCCATCGTGACATCAAACAAACGCGGGTTACGATACTCACCCGTCAGGAACTGCACCGCTTCACGTACTTCAACCGCGTTACCGGCACTGGAGGCCAGCACCTGATTCATATCGGTGAGCAGCGCGGTGGTGCGCACGCCAGCGCCGTTAGCCACGCCAACAATCGCTTCGGCAAGGGCTTCAGAGAGTTCGTAGGTCGGCATAAACGCGCCGCTACCCACTTTCACGTCCATCACCAGCGCGTCCAAACCTTCCGCCAGTTTCTTCGCCAGAATAGAGGCGGTGATCAGCGGAATGGAGTCCACGGTTGCGGTAATATCGCGGGTCGCGTAGAAACGTTTATCCGCCGGAGCCAGTGAGCTGGTCTGGCCGATAATCGCCACGCCGACGTCTTTAATAATTTCGCGGAAACGGTTGTCATCCGGGAAAATGTCGAAGCCAGGGATGGATTCCAGTTTGTCGAGCGTACCGCCAGTATGACCGAGGCCGCGACCGGAGATCATCGGAATATAGCCGCCGCAGGCTGCGACCATTGGCCCTAACATCAGCGAAGTGACATCGCCGACGCCACCGGTCGAGTGTTTATCAACAATCGGGCCATTCAGATGCAGGCTTTTCCAGTCGAGAACGGTTCCTGAATCTCGCATCGCCATGGTCAGCGAGACACGCTCAGGCATTGTCATATCGTGGAAGAAAATGGTCATCGCGAGGGCGGCAATCTGCCCTTCGGAGATAGTGTTGTCGCGAATGCCGTTGATAAAGAAACGAATTTCTTCATCACTCAGCGCATGACCATCACGTTTTTTACGAATAATTTCTTGTGCGAGAAACAAGGTAACCTCCCGTGGAAAAGAGTATGAGGCGGCTTTTGCCGGATGCGTCTACGCCTTATCCGGCCTACGGGTGATACGTCTCGTAGGCCTGATAAGCGCAGCGCATCAGGCGCAAAGCATCTTACTTAGTAGCTGCTGGCGCTCTTACCGTCGCCGTGGCCCAGAGCTTTCAGCAGGCTTGCCAGCAGGCTGGAAGCGCCAAAGCGATAGTGGCGCGCATCTGCCCAGTCAGCACCGAACAGTTCATCTGCAATGGCGAGATATTTCTGCGCATCTTCCGCAGTACGCACGCCGCCCGCCGGTTTGAAACCAACGGTTTTCTCTACGCCCATATCACGGATCACTTCCATCATGATGCGCGCGCTTTCCGGCGTCGCGTTCACTGCCACTTTACCGGTAGAGGTTTTGATGAAGTCGGCACCCGCTTTGATGGAGATTTCAGACGCTTTGCGGATCAGCGCTTCGTCTTTCAGTTCGCCGGTTTCGATGATCACTTTCAGCAGTACGTTCGCCGCTGCGCAAGCCTCTTTACAGGCTTTCACCAGATCAAAACCAACTTGCTCGTTGCCCGCCATCAGCGCACGGTACGGGAACACCACGTCAACTTCATCAGCACCGTAGGCGATTGCCGCACGGGTTTCTGCCAGTGCAATTTCAATGTCATCGTTACCGTGTGGGAAGTTGGTTACCGTAGCAATACGGATTTCCGGGGTGCCCTGCTCTTTCAGCGTTTTGCGAGCAATCGGGATAAAGCGAGGATAGATACAGATAGCAGCGGTATTGCCGACCGGAGTTTTGGCCTGATGACACAGGGCGATCACTTTCTCGTCGGTGTCGTCGTCATTCAGGGTAGTCAGGTCCATCAATTTCAGTGCACGCAGGCTGCTTGCTTTCAGATCAGTCATTTCATTCTCCTGGCTTGTCGCCAATAAAATTCACCTTGCGAGTTTGTTAGTATTCTAACATCGACTCCGCAACACACTTCGATATACATCACAATTAAGAAAATCTACTTACAAATTTGCATTACGGTAATGCGATCTGGTTCAAATAATTCACTTTCAAATGAATGCACCGATGGTGACAAACGCATCAGGATCAAAGTGAACATCACGAAACTTCTTACAATGGCGCATCACCTTTGGCATAAAAGGAAAAGAAGATGCCCACTTCTCACGAGATTGCACTGCAACAACGTTGCCAGCAAATTGTCACAAGTCCGGTGCTTAGTCCGGAGCAGAAACGCCATTTTCTGGCGCTGGAAGCAGAAAACAATCTGCCTTATCCGCAGCTACCTGCCGAAGCCCGCCGCGCGCTGGATGAAGGCGTAATCTGCGATATGTTTGAAGGTCATGCGCCGTACAAACCGCGCTATGTCTTACCCGATTACGCCCGTTTTCTGGCGAACGGTTCCGAATGGCTGGAGCTGGAAGGCGCGAAAGATCTTGATGACGCGCTCTCTCTGTTGACCATTCTTTATCATCATGTCCCTTCGGTCACATCGATGCCGGTCTACCTGGGGCAGCTGGATGCGTTGTTGCAACCGTATGTTAGAATTCTAACACAAGACGAGATCGACATTCGAATAAAACGTTTCTGGCGTTACCTCGACAGAACCCTGCCAGACGCCTTTATGCACGCCAATATCGGCCCGTCTGATTCGCCCATTACCCGAGCAATTTTACGCGCAGACGCAGAGCTGAAGCAGGTTTCACCGAACCTGACCTTTATCTACGATCCTGAAATTACCCCTGATGACCTGCTGCTGGAAGTGGCGAAAAACATCTGTGAATGTAGCAAACCGCACATCGCCAACGGTCCGGTGCATGATAAAATTTTCACAAAAGGGGGCTACGGGATTGTAAGCTGTTACAACTCACTGCCGCTGGCGGGTGGTGGCAGCACGCTGGTGCGCCTTAACCTGAAAGCCATTGCCGAGCGCAGCGAATCGCTGGAAGACTTCTTTACGCGCACTCTACCGCACTACTGCCAACAGCAGATCGCCATCATCGATGCGCGGTGTGAATTCCTCTATCAACAATCACACTTCTTTGAGAATAGCTTCCTGGTGAAAGAAGGGCTGATTAACCCTGAACGTTTTGTGCCAATGTTTGGCATGTATGGGCTGGCGGAAGCGGTTAACTTGCTGTGCGAGAAAGAAGGGATTGCCGCGCGCTACGGTAAAGAAACCGCTGCAAATGAAGTGGGTTATCGCATCAGCGCGCAACTGGCGGAGTTTGTCGCCAATACCCCTGTGAAATATGGCTGGCAAAAACGCGCCATGTTGCACGCACAGTCGGGGATCAGTTCCGATATCGGCACCACGCCGGGCGCGCGTTTGCCGTATGGCGATGAGCCAGATCCGATCACCCATCTGCAAACTGTCGCCCCGCATCATGCTTATTATTATTCCGGCATCAGCGACATTCTGACGCTCGACGAAACCATCAAACGTAACCCGCAGGCACTGGTACAGCTTTGCCTCGGTGCCTTTAAAGCCGGAATGCGTGAATTTACCGCCAATGTCAGCGGTAACGATCTGGTTCGCGTTACCGGTTATATGGTGCGTTTGTCGGATTTAGAAAAATATCGCGCCGAAGGTTCACGCACCAACACCACCTGGCTGGGCGAAGAAGCCGCACGCAACACTCGTATTCTGGAACGCCAGCCGCGCGTGATAAGCCATGAACAGCAGATGCGCTTTAGTCAGTAAGATTATCCCCTTCTCCTGCGTTGACGGGCCAGGCAGTCGTCTGGCTCTGTTTTTGCAGGGCTGCAATCTGCGCTGCAAAAACTGTCACAATCCGTGGACGATGGGACGTTGCAATGACTGTGGGGAGTGCGTGCCACATTGTCCGCATCAGGCGTTGCAGATTGTTGACGGCAAAGTGCTGTGGAACGCTGTGGTCTGCGAGCAATGTGATACCTGCCTGAAGATGTGTCCGCAACACGCCACGCCAATGGCGCAATCCATGAGCGTGGACGAGGTGCTTAGCCATGTCCGCAAAGCAGTGCTGTTTATCGAAGGGATAACGGTGAGCGGCGGCGAAGCCACGACCCAGCTGCCGTTTGTGGTGGCGCTGTTTACTGCCATCAAAAACGATCCGCAACTGTGCCATCTCACCTGCCTCGTGGACAGTAACGGCATGTTGAGCGAAACCGGCTGGGAAAAATTACTCCCGGTGTGTGACGGCGCAATGCTCGATCTCAAAGCGTGGGGGAGCGCGTGCCATCAACAACTAACCGGACGCGATAATCAGCAGATTAAGCGCAGCATCTGTTTGCTGGCAGAGCGCGGCAAGCTGGCGGAACTGCGTTTGCTGGTAATCCCAGGCCAGGTGGATTATTTGCAACACATCGAAGAACTGGCGGCGTTTATCAAGGGACTTGGAGATGTTCCGGTTCGCCTGAACGCATTTCATGCCCACGGCGTGTATGGCGAGGCGCAAAGCTGGCCGAGCGCCACGCCGGAAGACGTTGAGTCGTTGGCTGATGCGTTAAAGGTGCGCGGGGTGAGCCGGTTAATATTCCCGGCGCTGTATTTGTGACATGCCGGATGCGGCCTACGGTTCGGCACTGGCCTCCAGGCATGATAAGACGCGTCAAGCGTCGCATCTGGCATTGTGCGCCAACTGCCGGATGCGGCGTGAACGCCTTATCCGACCTACGGCACGTTAAACAACGTATACGTGTTATTAAGCAACGCTTGCGCAATCTCATCCGCCGGTTCCGGGCGTAACTCGCAAAGCACGGCAAACACACGGGCAGCCTGCTCCGGGCGGTTAGGCTGCCCCTGAAAACCGTTGAGCGGCATATCTGGCGCGTCGGTTTCCAGCAACAACGATGCCAACGGTAATTTTGCGATGACATCGCGGGTTTTACTGGCGCGTGGATAGGTGATAGTACCGCCTACGCCAATTTTGTAGCCCAGCTGTACAAACCGTTCGGCCTGCTGCAAGCTGCCGGAAAAACCGTGAACCACGCCAGTGCACGGCAAATCGTGACGCTTAAGATGCATCGCCAGTTTGTCGTGCGTGCGCCGTGAATGAAGGATCACCGGCAGATCGTAGCGTTTCGCCAGTTTCAGTTGTTCGTCGAGCAACCACTGCTGCCTCTCAAATTGCGGATCATCGCCGAAGAGATCCAGACCGATCTCCCCCACCGCCACCACCTTCGCCGGACGCCTTTCCAGCGCCTGCTGTAACTGCTCCAGCGATGCATCGTTATGTTTTTCCAACATACCAGGATGCAAGCCCAATGCGGCATACAGTGGCTGATAATTTTCCGCCAGTGCCAACACGCGGGCAAAATTTGCCGCCTCGGTTGCCGGAACAATGATCTTGCCTACGCCCGCTTGTGCCGCGCGTTGCAGGCTGGCCTCTTCATCGCCGCTAAACGGCGGGAAATCAAAATGGCAGTGGGTGTCGATAAAACGGCAAATCAAGCCAGATCCTCATTGTTAAATGTCGGGTCGTTCGCCTGCGGAGCGTCGCTCACTTCGGCAACCAGCGTATCGTTGGCGACTGGCGCAGGCGGAATGACTATCGATTCCGGCGTCACCACTGGCACCAGATGGCGGGTAAGCGGCGCTTTTTCAGTTAATAGCTTGCCAACCGTGGCGAGGAAATAACGACCGCATAAACGCCCAAGTTTATAGTCTTCACGCAGCGCCGGAATCCGACTGCCAAGCGCGATACTATGCAATGGCTTCGGCGGATAAATTTCGAATATCCGCAGCTTGCCCGGTGGTTTCTCAATAAACTGCTGAATGTCACGATAGCTGGTTTCATGATGCTGCACCAGATTGACCAGCGGCTGCAGGCTACTGTCACCCAGCCAGCGTTCCATGCGTTTGAACCACTGCGGCGTGTAGTACATTTGTGACGGCACAGTGCGGATGACGACCAACGTTTTAGCGCCCTGCCTTGCCGCCTCTTTAACCGGAATCGCATCACTGATCCCACCATCCAGGTAGTTAATGCCTTCCAGCGACACTCCGCTACGATAAAAGCCAGGTATCGCACTGGAGGCGCGAATCACATCCAGCCAGTTTTGTTTGGTCGGTAAAAAGTAATTCGGCGCATAGTCGTCCTGACGACAGGCACACATATAAAACGATTTACCGCTCTCAAACAGCCGCGCGGCGGTGTCCATTTGCAACGGCATCTGGCTTGCGGTGGCCTCCACCAGCCAGTCAAGATCGATAAGATTTCCTCCACGGACAAAGCGCACTGGATCGAAAAATTCGCGTTTTGTGGTATAGCGCATGATGACTTTGCGCGCGTATCCGGGCTGATTGCAGATATATGCCGAAAGGTTCTGCGCCCCGGCAGATGTGCCGAGATAAAGATCGAAAGGATTAAACTGCGCGCGCATAAACTCATCCAGCACACCAGCCGTGAAAATTCCACGCTGCCCGCCGCCTTCGCACACCAGAGCTATTCGTCCAGGCTGGAACGGCCTTAGCGACAACGGCGCAATATTACCAAGCGTTACAGGTATTCGCTGCCCCACCTCTGCCTTCCTGTTTTTGTTGTGAAAGACTGACAAAGTAACGCAATTTATTATTCGCTAAAACCGCAAAAGCCAGTCCGCTGGACTGGCTTTGTATAAAATTTTCTTAATAGTTTGAAATCTAGGGTCGTTTTCGGCCCATAAACAAACTCACCAGGAACAGAATAATCCCGACGACAAAGACAATTTTAGCTGCGCCTGCAGCGGTACCGGCCAGACCACCAAACCCAAGTGCGGCGGCGATTAACGCGATAACCAGAAATATGATGCCCCAACGAAACATAAGCGTCTCCTTTACCATAGTTAATGTCACCGCTTGATATGAGCGTGAAAATCACTCAATGCGATATTTTTAGTGTGGTGCACATCGCGCCTCCCGACAAAGTTCGGGAGAACGAATTACGACGAATTACTTAGTTTTCAGATCATTTTTAACGCTTTTCACACCATCTACCGCTTTGGCGATACTTTCAGCACGGTCGCTTTGTGCCTGGGAATCGACGGTACCGGAGAGCTGAACCACGCCGTCGGTGGTTTCAACTTTCACATGACGGGAAGGGACGATGTCATCCGCCAGCAGTTTGGCTTTGATTTCACTGGTGGTGGCGGTGTCACCCGCATAGCCCTTCACAGAGCCTTCTTTAGCGTCGCGAACGTGCAGTTTGTCGCTGACAGAGGTCACGCCTTCAACGCCTTTCGCCACTTTCACAGCCTCTTCGGCCTGGGCCTGGCTTTCAACGAAACCGCTCAGGGTCACAACTTTTTGATCGGTTTTGACAGAGATATCAGTGCTCTTGATGTTGTCATGATCCACCAGGGCCGCCTTCACTTTCGCGGTGATGGCGCTGTCATCCATGAAATTACCGACTTTATTCATAGAGCTATCGACTTTTTGCCCTGCGCTTTCATTGGTTGTCTGCGCGCTGTTTTCCGCAAAAGCAGAGCCGGTCGCGACGGCAGAGGTCAACATTACAGCCAGCAGAGTTTTCGAAATCTTCAGTCTTGTCATAGTCATCGATTTATTCCTGTATGTTTGCTCGTAATTTGAGCCAGGCAACACGAGGTTGCATTGCTGAAAGGGAGAGACTTCACCCTGTACAGAAGTCAATGGTCGCCATCACAAAAGCGATGAGTGATGAATAACGACCATTACAGCCTCTGAATCAGTTATTAATATCAATCGGATGACAGTTAACGGTTTTAAATACTGATATTTACGTATTGATCGGTATTTAAAGCCGTCACAAATGTCATCACTTTGTTAAATATAGATCACAATTTTGAAACCGCTCGCCGTATCGACTAAAAAACGCGCAAACATAAGCAAAAGCGAATGTTTTAAGAACATTCCGCAAGCGGCTAATAAGGAAGGGAAATTGACAGGGCGCGGCGGTTACCGCGCCCTGGAGGCAAGAATTAATGCTCGCGGGTCTGGTGGAACTGAACGTCCGGGTAACGCTCCTGCGCCAGGCGCAGGTTGACCATGCTGGTGGCGATGTAAGCGAGGTTGTCGCCGCCATCAAGCGCCAGTTGGCTTTCGTTCTTACGCTTGAACTCTTCGAATTTCTTCGCGTCCGCGCATTCTACCCAGCGGGCGGTGGCGACGTTGACTGACTCATACACCGCTTCGACGTTGTATTCGCTCTTCAGGCGCGATACCACCACATCAAACTGCAGCACACCAACCGCACCAACGATCAGATCGTTGTTGGAGATCGGACGGAACACCTGCACCGCGCCCTCTTCGGAAAGCTGTACCAACCCTTTGAGCAGCTGTTTTTGCTTCAGCGGATCTTTCAGGCGGATGCGACGGAACAGTTCTGGTGCGAAGTTCGGAATACCGGTGAACTTCATCATCTCACCTTGGGTAAAGGTGTCGCCGATCTGAATAGTGCCGTGGTTGTGCAGACCAAGGATGTCGCCCGGATACGCTTCTTCAACGTGCGAACGGTCACCCGCCATAAAGGTCAGCGCGTCGGAGATCACCACATCTTTCGCGGTGCGCACCTGGCGCAGTTTCATGCCTTTTTCATATTTACCGGACACCACACGCATAAACGCCACGCGGTCGCGGTGTTTCGGGTCCATGTTGGCCTGAATTTTAAATACGAAGCCGGTAAATTTGTCTTCGCTCGCTTCTACGGTACGGGTATCAGTCTGACGCGGCATCGGCGCAGGTGCCCACTCCACCAGGCCATCCAGCATATGATCGACGCCGAAGTTACCCAGCGCAGTACCGAAGAATACCGGAGTGATTTCGCCCGCAAGGAATAATTCTTTGTCGAACTCGTTAGACGCGCCTTTCACCAGTTCCAGTTCGTCACGCAGCTGCTGTGCCAGATCTTCACCGACCGCAGCATCGAGATCCGGGTTATTCAGCCCTTTAACAATGCGGACTTCCTGAATGGTGTGGCCTTTACCGCTCTGATAGAGATAGGTTTCATCTTTATAAAGGTGGTAAACGCCTTTAAACAGCTTGCCGCAGCCAATCGGCCAGGTGATCGGTGCGCAGCCGATTTTCAGCTCGTTCTCAACTTCATCGAGCAGTTCCATCGGGTCGCGGATATCACGGTCAAGTTTGTTCATGAAGGTGAGGATCGGCGTGTCGCGCAGACGGGTAACTTCCATCAGCTTACGGGTACGATCTTCAACACCTTTTGCGGCGTCGATAACCATCAGGCAGCAGTCCACCGCGGTCAGAGTACGATAGGTATCTTCCGAGAAGTCTTCGTGCCCCGGGGTGTCGAGCAGGTTAACCAGGCAATCCTTATAAGGGAACTGCATCACAGAAGTGGTAATAGAGATACCACGCTGCTTTTCCATCTCCATCCAGTCCGACTTAGCGTGCTGGTTAGAACCACGGCCTTTTACTGTACCGGCGGTCTGAATGGCCTGTCCGAACAGCAGCACCTTCTCGGTGATGGTGGTTTTACCGGCGTCCGGGTGAGAAATAATTGCAAAGGTTCTTCTTTTCGCTACCTCTGCGGCCAAAAGGCTTGTCATAATTGTTGTCTCTTTGATTATGTACAATCATATGTACAAAGAAAAATTCATGCCGCTGATTGTACATTTTGGAGGTATCAGAGCATAGCAGAACATGATCAGTAGGTGTATTTGTAGCCAAAGAACATTTGTACATGCAGCAATCTTTGTTCTATTGACACTGTTTATTCATACAGTTAAAAATAACACTGTATACAAAAACAGTGTAGAGGGATTTTTATGCGTATTGAGATCTGCATAGCCAAAGAGAAAATGACTAAAATGCCAAACGGTGCTGTGGATGCGTTAAAGGAAGAATTAACTCGACGCATCAGTAAGCGTTATGACGATGTAGAGGTGATCGTAAAAGCCACCAGCAACGATGGCCTTTCTGTTACGCGCACCGCCGATAAAGATTCAGCTAAAACTTTTGTTCAGGAAACTCTGAAAGATACCTGGGAGTCTGCTGACGAGTGGTTTGTTCACTAATTAGCACGTAAAATTAGTAACGGCTGGAAATCATGCAATACTCGCACTATCGGAAGTTCACCAGCCAACCGCAGGACGTTCTCGCATACGACGTGCCTACGGTTTCAACTCCCGCCAGCTCCCCAATCATGATTGGACGGTGTAAGGATGACACCAACAAAAACAGGAAATTAGTAGTCTCAGCAGGACACCGACCAGACGGTGATGAGACAAAAAAGGATACGCAGAGGAGCCGCGGCTCCCGAGTGACATAAAAGCCCGCTTACGCGGGCTTTTTGTTTCTGCTCATTCTCCACACTCAATGCGACCACAAACAACAGCCCACTTTTCTTTCAGTATGGCCTGTCACCGTCATGCCAGCCTTTTAGCCATAACTGATGTAAGCGTCTGCTATGAGCGAGATATAGTCATTCATTTCTTCGTTTCTTCAGAACACCTATATTGTTCTGAGGTGAACATATCACCTCCGTTCAAGTAACCAAATTCTGTGTGCCATTACAGAAGGATATAATGCCGGGAAACTGAGCGTCGAATGTCGGGCTAGTGCGTTACCCCTTCATCAGGGTTACTAGTTGCCTAAAGTCATCCATATATTCTTGTCCGAACGTTTTAAAATAAGGTTCAAAACGCGTGATAATGTCCGTGATTACTGGTCCCAGAATTAACCTGAACTGGGCGACATCAATACGGTTATTTACAACGGAGAAACGGACCTGTTCAAAATAGTTTGAGACCAGAATAACCGACTGTTTGAGCTCTTCATCTGCTTTGATTCTTTTGACCAGATCATTATCACTTAATGATGACCTAGCTTCTTTTATTTCCCGAGTCAATTTCCTGGCCGAGAAAAGATGAGGGTCATCCCATTTTTCAATCAGGCGAAACGTATTCTCAATTTTTTCTGCCATCCTGCTTTCCACTGCGTTTGTAGCATTGATATACAGGGGCAGTATGACACCGAGTCCACCTAGACACAGGGAGACGGTTTTCGTGACCTCAATAAATACACTACTGCCTAAAGGGGGGGGACTATTATACGCAATCATGGCAAGCCCCCCTGTTCCAATAACGCAAAGAATGATGATTGCCCAGAATAAGTGCCATTTGTATTTCAAGTGAGGCTCCTGCCAGAAATGATGTAACTTTACGGTCACGCCGGGGATATTGTCATTTCAGTTTGTCAGACTGGTGTGCCGGCCTATTATTATTGTCGGGAAGATCATGAGATGGCAAGAGATGAATATCAGTGATGGGAGACATTAAAAACAGTTATGTAGGGCGAAACTGAGCGAGTACTGGGAAACTGGAAACGTCTTTCAAACCCTTTACGGCGAGATCTGGCGTTACTGCTAGATCATTATGAATGTGTCAGTAATCCATCAAAATCTTTGCGAATGTATCCATTTCTTTTAACTTGAGCAGATAACACGATGCCTTAATGCTGTTTATTTATACAGCCCTAAATAACACTGTATACAAACACAGTATGGAAGGATTTTTATGCGTATTGAGATCTGCATAGCCAAAGAGAAAATGACTAAAATGCCAAACGGTGCTGTGGATGCGTCAAAGGAAGAATTAACTCGACGCATCAGTAAGCGTTATGACGATGTAGAGGTGATCGTAAAAGCCACCAGCAACGATGGCCTTTCTGTTACGCGCACCACCGATAAAGATTCAGCTAAAACTGTTGTTCAGGAAACTCTGAAAGATACTTGGGAGTCTGCTGACGAGTGGTTTGTTCATTAAGTTCATCATCCCTGGACACCATTCACTTGTATTGACTTTAAGATCATTAAATTGTAATAATTCAAAAGGATGGGGCAGGTTTTTCCTCTTGCGCATGCAAGGGCGGCTCTGATAATGAACAGTAATATTTTACTGTTGAGCTTATGCTCACTGATCCTGCCGGGCAGGATGTTCAACGGTTCCAATATATCCTGCCCCTTCCGCTTTTAAAAAAGGATCTTTTATGCATGACAATATTTGGTTTACATATAAAGCCCGTATCCAAGCGCACCATCGACTAGAATGGCTTGAAAAACACTCTCAATTAATCCTCGTTTGGTATGCTATATTGAGTGCGGTGCTTTCAATTGTAACGTTACGATTTCCAAAAGTTCTAGGAGATAATACAGATATCGTTGCAGCGATACTTTCAGTGGCTCTACTAGGTATTTCTCTGATCGTATCTAACCTAGATTTTCGTGGTCGAGCAATAGCCATGAGAAGGAATTATATTGCACTACAGCGACTCTATTTTGACATTACCAACGGCCAACAATTAACTCCTGAACAGAAAGAAAAATATTTTAATTTGCTCAATGAGGTTGAGAATCATCGTGAGATAGATGATAAAGTTTCAAGGGTAACTCAAGTTGGACTTACGACGAGGCTCCCCACACAAAAAGAAAAAATAATTGTTAATTTATGGATATTACTTCGAATATTTATTACTGCCGCACTTTATATACTACCATTAATATATCTTTGGATTGACTATGACTGCAAGTAGAATTTTTAAAAAGTCATTCTCGAAAAAAAACCTTCTAAAAGTATACACTGAAAAAATCAAAGAATCAGGAGCGATTGGCATAGATCGGATTCGCCCATCAAAACTTGATTTAACAATAAACAATGAGATCACTTTCATTTTTGAAAAGGTTAATTCTGGCAATTATAAATTTACAGCATATAAAGAAAAATTAATATCTAAAGGGGCTAACTCTACCCCCAGACAGATTTCCATACCAACTGCTAGGGACAGAATTACTCTTAGGGCTCTCTGTGAATGCCTTACGGAAATATATCCTAATTCCAGATTAAAACTACCACATACAGTAATTGACTCATTGAAAGAAGCATTAAACTGCAGTCTATATGCTGAATATGCAAAAATAGATCTTAAAAGTTTCTATCCTTCAATTGAACATAAATTGATATTTAATGCAATAAAAAATAAGATTAGAAAAAAAGAAATTAGACAGTTAATAACATCATCATTAATCGTACCTACTGTAAGTGGAAGTACAGGAAGCAAAGGTATCCCTAATAATACCAGAGGAGTACCTCAGGGATTAGCGATATCAAACATTTTAGCTGAAATATCACTATCTAATTTCGATGATGAAATCAATAAAATGCATGGCATATGGTACATGCGATACGTTGATGACATTCTTATTTTAACGCCCAAATATCAAGCAACAAAAATAACATCTCATATCATTGATAAGCTTCAATCATTAAATTTAAACCCACATCCATTAAATGAAGAGAACTCAAAATCCAAAGTAGGCAGCTTGGATGAAAGTTTTAACTTTTTGGGATACCACATAGAAAATCGAGAATTATTGATAAAACATGAGAGCATTCTTAGATTTGAGTCATCCTTAGCAAAAATTTTTACTGCATATAGGCACGCTCTACTACAAGCTAAAAGTAAGCGCGATAAAGAACGAGCTGTTGCATATTGTCAGTGGAAACTAAATCTCAGAATTACGGGATGTGTGTTTGAAGGTAAACGATTGGGATGGGTATCGTACTTCTCACAAATAACCTCAACAGCTCAACTTCGCTCTGTTAATCATACTATCAATAATCTTATCCGCCGATTCGGCCTTTTATCAGAAATAAAACCAAAGTCTTTGATTAAAACTTTCTATGAACTCCGCAGAGGTAGAGCGGAGACTTTTAAATACATACCTAACTTTGACAATCTACATATATCTCAGAAACGAGAACTTGTTTCTATGTGGATAGGGAAAGAGAAGGAAAAAAAACTTAGCAATAGTGAAATAGAGAGGAAATTTAAATTTAAAATTGCGAAATCAGTAAAAGAACTTGAAGAGGATATTTCAGGAATATCATAGATATGTAATCCATTAAGTCCTTTAAATATACCGTAATAAACACACTATTTAAACTCACAAACCAGCCGCAGTATCCTGCCATGACAAGTTGCTGCGGCTTTTTATGTTTAACGGATAAACAGCCAGACCAGCAGACACGCTACCACCGGCACCGCAAAATCCATCAGGCTTGCCACATCCCAAGCACGTGGATCAAAACCGCCCCACCACGGCATATTCATACGCTTGCCATGCCCGAACATTTCAATCCAGCGATATTCTGCCTAGGTGTGTTCACGCGCAATGAAGAACGTACAACCGGCTATCGCACCGTAAACCCAGTTTCCGGTAAAAAGACCAACCAGTATCTGCGCAGCTACAGCACAAAGTGCATGAAGTAAGGGGCTTATATCCATTATTTCCTCCTTTCAGCTCCATTCCCGAAGCGGTGTTTCCAGCTCCACGACATAATCAGAGAATACAGAAACATCAAACAAGTCATCAAGAATACGAATGTTGACAAAATAACCGTCATTCCGGATACAGACAGGTTCTCCCTCTTCAGTTACCCCTGTTTCTGTGTAGGTGACACCAATTTCATCAACTAACAGTTTATTCTGGAGGTCTTCATCTTCCGCCCAGCCAAGAGATGACAGGAAGGCCTTAAACTGCAGTTTGTCATGAAACTTCAAAGTTAAATCTTTCATACGGCCTCTTTTAATTGCCTGTCATTCAATTCCCTGTGCCAGATTCGCAGATTTCTGACATGTCCAAATAAATGCCTGTCTCCGGTGGAGGATTGCCCCCCTATATTCATGAAACCATTAAGATATCTTGTATCATTATAAGGCGAAACCGATGCACCACCGATATTTCCATTTACCACTACAGACAGACTCCCGTCTTCTTTAAACCTTCCGCCAATAATGTTTTTTCGCCCTGAAACAGCAATGTCACTTTTTATCTCTGCCATAGTTCCCTTTCCATTCGTGATGATTGCTTTTGAGCCCTTTGAGATAAAACCAAGATACATATAACTCTGGTCAGCTATATCTGTTGAGTCTCCCGTAGTGGAAATATTTAATATCCTTGCTGCGCCCGTGGTATTTGGCATAACGTCCCATGAGACACTGCACTCTGTCAGTACTGTCAGTGGCCTTCGCACCCAGTTTTTATTTAATGGGATTGTCACAATATCACTGGCTCGCGTTGCCGGTGTTCCCCCTGTTATGATGAATGATGATGCAGCAGTTCCTTTCTCAACCTGAGGCGTTGCCATTGATATACTGTCACCGACCTTAATTTCATTGCCTTCCTGTTGATACATTTCTATTCGGGCATATATATTTTGTGATGAATCAGATTTATAGGTTGACTGAAAGAATATCCATCCGCTGTTTTCCACTACGAAAGATGACGAAAGCACATCACTTTTTAATGTCAGATTGCTCAAATCCAGAAGCGCATCTGCTATAAAAGTATTCCCTGCGCCATCATCATTCAGCTTCGATATGCGCATTCTCGCCCTGATTCCGTTTCCCTTGAATCGGGCAGAAATTGTAACAGAGTCACCATTTTCCACAGAGATAACCCGACCTGTTCCTGTTGAAATGAGCGTCACAGGCCCGGTATCAGATGAATCTTTATACGTCAGAACACCATAGCTGAATCCAAATGGATCGAGATTACTGTTTACATCAAGACGTTTATTATTAAAGTTCCATGCTTCTGGTGCATTACTGTTAATGAAATTATTAGTACGTTGCCCTTCTATCAGTAAACCAGACTTTTCAAATCTGGCTTCATCAACATCTGCCACAACAAACGAGCCTGACTTATTGATATATGTTGCTGTTGAAGCTCGTTTAAACTTAACAATCTTGTCGCCTGGCACTGTTATTTCATCGTCACCAATAACAATCTTTTTATATGATGGCGAAAACCCCGTAATCATATCCAGTGAATCGTTAAACGGTATCCACACATCAGGCAGCGGCGGCACTATATTCGCATAGGGCTCTGCAGTCACTTCCGCTGCGGCTTCTGCGCGGTCTGCCGCCTTTTCAGCTCGTGTCGCTGCCGACAGAGCCTCATCCTTTTTCTGCCCGGCCTTTGTTGCGTCTGCTGCGGCCTCCCGCGCTTTTGTGGTGGCGATTCCGGCATTCTCAGCGGCTGACTCTGCATTACGGCGGGAAGCCTCTTCACTGTCTGCGGAGGCTTCCTCTGACGCACGGGCATTTGTCTCTGAACGTTCTGCCGCTGTTGCTGCATTTTGTGCGGCTGTTTTTGAAGAAGCTGCCGCTTTCGCGCTGTTACCTGCATTCGTCTCTGATGTTTTCGCCGCGTTCCTGGACGATGCCGCTGCTGTTTCTGATTTCTTTGCTGCCGCTGCGCTCTGAGAGGCGGCTTCAGCGTTGCGTGCCGCCTCTTCCACCATCTTTTCAAAACGATACAGTGCCTCCGGACGAACATCATCTTCTGTTGCAGCGCCCAGAAAATCATTCAATGTCCCCGGCTTAGAATCCTCATACACGGTGATGGTCCCGGCATGTGAAGGCGGAAAACCTTCAACCAGCAGGGCGACGCTGTACTGGCCATACTCAACATCCATGCTGTAACGTCCGGCTTCATCCGGATTTTCTGAGGCCACCGTGTTCACCACAACTGTGGTGCTGTTACGTTTTGCTTTGAGCTGAATGGTGCAGTTCTGTATCGGTTTTCCTGCACCGTCTTTCAGCACACCTGAAATCTGTACTGCCATATTCACTCCACAAATAAAAAAGGCACCATTTCTGGTGCCCGAATTTGGGTTTTAAAATTCAACTGATACTGATGCCGGCTGTTGATTTCTTCATCACGACAACAAGAAGGTCGCTGATACTGGTCGTTGGCGTCCAGTTATTTGCACCATATGAAGAAACATTGAAAGTCAGGGTGACATGGCCGTGTCCGGCAGGCATATCAATGACTGATGAAAATACCCTGCTGACATCCGTCGCGGGTTGCTGAAAGATTTCCTGTCCGTTCTTCAGCACCTGCAGCTTACAGGTTGAATACCAGTATGACTGTTGGTTGTTGCTGTTGAAGTTTTCATGCTTACCACCGCGAAACAGAACGGGGGGGATTACTATCTGACGGTCAAAAGCCTGGTCATCGTACACCGTGACCGTTATTGTACCGCTGGCATAACTGCTATTTCTCGGAAAGGCTTTTCCCACCGTTTTAACAATATCGCCTTCAATCTGGTTGGCTGACAGTTTTCCCAGAATCCGGCAGTTCTGATTAATCGTGACATTGTTGAGCGTCCCGGAGTTCGCGTTCACGTTACCGCTGATATCCGCATTTTTCGCCGTCAGCCGCCCGTCCGGTGTCAGGGAAAATGCCGGAGGATTACCGCCGCTGGTAATGGTGGGAGCCGTCAGATATTTCAGGAACACTTCATTCATAAATATCTGATCGCCCTGACCAACAAACATCGGCTTTGTATTGCCATTCGCAGGATTAATCATCGCAATCCTGTCCGCCGCCAGCAGCACCTGACTCTGCATACCGTCAGGGGTATTCTCAATACCGGCACCAATACCCGCGATATAAAGGCGTCCGTCCTGCATCTGCTGCAGCTTCACAGCCCACATGCTGTTCAGGTTATTATTTGTATCAACCTGAACCTTCTGTATCTGCTGGATCGCTGCACTCTGGTCTTCCAGTTTCTTATTGACGGTCTGCGTGATTTCATTGCTGACATCCGTAATGGACGTCCTGATTTCAGCCAGGTCAGGCGCAAGCTGACCGTTATCAATCTGCGTCCACAACTCCTGAGCCAGATGGGTTTTCCCTATCTCTCCTTTGAAAAAATCCAGATAGCCGGATGCATCATCACTCGGCTGGCCAACAGCCTCCACAAATGCCGATTTGCCAACGGTGTTCACACTGCGAATGTAAAAATAATAATCATGGCCCGGTTTGATATTGATACTGGCGGCTATCCAGTACAGCGCCGTACCAAGATAACGCGCGCTGGCTTCAACCTGCCTGATATCCGCAATCTGCTTTTCCGAGAACCAGAACTCAAACTGTACCGTCGGATCATAAACGGCAAGATGCGGCGTTGCGGTTATCTGAAAATAGCCCGGCGTCAGCTCAATCCGCGATGGCGCTGCCGGTGCGGCAATCCGGAACGATACCGACGCCGGATCCCCCTGCTGCCCCCACGCATTTACCGCCCGGACTGTCAGCCTGTAGTTCCCCAGCGCCAGTTGCCTGAAGCGGTATGTGGTTTCCGTCGTCCTGGCCGTGCTGACCAGCCGCTCACTGCCGTCATCCGCTGCCACGGTCAGGCGAAGCATAAAGCTCACCCCCTTCACCACCTTCGGCGTGTCCCAGCGCGCCAGCACCTGGTATTCCCCGCTGTCTGCGGTGACTTCTGCAGTCAGGTGCTGCACCGCGGGCGGCGTGACACCGTTCACCGTTCCGCTCTGGTCGCCGTCAAAGTGCGCCCCGTTATCCACGATGGCTTCTTTCTCCGGTACATGCTGCACGGCAGTGATGGCATACGTGCCGTCATCGTTCTCACGGATACTCACACAGCGGAACAGGCGCTGGCGCAGCGTCGGCAGCTTCAGCCCCCACACGCTGTATTCGGCAACGCCGTCAGGAACCCGACTCACTTTCACCTTCACGCCGTCGGTGACGGACTGAACCTCCACGCTGACCGGACTCCCCTGCCCGTCAACCAGGCTTATCAGCGTGGTACCGGAGGATGGCAGCGTGATTTCACGGTCGAGCGTCAGCGTCCGGGTCTGGCTGTTCACCGCCAGCACGCGCCCGCCAATGCTGATCCCCGCATAGTCATCATCGCAGATTTCAATAACATCACCCGGTACATGGCGCAGCCCTTCTGCGCCCACGCTGAAGTCCACGGTCTGCGTTTCCAGCAGCTCCGTTTTAATCAGCCACAGCCCGGCGCGGTGTGCCTGCCCCCGGCTGGTACAGCCAAAAGCATCCATTTTCGTGACGTTACGACCGTAACGGAGAATGGCCTGCGTGTCCTCCACAAGCTCTGTCGCCGTCTCCCAGCCGTTATTCGGGTCAATCCAGTTCACCTCAACGGCATTATGGCGGTCCTTCAGGGCGCTGAAGCTGTAGCGGAACGGCGCGCCATCATCCGGCATCACCACATTACTGCGGTTATAGGTCCACACCTTATCCGACGGTCGGTCCTGCACGAACGTCAGCGTCTGCCCGTTCCATACCGGCATACAGCGCATCGCCGAACAGAAATCACTGAGCACATCCCACGCCTTACGCTGTGTGGTCAGGTAAGCGTTACAGGTGATGCGCGGCTCCGTGCCGCCAAAACCGTCCGGCACCGACTGGTCGCAATTCTGGCCGATGACATACAGCGCCCATTTATCCACATCTGCTGCACCAAGACGTTTCCCCATGCCGTAGCGCGGATGGGTCAGCATATCCCACAAACACCAGGCCATGTTGTTGCTGTATGCTGGCTTAAACGTTCCGTCCCAGATACCGCTGTATTGCCGCGTCTGCGGGTTATAGTTCGACGGCACCTGCAGAATGCGCCCGCGCAGATGATAATTACGACTCACCTGCTGGCTGCCGAACTGCTCCGAATCCACCTGCACGCCGACCAGTGCCGTGTTCGGGTAGCACTGTTTCACATCGATGATTTCGGTGTATGACGACCAGAGCGTTTTGTTCTGCAGCTGGTCTGTGGTGCTGTCCGGCGTCATCCTGCGCATCCGGATATTAAACGGGCGCGGCGGCAGGTTATCCACCACCACCGAGGCCAGATACTGCGACGTGGTTTTGCCCTTAATGGTGATGTCTTTTTCCGTCACCCAGCCACCATTACGCTGTATCTGAACCAGCAGGCGGACTTCCGACGGATTCCGGTCACCCTTTGAGGTGGTTTCCACCAGTGCCTGCACGCCGAAGGTAAAGCGCAGACGGTCGATGTTTGCCGACGTGATGGTCCGGGTGATCGGCGTGTCATATTTCACTTCCGTACCCAGCACCGTCTCGGAGCCGGAGGATTCAAATCCCTCCG
Source organism: Escherichia sp. E4702 (assembly GCF_963883545.1). Lineage (NCBI taxonomy): Bacteria > Pseudomonadati > Pseudomonadota > Gammaproteobacteria > Enterobacterales > Enterobacteriaceae > Escherichia > Escherichia sp. E4702. The sequence continues at coordinate 34,260 of NZ_CAWORF010000021.1, read as the reverse complement.
GCGGTGACTGCTCCTGCTCACCTGCCCGGAACACCACCGTGACGCCGGAGATGTTGGTATTCCCCTCATTGTCCAGCACCGGCGTACTGTTCAGCAGCACGCTTTTTAATCCATCCACCGGACCTTCAACCGGCCCTTCACTGATGGCATCGATCACACTCAGCAACTGCGTGGATTTGAGGTTGTCCTTCGCTTCGCGCGGGGTATGCCCCTTACTGCTGCCTTTACCCATTCCTCACGCTCCATAAACGACAAAACCGCCCGCAGGCGGTTTCACATAAAACATTTTGCATCAGCGACCAATCACCACAACCTGACCACCATCCCCTTCGTCTGCCGTGCTGATCTCCTGAGAAACCACCCGTGACCCCACGCGCATTTCACCGTACAGAACGGGCAGAACATTGCCCTGGGCAACCATGTTATCCAGTGAGGAGAAATAGGTGTTCTGTTTACCGTTATCCGTGCTGGTCGCTGTGGGCGTCCGGGCTTTCGGTGCCAGCATCTGGGCCACACCACCCAGGATCATACTGGCCCCTGCCGCATACATGCCCGATACAGCCGCGGCACCCAGCCAGCCCACAGGGTTCCACCATGCCACCGCAATCAGCGCCGCACCCAGCACTGCCTGAAAAACACCGCCACTTTTAGCTCCCGCCAGACGCGGCACAATGTGGATCACGACACCATTTACCAGCGGCTCATTAAGACGGGCAGATAATTCATTTTCGCCTGCATCACGCCCGGCAATGCGCACCTGATACCAGCCCTCATTCAGTTTCTGGCGAAACGCCGGAAGCTGCGTGGCCAGCGCCCGGATGGCTTCGGCCCCCGTTTTCACACGAAGGTCGATGCGGCGGCCAAATCGTTGTAAATCCCCGTAAAGGCAGATGCGTGCCATACCCGGTGACGCCAGAGGGAGTGTGTGCGTCGCTGCCATTTGTCGGTATACCTCTCTCGTTTGCTCAGTTGTTCAGGAATATGGTGCAGCAGCTCGCCGTCACCACAGTAAATGGCGGCATGATTCGGCACCGATGAACCAAAACAGCACAGCAGCACATCGCCCGGCTGCGCCGCTGACAACGGCACCTGATACAGCCCCGTTGCCTCCAGATTATCCAGATAGAGATTCTGGCCGTTACGCCACCAGTCATCCCCGCGATGAAACTCCGGCATCTCAATCCCCGCCAGATGGTAAGCGTCCCGGAACAGCGTGTAACAGTCCGTCACCCCGTGCTCAAAGCGCCGCCCGGTAAGATGTGGCACACAGCGGAACTTGTGAATCGCCCCCCGGCAGACCAGCCACCACGGCAAATCACTCTGCACCTGCAGCCGCCGGTCGGCCTCACTCAGCCAGGGCAGACCACCGGGATGGCTGTGCACCAGCGCGACAATCTCACCCTGCATCTCTGCCTGCAGCCACTCCTCCGGCGACATCCGGAAATAATCCTCCGGCTCACCGGAGATATTTACGCAGGGAAAATATCTTTCCCCTTCCGGCGTTCTCACCACGAAGCCGCACGACTCCGCTGGCGCACATCGCCGGGCGTGCGCCAGAATCGCTGATTCTGTCTGTGTCATGGGATTTACTGCGAAAGTTTGTTAATGGAAAGGAAGCCGCCAAAGTTGCCGACATTATTGCGAAACTTACAGCCACTCAGGCATTTGCTGCATTTATCCTTCGTGATATCGGTCGTCGGCTGGTCATATTCATCCGCGACAGCAGGTCCGCTATAACCGCACTCATCACCGCGATAGGTCCAGGTGCAGGTGTTGTCCAGCATGATACGCCCCGGAAAAACAGCGCCATCCGTTTCAGTCGGCGTGGACAATACAAAGGAGGCACTGACCGCGTTCAGTTCGCTGCACTGCTCGATGTGCCAGCGGCTGATCACCTCCTGCTCCGGATCGGCGTCACTGTTTCCGTTGACGAAGTTCACCGCATCCAGAAAACGGGCGTAAACCTTACGCCGGACCACCGTTCCGCCGACCAGACTCTGCAGATCTTCCGCCATCCCGGTGACCATACCGTGCAGATTAGAGACTTTCAGTGTTGGTCTGGCACTGGCTCCTTTGCCGTTCATCTCAAATCCGCTCCCCTGAATGGGATACGTCTGATACTGCCGCCCCTGCCAGGTGACTGACTCACCTTTTTCGTTCTGCTCATTACAGAAAAAATAACGCTCGCCACCGACTTCTGTCAGATCGACTTCCCAGAGCACGACCAGTGCGGATTGCTCCGCTTTTGTACACTCATTCAGTGTTTCCTGTTGTATATCCTGCATCAGTGAGTGACCTCTTCAAAGGTACAGTTAAAATCGGTATACATGGCATTATCCGAAGTACTCCACTCCCTGCAGACAACCCTCACAGTCCTGTTGTGTTTTGGCGGACGCCACAAAAAAGCACGCATCCCGGCATGACGGGATAAAAAACTGTCCAGCGCGGCGCGGGAATATTCATCTGTGACACGAAATACCGGTTTAAAGGTTTTCAGATCCGCATTCAGACCACCAGCCCGTCGCTGTTCATATCCGTCACCGAACTTTACTGTAATAACAGATGGCTTTCGTGTCGTCTCCATCCCCTCGCGGGGGATCCAGTTAAAAACTTCAGGTTCAGGCACTGCATAATCCTCCGTCCCGACGTGATGACTGCATAATTGACACAACCCTGCTGTCGATCAGATCCACCAGCCCCCTGGCTGACTGCGTATCAATCTCGCCATTGCTCCCTTTATTCTGAATATTGATGTGATACACGGGAGAATAGACAAATCCGCCACCACCATTCACATTGCCAATAGCCCTGACCCCAAGAGAACCGTCCGCCGCCCGCGTAAGCGGCATGATAGCTTCAGGTCCGGCTTCCCCCATCAGCCCGGCACCTTTCGCAAAAGCAAAGTACGTCGGCGTATCCACAATGGTGTTACTGTAAGCACTCAGATTTGCCGATGTGTAAACACCGCCTTTTGCGTTCGCTACTGCACCGGAAAGCCAGTCGCCAACACTACCAATCCATCCCCCCGCTCCCGACATTGTCCCGGAGAGTGATTTCAGCCCGTTAACAATGGCCACGTTCATCAGGATTTTTGAAACTTCCTGAAGGATCGAACTCCCCCAGTTTCTCCAGTCCACAACGTTTCCGGCCAGTGCCTCGGAAATATTTGAAACCAGACCATCCATAGTGGAAACGACCACGTCTGCCGCCTGTGAAGAATAATCAGTGGCACTGTCTGCCCAGTTCGTCAGCCCCTCTTTGAGCCCGGCATTCCAGTTACTGCGTAAAGCATCGGCCTTTGCATAATAATCCTGCTGATCGTTGAGACGCTCCTCCAGATATTTTTCATTCAGCGTTTTTTCCTGTTTCCACAGGGCTTCTTCGATTTCTCCGGTCTGGTACTGTCTCAGCAACTCATTATTTTTCTGCTCAAACTCCTGTCGGATGTTCCACATTTCCTGAAGCCGCTCACGTATTCGTGTTCCGTCTCCATACCCTAACAACTGAGCCTCATTTGATGCCCTGACACTGGCGTTACTGTCCGCCAGGCTGCTTTCATAAGCAGCAATTTGCTCACGAATTTTTTTCTGGTCGATGAGTGCTGCATTCTGTAAAAGGGTTTGTTTCTGCGCTTCTGATAAGGTTGATAATTCGCCCTGGCTGACCTGGTATTTCATCTTAGCCAGTTCAGTATTCTGTCCTGCCAGTGCTATTTGTTCTTTTTGTTGTTTAATCAGTCTGTTATAAGCATCTTCCGTTTTTTCTGCTTCCGATTTTCCACCACGTACCTTTGGCTTATTCGCCTGGTTGTTACGCCATGCTTCCAGCGCGTTGTTGATATAAGTTTGCCTTGCCGTCTGATAGGCATCCCCCACAAAACCGAGATCATCCGCTACATAGCCCAGACGAGTACGCTCACGCGCTTCCCCCTTCAGACGGGATAAGGTCAGCTCTCGCTCAGTGTTATTCAGCGCGTTCTGCTGTTTATCATCCAGAGCAGCCTGTGGCAGCCGTAACGGTACATTCACCAGCCCCTGTCGCTGCTGAAGTAATTCATTACCAAGCCCAAGAAGACGATTAAACTCGGTATATTGGCCATTCATGATCAGTAATGACTGATATGCTTTGTTTTGTTCCGCTGCCTGTTGGCGGATCAGCGCCACTCGTCGTTCTTCCAGCCCGGCAAGCACATCCTGGATTGACTGGGCTTTTTCCTGCATTCCGGAAAGTCGGGACTGCTCAACAGCCAGCTGACTTGTTGCTTCTGCAAGCCCTTCTGTGACAGTTTTCACCGACGTCATGTGGTTAATCATAAAACCGTTATCGGTTGTCCAGCCCGGGTTTGCCAGGACATACTGATAGCCAGCAATTTTTTCCTGTAAGGATTTAATCTTACTTTTCTGCTCGTCAATTAACCTGTTCTGCTCCTCCAGAGCCTGCCGCGTCTTTTCCTCATTATCTGCCGCTTCAGGAAGTGACATTGCAGACGTTTTCTGGCGAATTTCATCGATTGTTGCGGCATACTGACGCGCTGATTCTCTGGCCTGCTCCTGGTTCTGATACATTGTGTACCAGGCCGCCGCCCCCAGCATGACAAGTCCAGGCACACCACCAACCAGCCCCAGAGCACCGCTTAACAACCGACTACTAACTGACGTAACGTTATTCAGCGTTGCCTGTGCCGCTGTTCTGGCAGCAATATTACGGGTAAGTGAAGCCTGTGCGGTTGCCAGTTTCGCTTCTGCTGCAGCCTGTTTTTCTGTACCACGGGCAGCCACAACCGCCTGCTGCGCACGATACAATGCCGCCCGCGCTCTGGCTGTTGCTATCTGTGTCCCTCTGAGCTGTGCCTCAGCAAGAGCCACTTCGTTTCTGGCAGCAGTAATTAACCCGGCAGTTGCAGAGCCCGCAGAAGACGCCATATTGCCAAAATATCGGGCTACACCAATTGCAACCAGAGCTCCCGCCGCCGTGGCAACCGTATCAATATTATTCGCAACACCATTCATTATTCCGGTAAGCGTTTTCGTTGCACCGCTGGCATCATTCGCACCACCAACCCAGGCCATAAAGGCGTTTTCAACTTTGGTTGCAGAGGATGATACGGTATCAGGCATGGCTGCATATTCATCCCGCAGCGTACCAAGCTGGCTAATCAGTGCAGGAACAACCTTATCGGCGGTCAGCTTTCCATCATCCGCCATTGCCTTCAGATCTTTACGGGCAACCCCCATTCCTGCAGCCAGAGCACGAATAACACGATCACCGCTTTCATTTACTGAATTAAACTCTTCACCGCGCAGAACCCCTTGCGCCAGTGCCTGGCTGAACTGAGTGATCACCGAGCTGGCTTCCGCAGAACTGGCTCCGGACAATTTCAATCCTGTAGAAATGGCCTCGGTAACTTTCAGTACTTCCTCAGATCTGTAACCATATTCCCGCATGGAAGAAGCCGAACGTGCAAAAAGACTGGCGTTATCAGCAAAAGCAGTACCCGTTCTCTGGCTGATCGCCATTAATTCGCGCTGTGATGCCTGGAAATCATCGCTGGACTGCGTGGCCTGCTTCAGACGGGCATTTACTGAGCTCCATTCATCCGCAAGAGATATAAGATGTCCAGTGGCAAAAGCACCGGCAAATGCGCCAGCCATATTCATTGCCGAAGACTTCGCCGTATTTATCTGCTCGGTCACTTCTGCCAGTGCTCGCCGCATATCACGGGATGCAGCTGCAGACTGTCGACCTCCGTTCTGCATGGTACGGTAGTACTCCTGTCCCATACGTGAAGCTCGCGCAATTTCTGACTGGAATGACTGCGAATTTGCCGAGATTTTTATAATCAGTTCGCGTAGTGACGCCATTCTCGTTCTCCAGGCAAAAAAAAACCGCCGAAGCGGTTTTTGCTTTTAAAGAAGCCCAGCCTTACGCCTTGCTTCTTCAAGATATTCATCATCCGTTTTTTGCGAAACGGTACTATCAGGGTTATGTGTTAAATCACTACCGCAATGCTTACACTTAATGGCTTCTTCTTTGATCAACTCCGCACAGTAAGGGCATTTTTTCATGCCATTGCTCACCATTTGTTGCTCATGCGTTTTTTCATCTTTTTGGATTACAAGTGAATGAACTAGGGCAACGATAAAGAGTAAGGCTCCGTATATCCACCATCCCCAAAATGAACGCCCTTTACTTTGCGCGATAATAGCCGGAATTAACCCCAGGACTAGCGCAATAAGAATAACTTCCATCAATATCTCCTTATTTACTTAATAAAAATCGGAATCATAATCCAGTAAAGTAAGAAGATCATTGTGTCGCTGCAAATAATGCATTTTCAAACGCTGTGAACGGATCTTTAATATTATTTGCAGGAACGACCTCCCACTGAAGAATCGCTTCATTCAGTGGAACTTTGACACCCTGCGCCCCGTAAACTGCAGAAACTATCTGGGCAGCCCGGATATCAGCCCGCTCGTCACCCAGCGGGCTGATCCTGTCAAATTCTGCCCACATCATGATTTCCGATGCAGACATTTCCCGGCGTAACTCTGACAATGTGCGCCCCATCCTGAGCGCCAGCATCATCAGAAAACGAATACCCGGAAGTGCTACTTTTTTTTAATAACTTCAGCATCAGTGATCAGTTCCAGTGACTGACGAAGCAGTCGCGCATGTACCGGACCATATACTGCAAGTACCTGCTCCCGATCATCCGCTGAAAACACGGGTTGCATCCCGGTATCACACAGAACATCGATGAACAGTTCAACATCCGCTTCCAGATTTCGGCGGGCACGCTCCGCAACTGATAACGGTGTATCATCATCTCCGGTTTTAACGATCTCCTGCCAACGTAACCAGGCTTCTGCAGAGGGTTCCCGTAATACAACCGTTGTACCTTCCCACTCAGGAACATCAACTGTTTTGTGGCGAAAACCAGACATCGTCGCCAGTGCCAGATTGCGGATATTTTTAGACATAGATTTCATCCTCCTTAACTGACAGTTACGGTGCAGGAAGTGGAGGTCACCTTATTAACCGGGCTTGCTGAATCAGAAACCTCACAGGTATACGCACCGGCATCTCCGGATGTCACGGAGGCCTTGTTGAAAGTTGCCGATGTCTGCCCGGAAACTGGAGAGCTGCCTTTCTTCCAGACATATGAATAAGGAGGCACACCACCTGATGCCTCAACAGACATATTCAGCGTTTCACTGGCAGAAACCTGTAGTGTACTTTTCAAATCAGAGAGGAGTTTCAAAGGTTCAGTGGTCAGAGAGGGCTTTCCTTTCAGGCGCAGGGAAAATGTGGCAGCAACAACACCGTTGGTTCCCACAGACCAGGTATGCTGGCGAACTTCTGCCATAAAGGTAAATCCATTTCCTGACGGGAAAATAACTTTGAAACCGTATGTGGTGTCGTTGTCATAAGCACTACGCAACGCGTTCTGGGCAGCGTTGAGATAAAAGTTTCCTGACATGGAAATCTCTGAAGCAGCCCCAAGACCGTTGATATTCTCCTGCTCGGTAGAACACAGCGTAGTGACATCAATATCCTGTTTCTGCCCGGCGGTAAACTGAACCTCTTTAATCGTACAGCTCAGTTCAAGAAAACTGGCAGAACTCAGCGTTTCTGCCGTTACCGGTGCAGACGAGATCATGACTTTGGTCTGCTGAGAACGTTCAAAATTAGAGGACATACTCGTCTCCTGAAAATAAAAAACCCGCCAGCGGCGGGTGGGTAAAATCATTAACAACCTCAGGCAATTACCTGAAATTCAAGCGTAGCTCTGCTCAGACGGGAATCAGGATCATAACCCTGAGTTTTAGAAATAACGGATGGTGCCAGTTCCCTTACCGCATCAAGCGCCTGCTCACGGATATCATCTGCGTCATCAGGAGCCGTTGCCCAGATATCAATCTGCACTGTGATTCTGGATTCAGCCTGACCATCAAGCACATCAGACGCGATGTCAGACACCACTGAAAACACCAGCCATGGTGGAAATACCGCAGGCTTTCCCTCCGTCAGCGGGACCACATAAGGATAAACCTGCCCTCCGGCCAGTTTGGACAGAAGAGCATACAGCGTGGCTTCTCTCATTTACTCAGCACCCCATCAATAGCCTGATTCATATGCTTCATGGCAACCTGTGCTGCCAGCTCCTCTGTCATATCAAAGGCCGGGCGAATGAACGGATGGGCAGGCATATTGATAGTCCCCAGCTCCACGAAACGCCAGTAAAACGCGTTTCGCGGATCGCTGGCTTTCATGCTGTTATCACTGTTTCCGGTTCGCAGATTCCGCCCACGAATGTGGACACCAGAGATAATTTCACCACGACGCCGTGAACGCTGAGTCAGAATAACCACGTTTTTCTTCAGTTTTCCGGTTAGCTCTGGCGCATGGTCAATAACCGCCTCCCGGATAACCTCTGCACCGGCACGGGAGGCATCGCGAAGCACCTTATTACTCTCTGCTCTGCTGAGAAGTTCCAGATCTCTTGCAATATCCGCCAGGCCAGAAAAATCCAGACTAAAATCCGTCACATTCCACCTCTCTGGCTGCAAAGTATTTCAAGCCTGGAGGATCGTGCGTCCGGGATCGGCGGCCCGTCGATATTCAGAATGGCTCCCTTGAATGCCCCTGTCAGCACTTTCAGACGTGAGGCGGCCGTCACATCGCGCCGAAATCGCATCCAGACTCTGACTGTTGTCTGCGCGGTTTCCGCACCGCCCGATATACGTTCCCGCCCACTGATCCCCTTAACCTCTGCCCATACCGTAGCCCCCTCTTTCAGGGTTTCCTCCGGGTGACCGGAAGGGGTACGGGAGGTCGTAATATTCAGAATAACCACGCGATCACGTAATCTTCCTGCCTGCATGAAATCCTCCTATGTTCCGGGATGAAACCGATACATTCGGAGTCCGGTATAGAAAAAATCAGGTACAGCATCCTGCATTTCCCTGTTCTCGTACCAGTAGCCAACCAGTTGCATAAGACGCAGCTTTATCAGCGGTGTTATTACAAGCCCGGTCGTATCCTGATCAGGAACAGTTTCATCGTGAAGTGTCCGGTTTAAAAACTTTTCAGCCTCTTCTCTGGCTGCTGCCAGATACATCATAAGAAGTGCATTCTCCTGTTCATTGTCATCATCAATCCGGCACTGAACACGAAGCTCTTCCAGAGTAGGCATCATTTGGGCTACCTCTATGAATGCTGTTTTTTAGCCTTATCAGATACCCGTGCAACAGGTGTTCTCTTATCAGAAACAATCCCTGCTGCAGTGGCAATTTCACGTACCCGTTCGGGTAATTCTTTATCTTCATACTCACCAGCACGAATGATCTCAACGCGCATACCGTCCGGTGACCATTTCAGATCTTGTTTCAGGATCATGATTCTTCACCCGTCAGAACAGGGGGCGCAGTTCAGCGCCCCTGAGTGATTACGCCGCTGCAATCTTCAGCAGTTTGATGGCCTGCGAATCGACCAGCATCCCGCCGGTGCGCTTGGTGGTATAAAAACCGACAAACGGTTTATTGGTGTACGGGTCGCGCAGAATGCGGGTGCCGATACGGTCAACGATGGTGTAACCCCGTTTGAAGTTACCAAATGCAATAGCTTTCGCATCAGCGGCGATATCCGGCATCTGTTCGTTTTCAGCGATACCGTAACCCGCCAGAGAGGACGGTTGCCCCAGCTCCAGCCCCGGACGCCACAGATAGTTACCCTCGGTGTCTTTCAGCAGACGGATGGCAAACAGGCTGTTGTTGTTCATCATGAACTTCGCGCCAGTGCGGTGTGCCTTACGCAGCGTGTAAATCAGTTTGATAATGGCATCTGCGGTCACCGTCGTCGCTTCACCGGATACAATATGCTGAAGTTTACCGAACGCACGAACCTTATCGGTTTCATCGGTGGATTCATACGCCAGGAACCCTTTTGGCTTCTTGGTGCCATCACCGGTGGTAAAGGCAATTTCTTCCTGTTCGGCAAATTCGGTCGCCAGCTCGCTGTTGATCCAGGCCTCCACGTTGAAGAAGGCATCATCCAGCATTTTCTGAGTGGCCTGCGGGTTACCGTAGATTTCCCCCATGAAAGGTTCAATCAGTCCCAGTTTTGAGGTGGCAGTCTGGGGGCGCGCGTCAGTCTCGCCCACCCATCCGGAAGCCGTGCCGCCCAGATTCACCAGTTTTTTGTAGTCGGAACCGCCAACAGTGATCACCGTGGCTTCCTGGCGCATCACCACTTCATCTTTCAGCAGGGTAAGAATGTTGCGATCCAGTGCTTCCGGCACGGCATAGCCACCGTCTTCATCGGTGCCCACCTGCAATGCCTTGCGCTCCAGATCGCGCAGACCGTCTTCACGGCCTTTACGCAGAAAGCCCACAAACGCCTCTTTGTGCTCTGTGGCCAGTTTATTTTGCGCACCACCTGCCGGACGTTTCAGCTCAAGCAGCTCTTTTTCAAGGTCGCTTTTGAGATTTTCCAGCTCGCTGAGTTTCCCGTTCAGGGTTTCCACCTGCCCGGCAAGTTTGCCTTTTTCCTGCTCAATCGCATCCACGCGCTTGTCGTTCTTTGCCTTGAAGTCGTCAAACTTCTGCTGCAGCTCCTGCGCGACCTGTTCCACATCTTTAATATCAACCGCCATCGTATTTCTCCTGATTAGAAGTTCAGATTTTTAAGTGCATTCAGTGCAGAGCCCACATCCTCAGCGTCGCGCAGGGACAGTGCGCCATAGCCCCCGGCCATGAATGCTTTGGCCTGGGTACGGGAGAGTCCGACATCACGCAGGACTCTTTCGATTTTTTTCTGTTCGGGGATTTCCCCGCGGGCCAGCGCGTTCTTGACGTCGCTGATCCGCGCCTCGTCGTTAGACGGGAACGTCACCAGACTGACTTCCCAGAGGTCGATTTCTTTCAGCAGAAAGGCTTCTTTCGTCCGGTCGTATTCCCAGTCCTTCAGGACGTACCCAATAGAAAGGCCGGTTAACGAACCGGCCTTCATGTGTGCATGTGCGCGTTTTGCCAGGGGATCATCATCAATGAGCAACCGCCCCCTGACGTAAAGCCCGACATCGTCTTCCTTCATTTCGGTGTAAACGCCGATGGGCTCATCCATGCGGTGCTGCCAGAGCAGCGCAGGTAACGCTTTTCTGTCACTCCACGCCCGCAGGGAAGCAGCAAATGCCCCGGACATCACCACATCATCGTGGCTGTCCTTTACACCAAAGACGGAGCCATACCCTTCAAACTCACCGGAGTCACTGACAGATTTCAGACTCAGCGGTACATCAAGACGTTGTTTCGTCTGCATTGGCGTTATCCTTCTGCTTACCGGCTTTACTGCCATCGGAGGGTTTCGTGGTCATGTTCATCGGTGTGAGATAGACATCACCACCGGGACGCGGATTCATATCTTCCAGGTCGCGGCAGTCATTGGGAGAGTAAATTCCCCAGTTGATCCCGGTGGCGTAGGCTTCAAAACGGGACTTCATATCCCCGCGCAGTAACGCCCCGGCGTTAAATTTGGCGTAATAAACGCCCTGCTTACTTTTTCGTACCAGTCCGGTGTTGATCCGCTGCTCAATGCGGGTCAGATACGGCACCAGTGAATAGTTGATAAATCCCAGCCCCAGCTCTTCGATATTGTTGAAGGTGGCGCGATCGGTGTTCTGCACCATGTGCAATGGCACACGGAACAGACGACAGATTTCTTCAAGCTGAAACTTGCGGGTTTCCAGGAACTGGCTGTCCTCGGCGTTCAGCGCCATCGACTTCCAGTCCAGCCCCATCTCAAGGATCATCGGGCGGTGAGCATTGCCAAGCCCGGTGTGACGCTCCTCAAAATCTTTCTTCAGGCGCTCATAAGCCTGATCCGACAGCGTCTGTTCTGTACGCAACACACCGGACGTCACCGCGCCATTGCTGAACAGTCTGGCCCCGTGCTCTTCGGTCGCAGCTGCCAGCGATATTGCCTCGCGGGCATAGGCGATGGGATTCAGCCCCACCAGTCCGTCCAGCGTCAGCGTGCGCACATGCCAGATATCTTCCTGGCTCAGTACATCCGTGGAGCCGTCCGGGAATGTGACCTGATAGACCGGCTCCCAGCTACTGTTAAGCTTCGGTACCACACAGCCGGGATCGACGGGCAGCAGTTCAGCCACTTCACCAAATGCTTTCACTTTGTAGGCGTAAAAGTTTCCCCGCAGGCACAGACAGGTGACCACCAGCTCCCAGAACTCCTGCGGCGTCATATAGCCATTGGGATGCGTGGAGATCAGCTTATGCAGACGTTCGCCGGTGGCTCTCTGTTTCAGGCTGCCGTTCAGGTGATACAGATTGCAGGGCAACATCCCGACCGACTCTGCCAGCACCCTGACGCAGGAAAAAACCGCCGTCAGTCGCATGGCCCGCTGGCTGCTGATCTGCTTTCCGGTATAGGTGTCATATGACAGCCCGATAGCATCCGCCAGCTCTGCTGGCGTGGTCACCGGCGCGTCACTTTTTCGTTGAAATAATCCCGAAAAGAACACTATTTACCTCCGCCGACAGACGACTGTGTACGGTCGAGATATCGCGCCACCAGCCACGACCAGAACAGGCACAACGCCCCGGCAACAACAAACCCCGCCGGGGGATAAATCAGCCAGGCACCATACGCCAGCAAAAGCGCCCCCAGCACGCCCACCAGAGGCGCGAAAATCAGCATGATCATAATTACCTCAGTTAAAGCGAGCGGATCCCATAGGACTCAATGTGGTCAGACAGCGTGTCTTCTTTCTCGTACAGCATGGCTCTGCCAACCGCCATAATCAGCGCAACTGCACCATCGATTTTGTTTTCCGCCTGCTCTTTGACGGGCTTCACCACATCATCGTTACCCGGAATGGTTTTGCCGACCACGTTGCCGATACACCAGGTCATGATGGGATTGCCATCATGATGAAAGCGCCCCGATTCAATTGCCGCTTCCAGCTCTTTCATCGGGTCGGACATGTTGGTGTAGTTCTGAATGATAGTGATGGGGTTCAGGTCTTCATCAGCAAGGTCATGTGACAACCCGGTCGCCCCGAAGGGGTCGATGGGTGACTCACTGACCGGGCTGATTTTGTTCGCCGCTTTGGCCTCCTCGAGGATGTAGCGATAATCCACCTCCGCACCATCGGTAACGGTCAGAACGCCCATTTCCACCCATTTCTGAAAGCGTTCGGCTGTCCGTCGATCTTCATTTTTCTCGACGCTGTACACCGTGTCATACGGTACCCAGAAACGCGGGGCCACACTGTAGTAATGCGTTTTACCGTCAATCTCGCGAGTATAAAGTCGCGCCATGCTGTTCATATCCAGCTTACGCGCCAGGTCAAAGGCCAGAATGCACGGCTGCCCCTCGAACTGCTCAAGGGTCAGTGATTTATCCTCGCAGCTCTGCCAGCTCACCAGGTTGAAATACGCCGAACGCGCCGACACCCAGATATTGAGGTGTTTTGTTTTAAAGACGTTTGCCAGACGGGCGTTATTTTTCGCACGCTGCTGCTGACTTAACAAAAATTCGCGATAAACCGACACGCCAATATTCGGGTTGGCTTTTTCCAGCACCTCCGGGTCGGTCCAGTCATCGCCTTCGTCAACGGTATAGATGATCCCGAACAGTTCATCGTTGGGTACCGAACCGTTGAGCATCTCGAGAACTTCCCGCCGCTTGTCATAGCACGGCCCCTCAATGTTGTACCCGGCGGTGGTGATGGCCCACATCAGTGGCTGGCGTCGCGCCCCCATCCCGGTAAGCATTGTGGTGTAAAGCGCATCTGTGGCGTGCTCGTGATATTCATCCACCACGGCACAGTGGGGTGATGAACCATCACCGGGGTTACCGATCAGCGGTTCAAACCGCGCACCATCCTCCGGACGGTTCATGTTTGAGGCGTTAACCTCAATCCCGAACGCTTCCGTCAGCATGGGTGTGCGTTTACACATCAGTCGTGCCGGACGAAAGACTTCCCATGCCTGTTTCTCCGTCGTGGCACCGGAATACACTTCCGCGCCGAACTCGTTATCACAGGCAAAACAATACAGGGCAACACCGGCAGAGATTGCCGATTTGCCGTTCTTACGGGGAATTTCGGTATACACCTCCCGGAAGCGGCGCAACCGGGTGCCTTTATTGACCCAGCCAAACGCACAGCAGATCACAAATAGCTGCCACGGCTCCAGCGTGATGGGCATCCGTTTAAATGCCCACTCACCCTTGGTGTGCGGCAACAGCTGAATAAATTTGGCGGCCCGTTCAGCCAGGTCCTTGTCGAAGCGGTAACGAAACGACTTACTTTTTTCCGCCATCAGGTCATCAAGATGGCGCTGGCAGGCCTGAATCACAAACTGGCAGGCAACAATCTTTCCGCGCACGACATCCCGGGCATACTGATTTGCAGCATTTACGTTGGGGTAAGATTTCCGGCTCATGATTCGATAATTTTCAGAAACGGGTTAGTGGCTTTCTTCTGCCCCGCCAGGCCAATCAGACGCTGGCGGCTGCTGGGGTCGAGTCCGAGCATTGCCCCCGTACTGCTCATCTCGGACTCCTGTTCTTTTTTGGCGGTCAGCTCCGGATTTTTGACCATGCCGCCCATTGCACCGGTGATGGTGTTGCCCTGTCTGGCAATATTTTTCACAGCACGTCGCCAGAACTCATAGGCCACGCACCACCGCTCAAGCACTGCGAGGTCAGTCACGCACAGCAGGCCCTGACCGCAGAGTTCTTTGGTTGTCAGTTGCCACATGATCGTGGCGAGAGGGAGCTCTTCTTCAGCGAACCACTCCGGTGGCTCAACACCTTTGATGGGCGTAAAAACGGGTTCATCTTTGTTCAGGGCTCGCTTGCCGGGGTTTCCGGCCAGCGCCTTGCGCGCCGTTGGCTTGGGGCGACGCCCGGAACGCCCCGCCGTTCCAGCCATATGCGGCACTCCTGGTTAAATTTCATTTTTCGCGGGTATAAAAAAACGATGGGGCGGGCAGTCCTGAAGGCGTCAGGTCACAGGGATTTGACCCGCCCTCCCCTCTGGCAGTGGGAACTGGTTCTTACTTCAGCCGTTCACGAGCCGTCTTCGCCTTATGACACGGCCAGCACAGGCTCTGCAGATTGCTGTCTGAATCTGTGCCGCCATGCGCTTTAGGAATTATGTGGTCAACGGTTTTCGCCTCACGCACCACACCAGCACGCAGACATAACTGACATAAACCTTTGTCACGCTTCAGGACGCGCACGCGGATACCGTCCCACTTCGAACCATAACCGCGCTGATGACGGGATTGTCCTGGCTTGTATTGCTTCCAGCCTTCACTTTTGTGGCTTTCGCAATAGCCTGACGGGTCAGTTGTGGTATGGCGGCAGCCGCGAACACGGCAGGCTTTTGGGGTTCGTGGTGGCATATGTACTCCAATGAAGAAGCTACCGACATAGCCTCCTCCATTCGTCGTGAAACTATTTTCATCTACCCAGTAATGAATTCTTTGAAGAGTCGAGATCAATACAACTCACTGATGGGAGAGGCTTGTCTCACGCGTGAGGCAAGTTTCCTGTTTGATTTACTGGACAGTATAGGGGGGCAGAATGCCTTCCTCACTCGAATAACATCAATTACGGAGCTTCAACACGGGTCAGTCGTGGTATGGCGGCAGCCGCGAACTCGGCATGCTTTTGAGGTTCGAGGGAGCATATGTACTCCAATGAAGAAGCCACCGACATAGTCTCCTCCATTCGTCGTGAAACTATTTTCATCTACCCAGTAATGAACTCTTTGAAGAGTTGTAATCAATACAACTCGCTAATGGAGAGGCTTGTCTCACACGTGAGACAAGCTTCCTGTTTGATTTACTGGACACTATAGAAGGACAGAATGCCTTCCTCACTCGAATCACATCAATTAAGGAGGTTCAACATGTTTCATTCCACAAGTCATCAGGCTGTAATTATGGCAGCATCAGTTTGTGCCACAGACCTTTTCCGCTTCACTTTGAGCCTGATTCATTTCTACCTGACCGGCTCGCCTCTATCTTTCTAATCCCCGCTTTGTCAATATTGCATTGTCCCAACGCTGACAACAGACTCACATTCAACTCCAGACTGGCACCATACGTCAGCGGATTGGGTATAAACGGTACAGGAGTATCAGAAGTCAGACTGGCTGGCAGTGGTGCCACCGGAGCGCTCACGTAAACCGTTCGCGAATTTCCGCAACCGGTCAGCAGCGGCAGCAGGCACAGGACGTGAAGCACAATCATCATCCGCAACAGCCGCTTTGATATCTTCCTGGGTTCTCTGTGACTCCAGTGCGATCTGCTGTTTTGCATGCTGGTTAGCCTCCAGAACTGTATTTATGATTTGCACTGATTGCAGGACGTTATTGGTAATAGCAGTTGCTGATTCAGCATTTCGTGCAGCATCATCAGCACGTTTCTTTTCGTGCTGATATTTGCTGTAGTAGTTGGCTGACCAGATGATAGAACTGACGACAGTAACGAAGAAAGCAGAGATAACCAGCTTATAACTCAACTTCATTTACCACCCCACCAGCCTCTTTAAATCGGGCAATCAGGTCACCGATTTTATGTTCATACTGACTGTAACCTGCACCGGGTAATGACGCCCAGATATTGCTGCAACGATCGATAGCCTGACGGATATCACCGCGATCAATCATCGGTAAAGCGCCACGCTCTTTAATCTGCTGTAATGCCACTGAATCCTGGCTTCTGGGAGAGAAGTCTTTCAGCCCAAGCTGCTTGCGGTAAGCATCCCACCAGCGTGAAAGAAGTTGATAACGGCCTGCAGCTGTTGATTTGAGTTTCGGGTTTAGCGTGACAAGTTTGCGAGGGTGATCGGAGTAATCAGTGAAGAGTTCTCCACCGACAATAACGTCATAACCGTGGTTACGTGTCGGTTGTCGCCCGTTATCCGTTCCTTCTGACCATGCCACCATATCAAGGAAAGCTTTACGCTGGGAATTTAACACCTGCATAAATTACTCCTTCGAGCTACCAAACTTGTTACCGATTACTCGCATTGCAGCCCCACGAATAGCATCGACACCGATCAGCCCAACGCCGCCACCAATGGCAACAGAAAGCGATTTAGGCCATCCGACATACTCAAGCGCGGATGCAAAAGTCAGCGTAAGAGCACCACAGAGCAAAATCTCGAGCGTTTTTCGCTTCCAGCCACCACCACCGCCAAAATAGGCAATGCGCAATCCAGCCATAACAATCGACATAATCACTGCGCCCAGTGGTGTGTCTCCACGCCACCAGCTCTGTAACAATTCAAGTAAGTCAGGCCAGGAATGAGGATCGTTGTGCATTTCATAATTCCCACCTCCGGTTACCGGAAGTGCAACGAGTAAAAGGGAAAGAAGCTGGTTATAACGCTGATTTGCAGAAGTGCGCATAAAAAAGGCCGCCCGTAGGCGGCCTCAAAAATCTTACTTTCATCATCGCGAAGGATGGAGGGTTTTATGACGAGGTTTAATGTAAACCTCATAGGAATGAGACAGCTTGTCTACTTCTATAATTGGTAATTCCCAACCAGTATTCAGCAGAATACTTTTCTGAGTAGCAGACACTAATACTGAGCCAATCTCAATATTATTTGCAATTGCCACGACCTTCTTGGTCGTGTGTTTACTATTTTGCATGGTGATCTCCTTTCAACCAGCATCACAAATGTGATGGAGATCACAATATCACCTGTTCAAAAAACATGCAACATAAACCCGCCTGAGCGGGTTTATAAAAGTTAGACATTCAATGCCCATCTTTACGTTAAGGCTAACCATATTTTTTGAAAATTGCAAGCATTATGCGGAGAAAATCATTAAAAATGTAGCTATCGTGTCACTTTTTGCAACTGTAACTCTGCGAATGCTTCTTCCTGCCAGCACTTTGTTACCAGTTTATCAATGACGTCTGCATATCCTTTGTACCACTGATAATCAGTCAGGTCTGGTACCAGCTTCTGGACATGACGTCGTGCCAGTGTGGTCGGTAAACGACTAAACCGATTTCCATTGCAACGCCCACAAATCTTATAAACAGGCGCGCCATGAAGCCGGGTTCTTTTTTCATCCAGGACAATGCCTTTACCCTTACACCCTCTGCAAGCCGTGCTGACTTCTCCCTTACCATGGCAATGCTGACATAGTTCCTTCACCCACTCTTCCTTGATAACAGATTCCCCGCTTCTGGAGTGTTTCACCACTTCGCGCAATACATTATGAAATCCAGTACCAGCACAATGCTCACAGCGAGCCTTACTTGCCGCAGACCTGGAATAATCAGCAAAGGCAAAATTCACAAGGTAAGGGATGATCTGTAACCGGGTTTCTTCACTCAATTTGTTCAATGTCGGGTTATCCAGTGCCATCGCGTAATTGAGCAGACCTTCAATCGCAAATTGAGGATCCTGAACACCAACTTTTGCCAGGAATAAGGCAAACCCAAGCGGTGCTTTCGACTGCACCATCCCCTGCGCAGCCATCACATCCGTAATCGTTAAACCACCTGAGCCTGTCGCCGGTGCGTCATCGCTCAATTTTGGAGATTTTGGGGAGTAATATTTTGGTAAGGCTTCAAGGTTCATGCTCGTTCTCCACTTACGCCAATACGCCAATTGCCAGCGCACGATCGATAAAACGAAATATCAGCTCCAGCTGAGAGCCATACTTCTCTTCAAATGCCACGGTATCCGCATGCAGCTCGTCGTGATGCTTTCTGCACAAAGGCAACACAAAGAGGTCATGCGCTTTTGTACCCATTCCACCCTGACCATGGCCTATCAGGTGGTGGGGATCATCAGCAGGCTTTCCACAACATGCACACGGCTGTGTCTTAACCCAGCGCGTGTACTTTTCATTAACCCAGCGGCGGCGTTTTGGGCGTAACATAAAAGACTCTGGCGACTCCGGATCCACTTTCAGCGCCAGCACCTTTTTCGCTTTATCCTGGATGATGCTGGTGGCAGGAACCGAAGGCACAAGGTCACTTTCCCGGGTGACAGACGGCACAACAGGTTTCGGTAATCTCAGCGCCTTACGGGCTGCGCTTTCAGGTAAGGCATCCGCCAGGTCATTACGAATCAGCCACCAGCACAGTTCCGGCATTGTCACGGCATGGTTATCATCAAAACCGAGATCCCGACGGACTACAGACAACACCCAGCGGGCACAGTTATCCGTTGCCATTGATTCCAGCCGTTCCGTGAACTGATCGCGCAGCTGGTTATCGCAGTGCCAGCACAGACGGATTGCGCCCGGCGCGTGTCGCATTGTGGTCATGTTCTCGCTGTGCCAGTCGGAATGAGGCCACTGGCAGCCTTTTTCACGAAGTAACCAGCTTTCAAGACATTCCACGCCACCAGCACGACGGATCACTGCCTCATTGCGGAACACGGCCTGAACGGCAGGATCATCCGCCAGCGGTTGTGATGCCGCCGGAACGGCACCACTGGCGAAAGATGAATAACGTTCCGGCTCAGGCTCCAGCAGGACACGCCCCTGCATAAACAAGGGCATCAGCTCTGAACCTGGCCTGAACAATACGATCCCCATGCGCGGGGCAATTTCAGGGGTCAGTAGTGCTCTCACGGTCACCTCAATGAACGGTATCGAGCAGCTTTAACAGCTCAGGGAATCGGGATTCGAAGAAATGCGGCTGCGTCTCGCGCGGATTTGCGGGACTGGTGATGTTCTTGCCGAACATGCAGCCTTTCGCTGTCAGCGACCAGAATTTTTTGATGTTGTTAATCGCGGTACGGCTGTATCGTTCGCGCTGTTCGACGATCCCCAGCTTCACCATCTGGTGATATGCCTGATTAGCCGTAAGGCGGATACCATACTGTTTCAGCAGTGCACTCAGCGACAGCGTAGGGCGACTTGAGCCATCAGGCGCGTCAGCAGGAGCATCAATGGCATAGCGCGGTGCCAGATTCGGTAAGCCAACAGCCTCCTGGAGTTTCTGACAGGCCCCAAGCACAGATGAGTTAGACAGGTTTAACTCCCGACGCATAAAGTCCAGCAGAATCACGCCAGCCTGCATCTTGTCAGCAGCCTGTCCGGATAATTTTTCAGGTGCGCTGGTTACCATGTCGAAAGTACGGATCACCTTCAGATGGAATGACGGGCTGATCCACATTGCATAGGCATACACCAGTTCTTTGCAGACATACGTCCCCTGGTTATTTCCGCCACGAATAACGTTAACTGGCTCTATATTGACCGAGTTGCAAATCTGCAACTCGCTTATTAAACGTTCAGTTTGCTCATTGCGGAGCCAGTATGCAGGCTTATGCTTATCCAGAGAACCGGCAGCCCTGTGCAGATCGTTCAGGCTGTAACGCCCATAAGCATCACGACGAACTTCAATACCATCAATGACCATCAGATTATTCATACTTCGTTTCTCCTCTTGATCAGGCGGCTGCACCCGCCGTTTTCTCGTACTTACTGATAGTGATCTCGACCTTCCCTTCCGGGATAACCGGTCCCCACTCCACCAGCATTCTTTTCACCTGACTGTCGTCTTCCCACACACCCGCGTGGGTCAGGGCGTCAAACAGCGCCTTGTTATAGTTGTCCAGATCGCGGATCCGGTTATCCGGAGGAAACAACACGATCTCCACTGAAGCAGGTGCCGACGTTGGTTTTGGCAGACGACGTAACTGCTCAACTATTGCTGCACACGCCGCGCTCTGGAATTTGCGTCCCGCCGCGCTTATCAGGCTCTTACCTGCAAACGCCCCTTTGTTGGGGTGTCGCCAGTACGTGTTCACGCTGGGCGGAAAAGGCAGAATCAGCTTCATACTTTCAGGCCCCTCTCATGTAACCAGTAGGCTGCACGCAGCCTGGCGTTTTCCTCACCGGCAAGCAGTGATCGGATAATCTCGACCGCCTCGCTGTCGTCGTCCTTCACCGCGGTATGAAGCGTTATCCCCCGGGCCACACCACGCTTTATCGTGATGACGCCTTTTTTCTCCAGTGAGCGAAGATGCTCCACCGCTGCATTCACCGAACGGTATCCCAGCATGGTTGCCACCTCCTGATTGGTTGGCGGGAAGCCACGTTCTTTCTGATAAGAAATCAGCATATCCAGCACCTGCTGCTGGCATTGAGTTAACGTCGTCATGCCGCCATCTCCCTGACCAGTTTTTCCGCCTGCTGGCGAACCTGCGCCAGAAACGCCTCACCACATGCCTCAAGTTCATCGCGCCCGATGTAGCTGATTGCCGGTCCCTTCCAGGTCTTGTCGAAAACAGCAATAGCACCAGCGAAGAACGCTCCTGTCGGCACCTGCTTCTCGTCCTTCGGGATAAACCAGGCAGGCAGTTCAAAACCAATACGCCCGCGAATAAAAGCAATATGGTCCGCATCTTCCGGCCACCACACTTCGCTGGTGGCAGCTTTGATCAGGAAAACATAGCGCCCGCCCTTATCACGCATGGCACTGGCATGTTTCATGATGTAACGCATGCCGGTGATGTATTGCCCCTCATGCTGACTGGCGCGGCTGTATGGGGGATTACCAAAGGCAGCACCTTTAAGCTCCGCAAGACGTTCTGACCAGTCATGCGCCAGCGCGTTGTCTTCCGCCGTGTAATACGCAGCACATTTGGCGTTATCACCGTCAGTGAACAGATCCAGAACAAACGGGCCAAACAGGGTGTTAATTCCCCAGAAAATGTTGTCCGGCGTGCGCCACTGATCGCCCACTTCCTTCAGTTCATGGACTGGTTTGTTCCGCAGTTCCACCAGCGCCTGGCAATATTTATTACTCATTAAGCCCCCACGTAATTCCCTGACAGATACCACTCTTCACCCGATGCAGCGCGCTTGCTGCTTTTCCGTAAGCACCGCTCACGACGCGCCAGAAAATTGTTTCGTTCTGGCTGGGAGTGGCTTTCACGGAATGCCGCCATCCACACGGTTGCAGCACGACGGTATAAGCCCCTTGACTCCAGTTCTTCAGCCTGGCGGGTCAGGCACAAAATCACCCGTGGATCGTTAGTGCCGACATAGAAATTGCGCACAGGTCTGGTTTCACGAACTGGTTGTGGTTCCGGCTCCTGCGCTCTCTCAGTCAGGCGCGGGAAATGTCTGCGTGTATCCCCTTCACAACGGTGAGCCACACGCCCACTCTGACGTAACTTGCTTGCTGACTGCAGAACGCGCTGCCGTGAGTAACCTGTAAAAGCATCCGCAATGTCTCCGGAAGTACACCCCGGATGGGCTTCAATGAATTTCTGAACTTCATTCAAAAGACTCATGATCACCCCCTGAATCCTGCCGGGATCTGGCTGTAGTCCACGTTGTCGTAACTGGCTTTGAAGTACGGGTCCTCGCGTCTGGCTGCAGATACCGCAGGAACTTCCCAGGATTCTTCGAAATGACGATCCGGACCAAAGAACGTGACAGCCTGTTTCACAAATTGTGTGCCACTGTTACCCATCGCAGATACCCAGCCCGCGTAGCGTTTCACACCTTCCAGCATGGTTTCGGGGTTTACCCCCTCATTCAAACGGGCTTTCCAGGCTTTGAAGGCTGCAGATTTTGAATTGCCACCAGCACGTTTGGGATATGCCAGCCATGCCTGCTCAAACTCCGGAGAGTATTCCGGTCGGTTTGAACGAACTCGCACAGACTCATCAGCAGATGCACCAAAAGCTATTGGTTCATTGACTGATTCTTTGACTGGTTCAAAAGAGTGACTGGTTCTGGGTGAATCTCCTGCACTACCCCCTGGTGCAACTCCTGCACTACCTGGTGAATTTGCTGCACCAGATAGTGAATTATTTGCACTACCCCCTAGTGAATCTCCTGCACCATCCAGATGAAGGAGATAGATATTACTTGAGTTACCTTTTTCACCTTTCCGGGTGACTTTTTTTACCAGCCCGGACTCACAAAGGGCCGCAATATGATTCATCACAGAACGTTTGCTAATCTCGCACTGGTCAGCAATATGCTGGTAGCTGGGCCAGCACTCACCCTGATCGCTGGCATTATCAGCCAGCTTGATCAGAACCAGTTTTCGCAATGGATTACCCACTCGAATTTTCATCGCTTTAACCATCAGCTCCATACTCATGCTGCACCTCCGAGATGCTTCATGTTTTTTCCGGAGCGAAAGGCTATAAGCGGCATACTGACGCGGTAATTACGGCCCAGCGGTTCACAAATCACCTTCTGACATTCACGGTCAACCAGGCTAACACGTAGAACATGCCCTGCAGGCGTGGTGTACCACTGCCCAACTGTAGGAATTGATGTTTTTTTACGCTGAAGCAAACGGCAAATATTGAGAATCAACGGATTAAGCATGACGATGCCCTCCGCTGATATTAAGGAGACGGTGAATATGAAAATTAGCCTTATCCGCCAGACGAATACGTTCAGCCTGCAAGTTAAGAAGGGTTTCTACCAGAACCTGATGCGCCTGCGGATCCGAAAGAGTTACCTTGCGCAGAGCACGTAGTGCAGTTGTTACATAACTGAGTTTATGTAAGTCGTCATCATTCAGACGAGAGAGGGCTGGGACAGTAGCCATGATGGCAGCCTCCGTATGCAATGGATAACTTCCACCACCGGAAACGCCAATTTCGCTGGTGGTGAACTGAGCAGGGTTGGCGTAACCGGCGCATACGGAAACCGGCGCACCTTTCGGTGCCCCCACCCAGCCCACCATAATTTGGGTATAGCTGAGTTGTAGCAACAAAAAAGACGCTAACGCGCCAATTGTCGCCGTATGCAATTCCAGGACGCCAATCCCGGCACCCGCTTTATAAGGTGCCTGAACAGTGTAACGTCCCAGAATGGCAGAATCAATGTGCTGGTGGTCCTTCACACTCAACAAAATCACGCCTGAATTTCCACAAAGGACTAAAGCACTCATGCGGGTAGTCTTTGCGAAGATAGATAACGCGCTGTGTTTCTGGCTCCCAACGAATAACATGGACATAAAGCCCTCTTCCGTCACGAAACCAGCGGTTAAGTTCCTGCACAACTCGCCCCCCACAGTCAGGTAAAGTTCTCTGTGGTTACTTACAGCCAGGTGATTTGGTAATCTGCATTCATGCCGTAACAACAGGTGTTCAGCGACACTGACCACCAGCTGTTGCGACAAACGATTATTTGCCGTTAAACTGTTCATGCGTTAGTTTCTCCACAGACACAAAACGCCACGACGCCCGGAGCTGCACACTCGCGGGCGTCACTCTTTTCTGGAGCGCAAAAGATTTTGTAGACCAGTGCTGCATGCTCCTGGAGCTTCGAAATTGACAGATACAACTCATCATTAATTGCTGTCTGCTCGTGTGGCTCCACTACCCCATCTTCGATTGCCGAACGAATCTGCTTTGAGTAACTCCCGATCTGTTCGATGACTTCCAGCAGGCGCTGGTTTATATCGGCGTTCTCTACTTCCTCAATTTCAGGAAGCGATACAAACACCCCACCAGCAGACTGTGCGACAGCATCCGCAATGTAGTGAGTGCCAGCCGCGCGCTGTAAAATCATTGCCCATCCCAGCGGGAAAATCTGATCGCCATCGGCACGAAGGCGGTTAAATAATGCGTTCTCTGTTACATCCAGCCAGTCAGCAGCTTCAGCGTAACCCCCCGGCAATGCCGCGATAGTTTTTCTGACAGCTTTCACGTACCACTCAGGCTGTTTTTCTACTTTCCAGTGATGCTTACCCACGGTTAGCCTCATCGTTCTGTGGTTAAAAATTGAAGGTGTTCTGTTAATCTTTCGGATAGATATCCGGTCTTAAGTCAGATTTCGTAATTGCACCTGACGTGCATTGCTCAATTTTTTTAGCCAGCACAAAACTGGCTTTTTTATAACCATTGAAAACCAGCCGTAAGTAGCCTGGTGTTGAGCCAACTTTTCCGGCCAACTCGCCCTGCTGTTCTTTGGTTAAAGAGTCCCAATACGCTTTCATACAATATGTACCTCCGATGTACATATTACATGATTAAAATGAACCTTCAAGATACTTGTACCTTAACGGTACAAGGGTTTTAATTTCATTATGAAAACAGTCCATGACATCCGGCGGTCTAACGCCAGAAAACTGAGAGATGGTGTTGGCGGGAATTCTTCCTTTGCCACCATGATTGATCGCGAGCCAACCCAGACCAGCAGGTTTATGGGAGATGGTGCAACTAAAAATATCGGTGACAGCATGGCACGGCACATCGAAAAATGTTTCGACCTGCCTGTCGGATGGCTTGATCAAGAACACCAGACAACGAACATCACAAAAAAACCTGATGTTTCAATCACTAACAAACAAATAACGTTAGTCCCTGTCATATCATGGGTACAGGCCGGAGCATGGAAAGAAGTTGGTTATTCTGAGGTTGATTTGAGCACAGCAGAAACTTATCCCTGCCCTGTACCCTGTGGTGAAATGACTTATATCTTGCGGGTGATTGGTGATTCAATGATTGATGAGTACCGCCCAGGAGACATGATTTTTGTTGATCCTGAAGTCCCTGCCTGCCACGGTGACGACGTTATTGCATTGATGCACGATACAGGCGAAACCACCTTCAAGCGGTTGATAGAAGATGGAACACAGCGTTACCTCAAAGCATTAAACCCAAACTGGCCTGAACCTTACATTAAGATCAACGGTAATTGCTCTATAATTGGTACAGTGATTTTCTCGGGAAAACCAAGAAGATACAAAATAAAGACCTAATCAATATTTATGAACCTGCTTCGGCAGGTTTTTTTATACTTGACAATGTACCCTTGGGATACATAATGTATCCAAAAGAAACATGCAACAGGCAAGATTCAAACAAAGTTTGGTTGTAACACGGCGTATGGCACATGCGTCGTTAGCGGTCTGGAGACGTTAAAGGGGACAATCCACTCCTTGCTCGGGCAAACAAACCAGGTAGCCGGAATGTGCAAGTCAATGATGATGCTGATAAGACGCCTAACCAGCGTGGCGATTCGGTTTGACGCCTGGGAAGAGACCAGGGTGCAACGATAAGAGCATTTATGGAGCCGAGACAAAGTGTGGCGCCGAACTGGCTAAGTGCTCTCAGCGTTGTGGTAATCCGCGAAATGGCGCGGCGGTAAGTATGGCGGGGTTACTCTTTCCCCGTTGAGGACACCGGGTTGTCAGGCTGACCATACGCCTGAGTGACAACCCCGCCACAACAGCCACTGCCTTGGCGGTATCAGTTTGTACCATTGCTTCCGGCTGGTACCGCTCTTTTTACAAAACAGAGAAGAGCATCACCGGACGACGGGCTCATAACCCAATCCATCCGGGCGGCTGTCACCGCAGGTGTTCTTCTCTGTTTTGTGGAGAAACTAACCGCCCCTGCTGGGGCATCTATTGAAACGTAATTGACTCAATAATCGCCGGATGGTGAGGGCTTCCTTTTCCCAAAATTCAGCGCGGTGCAGCGCATATAAAGTGGAGAACGAAATGTCATTTATTAAAACTTTTTCCGGGAAGCATTTTTATTATGACAAGATAAATAAAGACGACATCGTTATTAACGATATCGCGGTTTCCCTTTCAAATATCTGCCGCTTTGCCGGTCATCTTTCTCACTTCTACAGCGTCGCCCAACATGCGGTGCTTTGCAGCCAGCTGGTGCATCAGGAATTTGCTTTTGAAGCGTTAATGCATGATGCAACAGAAGCGTATTGCCAGGACATCCCCGCACCACTGAAACGCCTTCTTCCTGACTATAAACGGATGGAAGAAAAAATAGACGCCGTAATCCGTGAGAAATACGGGTTACCTCCGGTTATGAGCACGCCAGTGAAATATGCCGATCTCATTATGCTGGCAACCGAACGCCGCGATCTCGGGCTTGATGATGGCTCTTTCTGGCCTGTACTGGAAGGTATCCCGGCAACAGATATGTTCAAAGTGATTCCACTGGCACCGGACCATGCCTACGGGATGTTTATGGAACGTTTTAACGAGTTATCGGAGTTACGCAAATGCGCATGAATGTTTTCGAAATGGAAGGGTTTCTTCGTGGGAGATGTGTACCGCGAGATCTGAAAGTGAACGAAACAAATGCTGAGTACCTGGTACGTAAATTCGACGCGCTTGAAGCTAAATGTGCGGCACTGGAAAACAAAATAATACCAGTGTCAGCTGAACTGCCACCAGCAAATGAAAGTGTTCTGTTATTTGATGCTAACGGAGAAGGCTGGCTGATTGGCTGGCGTTCTCTCTGGTACACATGGGGGCAAAAAGAAACCGGAGAATGGCAGTGGACATTTCAGGTCGGGGACCTTGAAAACGTCAATATCACTCACTGGGCAGTAATGCCAAAAGCGCCGGAGGCTGAGCATAATGACCACATTTACCAATAAAGAACTGATTAAAGAAATCAAAGAACGAATCAGCAGCCTAGAGGTTCGAGACGATATTGAGCGCCGTGCTTATGAAATTGCTCTGGCATCGCTGGAAGAGGATCCGGTGGCATGGCTGCATTCAGACAATGGCTTAGGTATTCCGGCAATAACCAGGAGTAAAAACATTGCTGACAGTTGGTTATCAAAGGGCTGGTATGTTCAGCCGCTATATATAGCCAAACCAGTACCGGTGGTGCCAGATGCTCGTCCGTCTTTAAATAATGGCATAGTCGGTTTTGATGAAGGCTGGAACGCCCGCCGCACCGCCATGATTCATGGTGCCGAACCTGTAAGCCAGACTTACAAGTTGAACGAGCTGTCGGGCAACTCTCCGGTAATTCCGGATGGTTGGATAAGCTGTAGTGAGCGAATGCCGAACGATAAACGGTATGTTTGGTGTTGGGGTAAGTCTTACGGCTGGACTGAGTGCGATACCTTCGAAGGGTATTACGATTGGTCGAGAAACAAATGGTGGGCAGTTACTGACGATGGGGAAGAACCGGCATCGAAAGTAACCCACTGGATACCGCTACCGGAGCCGCCGCAGGAGGTGAAGTAATGAACAACTTAATGACAACAAAACAAGTTGCCGAATTCTGTGGCGTTTCAGTATCGACTGTTCTTCGCTGGAATAGCGTAAACAGG
The DNA here is from genome assembly GCF_963883545.1 of Escherichia sp. E4702. Taxonomy (NCBI): domain Bacteria; kingdom Pseudomonadati; phylum Pseudomonadota; class Gammaproteobacteria; order Enterobacterales; family Enterobacteriaceae; genus Escherichia; species Escherichia sp. E4702. The sequence goes on along the minus strand of NZ_CAWORF010000021.1, from coordinate 6,167 downwards.
AGAACTGGCCAGAAATACAGGCCTGATTTTCCAGATCCTGATATTAAATCCTGCCCAAATAAATGGGCATCACGCAAGATATACAGGTTTGCTGGAGTTATTGAGTAACGTGTATTATCTCAGATGGGAGCTGACACATCTATGGCACAAAGCCAAACCTAATCTGACAGCTTGCGCTATGCTGTGAGTTCAACGGGTCGATGCAACGCTATCCTTGAACAACGGGGAACAGGTCAGTCAGCTGGTGCGCCCGGCGGCGATTCTTGATGTATGCGCTGCAAGATACTGTCACTTTAGGCAATCTGCAAAACATATCACGACCGACTTTTCACAATAAGTGCGCACTATTGTGAATTGAATTCTGGGAGTATCGCCTAGTTATATAACGTTAACTGATTGTTTTTTCTAGCGTAGAATGAGGGATTTATCGATGAAAGAAGAACTGATTGAACTATACAAAGACTCCTTACTTTTAGGAAAATATATTGAGCTGGAACATATTGCTAATGACATGTTACCAGGCCTATTTCCTGGAAAGGAACTAGAAGAACTTTCTGACAAGGAGTTAATTGCATTAACTAAAGCCGTAATTACAGGTATGACCTCGTGGCTGTGCTAATACTGATTAAAACTGGCGGCATATGCCGCCATAATACAACTAACTCGAACAGCCTGCCGTAGGCGTTATCTTCAATGGTCAGTGGTTATAGCAATACCCTCTCGTCATGAATATCGGAGATTTAGTCGGGAATACAGCCTTTCTATCTCATCGACAACTTTGCTAAACTCTTTGGCTAATTTGGGTGGCAATTCAATATGCCCATGCTGGTTCGCTAGGTCACCAGTATTTAATATTTCAAAACGTTTTCTAGCAAGATACAACCATCTGATCACATCAGGATCATTTACAAGAGCCTGGCGGATATTGTCTACCTGCTGCCCCCTATAAATCCGCGTACTATCAGGTAGAAATAAAATATTTTCCGTACTATAAGGATATGGCGTGATATCCAGCATTTCTCCAGCATCATTCTCCCAAATACAGTGGAACTCAGCTTCAATATAAACTCCCGGTACCTGCCAGATAGCCCAACCGTAAACAGCTCTTCCGCCATTCTGTTCAATCACCATTTCAACATTCGAAAAGCAGTCCATAACTTCCGCTCCCGAGAAAGGTTCATTTTTAATCAATACAGCATGAGCATCAGGAACAACTTTCAGACAAAAATTCAGGGTTTCAGGCGTATCTAACTGTGCGGGTATTGGATGGTGCATAGCATTCCTTACATTAGAGCTAAATGGGAGGTTTGTAGTAAAGGACTTGCAGATAATGTCATCGCTGGCGAAGTTTTGGTTTCATTGACTGCTTATCTGTGTCTGCTCACTTATCAATCAATAGTTTTACTGCAATCTGGCGACACCGTTTGTATAAGAATATCCGTTCCTAGCTCAGAGCGAACTATCAGTTGGTGTCTGAGTTAGTACAAGTAACGATCGATTCAACTCTCTCCCACCATGCCTGGTAGGCTTTACGCTGTTCTTCTAGATAATCGCTCTTGTCATAAACTTGCCATACCCCTGGCAGTTTATGACCTAGCATTATTTCTGCAATATGAGGCGCAGTAAGATCAGAAAAGTTTGTTCGTGCTGTTCGCCTCAAATCATGAAGAGACCAATGAGGGAATTGATACCCCAAACGCCGCCATGCGTACTGCATTAAATTGTAAGGCAGCGACTGCAATGATGTCCGACCAACGGGTTCCCTGCTTCCTTCCTTAGTAAAAAGCATATCGGAACCATTGTTCATAGAAATAGCGTACTTTATAAGCTCTTCAACCGGTTCAATAATGGGCCGCTTTAGCGGTTCGCCTGTTATCTCCCCAGTCTTATGTCGTTCTGGTGGTACAGTCCATACTTTATTAATGAAATCAAAATCGTCCACCCTGGCGGTAATTAGCTCTGAACTACGGCAGCCAAAATGCAGCAATAGTTTAATGAAGGCCCGGTATTTAGGAACCATTCGAGAACCATCGATCGCAGCATAAAGGATTTTAATTTCATCATGTGTCAGAAACCGTTTCTTCTGACCTTTACGGATATCCATATCTTTACCCGTGATATCCGACAGCGGGCGAGTTTCAATGAGCTTTCTCTTATACGCCCAGACATGGGCCTGCTTTGCGTTAATTAGCAATCGGTCTGCTATTGCTGGAGTCTTAGTGCTAAGAGGCTCCAGGACTTCTAACCAATCATGCAATGTAGCTGCATCGTGAGGGATATTCCCGATTTTAGAGAACAGGTGCAGCTCAAACGAGCGGAGTATCTGTTCAGAACCTTTTTTATTTTTTACACAATATGCTTCATACCAGGCACGGATCACAGACTCTACCGTCATGGCTTCAGTAGCTTTTCGTTTTTCAGCCTGCTTGACTAATCGTGGATTGCGGTTTGACTCGAGTTCACCACGGAGACGGATAACCTCTTCTCTGGCCTCTTTTAATCCAGTTGCCGGGTAAGTTCCGATATCAAGGCGCTCACCTTTCCCTGCCCATTGATAACGATATTGGAACACTACGCGACCTTTCGGTGATACTCTGACAGACAGACCATCACGATCGGATTTAACCAAAACCTTATCACGTTCCTTTCCAACGACTGAACGCAACCACGCATCAGACAGCGCCATTACTCACCTTGTACAAATAAAAAAACACCTCTGCTGTTTTGTACATTATGTACAAGCACATGTACAGATTTTTGATGAAAGCAAGCTGATCGATTTAAAGTTACATGAAAGAATTTTCAATTAAAGAAACCACATAACATCATGTTATTAAATGAGTTATATGATTAGCACTCAATTAACTGAAAGGACTTTGAAAGAGTAAAAGAGCTTTAATTTGGGCTTAATTATTGGGGTGAGAAATAATGGCAAAAGTGCGGCGCTTCGCCACCTCTTGCAAATAAGGAGACAACGTCATAATTCTTTCTTCTTGAGTAAGCGGCATCGCGCCGCGCTTGTTGAAAACGAAAAATTGCGGCTATTTTACCCATCAACGGGGGGGAGGCAATCAGTGTTTACACAGGAGCTGCTCCAGTTCGTGCAACGAAGAGACGGTCCAGGTGGGCGCGATGCCTTCTGGTTGCTCGCGATTGTGCGCATTCAGCCAGCAGGTCGCAAGCCCGGCGTTGATGCCACCGAGAATATCGGACTCGGCAGTGTCGCCAACCATCAGCACGCGTGAACGGTCAGGATTGCCCGCCTGTTCCAGCGCATAATCGAAAATTTTCTTATTCGGTTTGGCAACGCCAACTTCTTCGGAAATCACCAGCAAATCGAAGTAATCACGCAGGCCCGTGCGTTCCAGACGCACTTGCTGCAAGGCGCTAAAACCGTTGGTGATGATGCCGATTTTGGCGTTACCACGAATGGCGTTAAGCAGGGAAACCGCGCCCGGCAGCGGCGTGCAGATTTCTGCCATCGCATTAATAAAGGCATCGTTGAGTTTACCCGGCTCGACGTTCAGCCGTTCGGCCCAGCTTTCAAAACGCCCGTGCTGAAGCTGTAATGAAGTGATCGCGCCGTTTTGATAATCCACCCACAGTGGCTTGTTAACGGCCTGATAGTCCTGAAAATCTTCAGCGGTAAAGGTGACGCTGTAGTCAAGAAACATCCGCTGCAAGCCGGTGAATGAGTCAAAGGTAAACAGCGTTTCATCGGCATCAAAGAAAATCCAGTCCCACTTCATTATTCCACCTTGTCTTACATACTGATTGGCAACGCCATGATGATGGCGTCTTCGCGACCGTCCGTGGTGGGGTAGTAATTGCGGCGAATCGTCGCCTCGTTAAAGCCTAAACTTTCGTACAGGGCAATGGCGGCAGCGTTTGAGGCACGGACTTCCAGCCAGAGCGTCGCCACGCCCCGTTTTTCCAGTTCGTCGATCAGATGTTCCAGCAGCGCCCTTCCCAGTCCCTGACGCTGATAGTCGGGATCGACCGCAATATTGAACAATGTAGCTTCATCCAGCACCACTTGCGTAATCGCAAACGCCGCCATTTTGCCGTTTTGCGTTAACTGAAAGTTGAGATAACGCTCGCCCTGATTGCTGGCAAACGTTTTTTCACTCCACGGAAAGGCGTGGGCGCGTTGTTCAATGTGGAAAGCCGCTGGTAAATCAGTCGTTTCGAGGGAAGAAATCGTGTTCATATGTGCAAATTTGTTGCCATAACGCGGCGCGTGCCGTTGGGTTTGCCCGTAATTCGGTGAGCGCCGGTGATGCCACCTGAGCGCCTTCCAGTGATAGCGGTTCGTCAGTACCCAACCGCCAGCTGTTGCAGCGACTGCCTTGCGGCAGCATCGCGATCCTATCTGGCTTCAGTTGCAGCACTTGATCGGGGCTGACGGTTAATGCACGCAGAACGTCGCTCACCAGGGGATCGGTCAGGGCGGGAAGATCGTTTGCCACCATCACCAGACGGACGTGTGCCGGGATCGCAATGGCAATCTCCCCCTGCAACGCGCCAGGGCGACGCAGCGACCACTGGGTAATGCCCAGTTGCTGTAACTGCCAGTCTCGTCGGGATGTCATAGCGAATCGCTCCTGTTGTCAGGGGCGCAAATATAGCAAATTCGTCGATACCGCGCCAACATATGGCTATAATCGCCGCCAGTATCAATTGAGGAGCATTCCATGTCTGCATTTACCCCGGCAAGTGAAGTCTTGCTGCGTCACAGTGATGATTTCGAACAAAGCCGTATTCTGTTTGCCGGAGACTTACAGGATGACCTGCCCGCGCGTTTAGATACCGCGGCCAGCCGTGCTCATACCCAGCAATTCCACCACTGGCAGGTGTTAAGCCGCCAGATGGGAGATAACGCCCGTTTTAGTCTGGTCGCCACGGCGGATGACGTCGCAGATTGCGATACGCTGATTTACTACTGGCCGAAGAATAAACCAGAAGCCCAGTTCCAGTTGATGAATTTACTTTCTCTGCTGCCGGTGGGGACGGATATTTTTGTTGTTGGTGAAAACCGCAGCGGCGTACGCAGCGCCGAGCAGATGCTGGCCGATTATGCGCCGTTGAATAAAGTCGACAGCGCCCGTCGCTGTGGCCTCTATTTTGGTCGTCTGGAAAAACAGCCGGTATTTGATGCCGATAAATTCTGGGGCGAGTATAACGTCGATGGCCTGACGGTCAAAACGCTGCCGGGCGTGTTTAGCCGCGACGGTCTGGATGTCGGTAGCCAGTTGCTGCTCTCGACGTTAACTCCGCACACGAAAGGTAAAGTGCTGGATGTCGGCTGTGGCGCGGGTGTGCTTTCAGTTGCCTTTGCGCGCCATTCGCCGAAAATTCGTCTCACCTTGTGCGATGTCTCTGCCCCGGCGGTAGAAGCCAGCCGTGCGACGCTTGCGGCCAACGGTGTTGAAGGTGAAGTCTTTGCCAGCAACGTCTTTTCCGAGGTGAAAGGTCGTTTTGATATGATCATCTCCAACCCGCCGTTCCACGATGGGATGCAAACCAGCCTGGATGCGGCGCAAACGCTAATTCGCGGCGCGGTGCGTCATCTTAATAGCGGCGGCGAGTTGCGAATTGTAGCGAACGCCTTCCTGCCTTATCCGGACGTGCTGGATGAGACATTTGGCTTCCACGAAGTGATCGCGCAAACCGGGCGCTTCAAGGTGTATCGCGCCATTATGACCCGCCAGGCGAAGAAAGGTTAAGTATCTAGCACCTGTCGCCGCATACCGTGCTGGATGCGGCGTGAACGCCTTATACAACCTACAAAACCTGCACGTTAGCCCTTCGTAGGCCAGATAAGACGCGCCAGCGTCGCATCTGGCATTTGCACCCAAATACCGTGTCGGATGCGGCGTGAACGCCTTATCCGACCTACCAAACCTGCACGCTAGTTTCCTGATGGCCATTTTTCCAGCAATTACACATCAGGCGATAATTAACTATTGACGAAAAGCTGAAAACAACTAGAATGCGCCTCCGTGGTAGCAATTCTTTTTTAAGAATTGATGGTATGCGAAGGTGGCGGAATTGGTAGACGCGCTAGCTTCAGGTGTTAGTGTCCTTTCGGACGTGGGGGTTCAAGTCCCCCCCCTCGCACCAAAAACCACGTTGATATTGCTCGCACTGGGCGAAGGTGGCGGAAT